>JAZNRS010000091.1:0-11827 GCA_045590815.1 Faecousia sp.
GCTATTTTTATTAGGGCCGATGTGGGCATCGGCCCCCTACGATGAGGTTAAGCTATGAATGCAAGAAAGACTGCCCTGGATGCTTTGATCGCCTGCCGGAAGCAGGCGGCGTGGTCCAACGGCGTTTTGAAGGATTATATCGCCCGGGATCGGCTGGATCGCCGGGACGCGGCGCTGGCCACCCGGCTGTGCTACGGCGTGCTGCAGCATCGGGGTATGCTGGACTTTTTCCTTGCCCAGCTGCTCACCGGCAAGGTCAAGGATCTGCATCCGCTGGTGCGGGATATTCTGCACATGGGTCTGTATCAGATCTATGAGCTGGACAAGATCCCGGACAATGCGGCGGTGAATGAGTCTGTTGCCCTGGCGAAGAAATATTGCCGATGGCAGCGGTCTGCTCCCGGGCTGGTGAATGGGGTGCTGCGTAATGCGGTGCGCACCAAGGGCACGCTGAATATGCCTACCAAGCTGGAGGATCGGTACAGCCATCCTCAGAAGCTCATCGACCTGCTGAAGGGCTATGTGGGTGAGGAGAAGCTGGAGCCTATGCTGGCTGCCAACAACGACACCCCCCAGACTGTGGTGCAGGTGAACACCCTGCGGATCACCACCGCCGAATTGGTGGCGGCGCTGCAGGCGGAGGACGTGGTGGCGATCCCCCATCCCTGGATGCCGGACTGCCTGGTTCTGTCCAATACCGGCAACCTGGAACGGCTGGAGGCCTTCAAAAAGGGCTATTTCTATGTGCAGGATGCGGCGTCCCGGCTGGCGGTGATGTGCGCCAAGATCCCCCAGGGGGAGGACGTGCGGGTACTGGATTGCTGCGCTGCACCCGGCGGCAAGACCTTTGCCGCGGCCATCGCTATGGGCGGCGTGGGCAAGATCCGCTCCGCCGACATCCATCGGCACAAGACTACCCTCATCCAGCACGGCGCAGACCGGTTGGGACTAACCAATGTGCTGGTTCGTGAGCAGGATGCTACGGATAATCACCGTACCTGGTATCATAAAATGGATGTGGTTATTGCGGATGTGCCCTGCTCCGGGTACGGAATTATCCGCAAAAAGCCCGACATCCGCTACAAAGACCCCTCGGAAATGGCACGTTTGCCGGAGCTACAGATCAAGATCCTTGACGAGCAGGCGGAATATGTCAAGCCCGGTGGCGTGCTGATGTACTCCACCTGCACCTTAGTGCGCCGGGAAAATGAGGGGGTCGTGGAGGCGTTTTTGCGCCACCGTCCGGAATTTGAGCTGGAGCCGTTGGAGCTGCCCGACGTGTTCCCGAAAAACACTTCCGGTATGATCCGCCTGGTGCCCGGTGAATACGATACCGACGGCTTCTTCATCGCCAGAATGCGGAGGAAAGCATGAATATCAAGTCGATGACCCTGCCGGAAATGGGGGCGCTGCTGAAGGAAATGGGGCAGCCGGCATTTCGGGCGAAGCAGGTGTACGGCTGGCTTCACAAGGGTGTGCGTACTTACGACGAGATGACCAATCTGCCCCAAAAGCTACGGGCGGAACTGGCGCAAATGTATCCCATTGTTGCGCCGGAGGTGGTGCGCAAGCAGGAATCCGCCCGGGACGGCACCATCAAATATCTGTGGCGGCTGGCTGACGGCAACTGCGTGGAAACGGTGCTGATGCGCTATCACTACGGTAACACCGTGTGCATCTCCACGGAGGTGGGCTGCGCCATGGGCTGTGCCTTCTGCGCCTCCACCTTGGGTGGACTGGTGCGGCGGCTGGAGCCTTACGAAATGCTGGATCAGGTGCTGTTTACCCAGGTGGATTCCGGGCTGCCGGTTTCCCACATCGTGCTGATGGGTATTGGCGAGCCCTTGGACAATTTCGACAATGTTCTTCGCTTTTTGGAGCTGGTGAACAGCCCCGAGGGCATGAACATTTCCATGCGGCACATCAGCCTCAGCACCTGCGGACTGGTGCCGAAAATTGACGCATTGGCGGAGAAAAAGCTGCAAATTTCCTTGGCGATCTCGCTGCACGGGCCCAATGATGCGGTGCGCGGCCAGATCATGCCCGTGAACAAGGCGTATCCCATGGATGTGCTGCTGGCGGCCTGCCGCCGGTATTATGAGGCGACCTCCCGGCGGATTCATTTTGAGTACGCCATGATCGACGGGGTCAATGATTCCGAGGCGGCGGCGAAGGAGCTGCTGCGGCGGCTGAGGGGTCTGCCTGCCCATGTGAATCTGATCCCGCTGAACCATGTGGAGGAAAGCCCTCTGAAGCCCAGCTCCCGGAAAGCGGTGGCTCGGTTTCAGCAGATTTTGGAGGACGGCGGCGTGACCGCCACCGTGCGCCGTACCTTAGGCGGCGATATCGATGCCTCTTGCGGGCAGCTTAGAAGAAAGTATAATAAAAGCATACAGTAGGGGAGGGTCTTGACCCTCCCGTCGCCGAAGGCGCTATGTGCGTATGCTTGGGCGACCTTTGGTCACCCAAGGGAGGGTCAAGACCCTCCCCTACAAAAGTCTGTAAAGGAGTGAATGACCATGCAATATTGGGCCTTGACGGATGCGGGGTGTGTGCGCCCCCAGAACCAGGATACCTATCAAATTGTAAAGCTGGACCGTGGCGGGCTGTTGTGCGTGGTCTGTGATGGCATGGGTGGCGCCAAGTCCGGCAACATCGCCAGTTCGCTGGCGGCGGATGTGTTCACCCAGGAGATCAAGCGCAATTTTCACGCCAATATGGATGGGGAAGCCCTGGAGCAGATGCTCCAGCGGGCGGCGAAGCTGGCAAATTTCACTGTGTTCGACCAGGCGCAGCAGATCGAAGAATTCGCCGGCATGGGCACCACCCTGGTTGCGGCGCTGATCCGTGGACGGCAGGCTGTGGTGCTGAATGTGGGCGACAGCCGATGCTACCGGATCAACGATTCCGGGATCCAGCGGGTCACCACCGACCATTCCCTGGTGCAGTTGATGATCCAGCGCCGGGAGCTGAAGCCGGAGCAAGCCCGGAATTTCCCCGGTAAAAATTACATCACCCGTGCCATCGGCACGGAGCCTATGGTCATGTGCGACCTGTTCCGGGTGAATCTGGAACGGGGGGACTGTCTGCTGCTGTGCAGCGACGGCTTGACCAATCTGCTGGATGACCAGGAGATACTATTTGAGATCGTCCACGGCGTGGGCAAAAAATACTGCTGTCAGCGCCTGCTGGACATCACCAAAAACCGTGGCGCACCGGACAATGTGACCACTGTCCTGGTGCAGGTTTGATGGAGGAACGATCTATGGAAAATGACAACTACATCGGTCGGCTGTTAGACGGCCGGTATGAAATATTGGAGCTGATCGGTACCGGCGGCATGGCCCATGTGTACAAGGCTCGCTGTCACCGGCTGAACCGGCTGGTGGCCATCAAGATATTGAAGGATGAATATTCCCAGGACGAGGAATTCCGGGAGCGCTTCCATGGGGAAAGCCAGTCGGTCGCCATGTTCAGCCACCCGAATATCGTGTCGGTGTACGATGTGTCCAGCTCCTCTTCGGCGGATTACATCGTCATGGAGCTGATCGACGGCATCACGCTGAAGCACTACATGGAGAAAAAGGGCACCCTCAACTGGAAGGAGACCCTCCACTTCGCCATTCAGATCGCCAAGGCGCTGGAGCACGCCCACAGCCGGGGCATCGTCCATCGGGACATCAAGCCCCACAATGTGATGGTGCTGAAAAACGGCTCTGTAAAGGTGACGGATTTCGGCATCGCCCAGGTGATGGCGAAAACCAACACCCTTACCAAGGAGGCGCTGGGCTCCGTCCACTACATTTCCCCCGAGCAGGCCAAGGGCGGTCGGGTGGATAACCGGTCGGATCTGTACTCTTTGGGCGTGGTGATGTATGAAATGATCACCGGTCGTGTGCCCTACGATGGGGAATCCCCGGTGAGTATCGCCATTCAGCATATCAGCGGCGGCGCGGTAAAGCCCTCGCTGCTGAATCCCAACATTCCCACCGGTCTGGAGCAGATCATCCGCAAGTCCATGGCGCTGTCCCCGGCGAAGCGGTATGCTACCGCTACCGCCATGCTCTATGATATGGATGAGTTCCGCAAGGAGCCGACCATGGTGTTTATGGATGCGCCGGTGAGTGTGGACGGTGCCACCCGTCCTCTGCCTACGGAGGAGGAGTTGGCGGCACAGCCCATCCCGGAGCCCAAGACCATTGCTGAGCGCACCGCACAGCCGAAGCCCGCCCGGCGTAAGCCGGAGCCGAAGCCCCAGGAGAAGGAAAATGAGCGCAATCGTGTGGCGACCATTGCCATCACCGCCTGCGTGGTGGTTGGCGTGGTGGCGGTGATCGTGATTGCGGTGATCCTGGCAGGCATGCTGGGCAAGCCGGATATGGTCATCGTGCCGGATCTCATCGGTCAACGCTATGATTCTATCGGCAGCTACGAGGGAATCGAAGTGGTGGAAGTGGAAGGCGGCGGACAATACAGTGAGGATTACCCGAAGGGCGTGATCATGGATCAGCGTCCCCTGGGCGGCGATAAGGTCGCCAATCCCACCAAGGTGTTCGTCACCATCAGCCGCGGCGCCAAGCCGCCGGCAAAATATATGGAAGATCTTACTGACGGCGTTACCCTGGATGCGGCAAAGGTCCATCTGGATGGTTTGAAGCTGGAGCTGAACTACCTGATCCGGGTGGAGCAGAGCGATAAGCCCAAGGATCATGTGATCCGTACCGATCCGGAGGCAGGTGCCGAGCTGGAGCAGGGTCAGACCGTGACTCTGTGGATCAGCACCGGTCCCAGTACCGAGGTCGTCAAGGCGGAAATGCCTAATGTGGTGGGACGGAATGTGGCGGAGGCCACCAAGATCCTCAATGCCAACGGCTTTATGGAGATCCGGGAAAATCCCGTGGACAGCGATAAGCCCAAGGGACAGGTGGTTGCCCAGTCTGAGGAAAAGTTCGTCAAGATCGATGTGACGACCATCATTATTTTGGATGTGTCTACCGGTATTCCGGAGATCACGCCGAATCCCGTGGATCCCACCGAGCCCACCGAACCGACCCAGCCCACGACCCCTCCTGAGCCCACCCAGCCGGCGGATCCCCAGGAGCCGGTGACCATTGATTATGCCTTCATCATCCCCAGCAAGGATGACAGCTATACCCTGACCATCAAGGTCGGCGGCGAGGTTTATCTGGAGAATACCATTCAGCCGGGTACCCCCAACGAATACATCGTGCCCATCACCGGCAACGGTGTCGTCAGCTATGAGCTGTATATCGACGGGGAGTATTTCGGCACGGAAACGGTGGATTTTGATATCGATGGTTAAGAAAACGACCGGACGCATTTTGCGTTCATTAAGCGGATTTTACGATGTGCAGACGGAATCCGGCATGGTCACCTGCCGTGGTCGGGGCTCGCTGCGCCGGGGTGGGGAAAGCCCACTCACCGGCGACTTGGTGGAGATCTCCGTGGAGCACGGCAAGGGCATGGTGGAAAAGATCCTGCCCCGACGGAATTGGTTCGTCCGTCCGGCGGTGGCAAACGTGGATGCGTTGGTGATCTTCGCCGCCAATGTCAATCCGGTGACGGAGCCGTTTCTCATCGACCGGGTGGCGGCTATCGCCGGCGACCGGGAGGTGCCGGTGGTGCTGTGCATCAATAAGTGCGACCTGGATCCGGCGATAGACCTGGAACGGATCTATCGGAATGCGGGATTTTCCGTGATCCTCACCAGCGCCGAAACCGGCGAGGGCGTGGAGGAGCTGCGGCAATTGCTACAGGGAAAGCTCACGGCCTCCACCGGAAATTCCGGTGTGGGCAAGAGCAGTATCCTCAACCGGCTGTGTCCGGAGCTGGCGCTGCCCACCGGCGAGGTTTCCGAAAAGCTGGGGCGTGGTCGCCATACCACCCGGCATGTGGAGCTGTACGCCATTGGGGAGGACACTTTCGTGGCGGATACCCCGGGATTTTCTTCCTTCGATACGGATCAGATGGATGTGATCTTGAAGGAGAATCTGCAGTATGCCTTCCCGGATTTTGGACGGTATATGGGACAATGCCAGTTCCACGATTGTTCCCACCGGAAGGAACCGGGCTGTGCGGTGACTGCCGCTGTGGTCGCCGGGGACATTGAGGCGACCCGGTATGACAGCTACCTGCGCCTCTACGAAAAGGCCAGCCAGGTAAAGCTCTGGGAAATCAAATGAGAAAACACTCGTTGCGAAAACCGCAACGAGTGTTTTTTGGTATACCGATAAATGATTGTTTAGCGTAAAGCTTCTCCCTGGGGAGAAGCTGGCAAAAATCTTTGATTTTTGACTGGGGGAGTTCGGTAAAATCTTATTTTTACTCCCCCCGGCCTCGCTTGCGCTTCGGCCACCCCCCTCATAAATGCGGGGGGCAAGAGCGGGTGCGTTGCTAAGCTAAACAATCATTTACAAAAGGAAATGGAAAAGCGGTGCATTGGGAATGCACCGCCTTTGGATTATGACAGGAAAATGATGATCAACTGGGAAGCGAACACTACGCTGATCAAGGCGATGGGGTAGGTGGCAGCATAAGCAGAGGCCACATCCTCGGTGCCGGTAACGTGGATCAAGGTGCCCAGGGCGGGGGTGGAGGTCATGCCGCCGGTGAGGGAGCCCAGGCTGTTGAACAAGGGCAGCTTCAGCAGGAATTTTGCCACCAGGAAGCCGATGATCATGGGCAGAATGGTGATCACGATGCCGTAGACGAAGTAGATCGCCTTGAAATACTTGATAAACTGGGCGCCGCCGGAAATGCCGGCACCTGCCAGGAAGAAGACCAGTCCCAGCTCCCGCAGAGCCTTGAGGGTGGTGGTCTTGGGCATCAGGTTGATGGGTCCGATGTGCAGGAAGTGACCCAGCGCCAGACCTGCCAGCAGGCAGCCGCCGGTGGTGGTCAGAGAGAAATTGCCGAATTTCAGACTGCCCAGGCACACGCCGATGAGCACCGCCAGGGCAAAGGGCATGAAGCCGAATTCGTCCACGTCGATGAGCTTGCCGTTGTAGACCTTCTTTTTGCCGGTGTCGGCGGTGGAGATCTTAGCCAGTTCAGCATCCATATCCACCTTCAACAGCTTGGGCATGATCTGCACGAACAGCACCACGCCTACCACGCCAAACAGATAGGCGATGCCGTAGCCGGTGGAAACGATGTCGTCCAGACCCTCAGCCACAGCGCCCTTGGAGGCGGAGAAGGCGGGGGTGGAGGTCAGCGCACCGGCGAAGATACCGGTCATCATGGCGGTGATCTCGTTGTTGGGGGAATCGGAGATCAGTCGGTCGATGAAGATGCAGCCAACGCAGGTCAGCGCACCGGCGACGATGATCACCAGTCCCAGCAGGACGTAGGATTTGAAATTCTTTTTCAGATTGGCGATGAAGCCGGGACCTGCGATGAAGCCCACGGCGGTGACGAAGAACATCAGACCGATGTTTTCCACCACCTTCAGACCTTCTTTTACGAAGGTGAGGGTGACTTCTTTGTTGGACACGGTCAGCGCATCCGCAAGATTGTTATAGAAGAAGCAGCCGAAAACCAGCGCTACGATAAATACGCCCGCACTGCCCAGGGAAATGCCCTTGATGGTGACGCGGCCCAGCAGATAGCCCACTGCCAGCACGCCGAACAGGCACAGCATCAGAAACGGCACGCCGTTCGCTGCCGCAAATGAAAAGTCCATAACAAACGCTCCTTTTGACATATTTTTCTGGGACAATTATAGCCCTCTTTCGCTCAGAAATCAAGCCGATTCCGACATTTTGGAGAAGGCACCATGCCGCCGGGAAAAAGGCGCACCTCGATTATACATATTATATAATAGTAGCTATGGGGAAATGCATCCTCCTTGGGAGGTCTTGACCTTCCCAAGGAGGATCGTCTGTTGCTTGACAATTATTGTAAGAAAAAGTATAATGTTTATAAAGGGGGATTCAAGTGATGGAAACCATATTTATACTTTCGTTGGGGGCAGTACTCTATGCAGCTGCGTGTTACTGCGCAATCAAGTTGACGGTTGATGAAATGGGTGCCCGGTCTGCGATGTTTGGCGCCGGCATCGCCAATCTGCTGGTTGGCTTTGGTATGCAGAAATTTGTTGATATACTACGTCTTATGGATGTAGCTCGTTACCCCTATTCAGGTACACCTGTGATCTATTTGATCTTGTCCTTTGGCTTCCTGATTTTGGGCATCAGCGGCGTGATTATGATTGCTGTTGATTTGCTGCTGATGATCAAGGAGCGTACGTCGGGCGGTCGGTCTGAGCAGTATAAGGGGACGCCTCCTGCGCCTGCTCAGCAGGAAGAGATTCCTACCTGGAAGCGCATTCAGATGGAAGAAGCTAAGCAAAAGGCAGACCAGGAGAAGGCGCAGGAATAAGCAAAAATGCAAGCGGATTGCGCCTTACGGCGATAAGCATCGGAATTACTAAGGTATCTGACAATGGCCGGAACGAGTAATTAGAAGCAATACTTGAAAATAGTAGACGGAATTGTAAAATAAAGTAAATAAACTCCGGGGTTCAGAAGAAAGGGGGATAATATGGAGTGTCCAAAATGCGGGAGTTTTTATCGGGACGGTGAGGTTGTTTGCACTGACTGCGGTGAGATCCTTCCGAAGAAAAACGCAGTGATCACACCGTCGGGAAGCATGATGGGTGCGGAACGCCCTTCGGTGGATACCAAAGCGCTCGCGTTATCCGCACTGAAGGATAATGCATCGTCGGGCGTCTTTCTGGCGGGCGTGATCTGCCTGACCTTGGAATTTCTGGTTAGCCTTTTCCTGGCAGTCAGGGGCGACGAATTGAATAGTATTCTTACGATACTGGGCAAGGATGCTATACAAGGAAATTTCACTTGGCTGTACAATCTCTTGATGGCGCTGGGGGAAAGTATTCCGCAGGTACTGTTGCTGGTTGGTATGTGGATGGTCTACGTTCAGGCTAAGTTAAACAAGGTACCCAGCCAGTTGGCGTTTACCTTTTTGATGTCCGGGCAGGTGCTGGAAATCGTATATCTCGTCGTTATTTTTGTGGTGCTGGTTGTTATTCTGTTTTCGCTGGGTGCCGTTGGGACAGAGGTATTGATGGTAATAGGCCTGCTCGCAGGTCCATTTGCATTGGTCATCATTTTTCGGTATAAGGCTGTGCGTGCCATTGCCACTGCAAAGCAGACAGTGATTTCCGGCTTTGCCGACAGCTATATATCCATCGCTCTGAGTGTGTTCGCCTTTGTAATGGGCGGTATAGTGTGTATCTCTTCTGTCATTGAACTGGACGTTTCAGGAATCCTATCGGGTGTTGCCATGATCATCTTTGGTGTTGTGGCGATTGGCTATCGTAACAGTATGGCGTATGTGGAGTGTGCCGCCAGGAACACCGAAACACAAGTCCGTACCCCGGTGCAGGAAGAGATTCCTACTTGGAAGCGCATTCAGATTGAACAAAAGGCGGAGCAGGAGAAGGCACAGGAAGAAGCAAAAATGCAAGCTGATTAATGTGTGTTTTGCGGTGCTTGCGGTAAAAAGAAAGAATAAAGGAATTGTAGGGGAGGGTCTTGACCCTCCCTTACTTTTTGTATCAAAATATTGTCATCCTGAGCGACCGGAGGGAGTCGAAGGATCTACGCACCGAATTCTGTAGAAATGTCAACGAAATGCGTAGATCCTTCGGCTTCGCTTCGCTCCGCTCAGGATGACACGCCCTAAGGCTTGTTCAGAGCGCAACGCCATGGGGGATTGCCACGGCGGCGTAGCCGCCTCGCAATGACACGTTATTTATGCATTTATGCGGTGAAATTACTCCGTCGGAATGGCTGAAAATTCATATGAAAATTTGTGAAAATATCTGAAAAATTCTCTTGACAAATGGCGAAAAAGGTGGTATCATAATCGAGCGTGTGTAGGGATACTATGCATGTACTGCGATGAAGCGGGAGATTGCGTCGAAAGGCGGTAACTTCCGTGGAGTATGTCCGGTCATCGGGCGGCTGAACTGCTTCTGTTTACGCTGCGTATATCGCTGCGGCAGGGGAAAGGTCGGCCTTGCGTCGGCCATTTTTCTTGGCCCGGAATGATACGCACGGCGGCGTTAACGAAAACAGTTCGACCGTACCCAGATCCCACGCAAAACTGAGTACGAAATTCAAGGAGGAAAACAAACCATGGCAAACCAGGAAATGATCCGCATCCGGCTGAAGGCTTACGATCACCAGCTGATCGACTCCAGCGCTGCAAAGATCGTGGAGACTGCTAAGCGCAATGGCGCTGCTGTTTCCGGCCCCATCCCGCTGCCCACCAAGAAGGAAGTCGTTACCATCCTTCGCGCTGTTCACAAGTACAAGGACAGCCGTGAGCAGTTTGAGCGCAGAACCCACAAGAGACTGATCGATATCCTCAACCCCAACCAGAAGACCGTCGAGGCTCTGATGAGCCTGGATCTCCCCGCTGGCGTTGAGATAGAGATAAAGCTGTAATTCCTTACATTATAATATAGGAATTACCGCTGCCCGCACTGTCTGGCATCGGGCGGACGGGTCATGTTGGCGCAGTCCCAATGCTGTGTCAACCAATAACCTAATAAAAGGAGTAAAACCAAATGCAGAAAGCAATCATCGGCAAGAAAGTGGGCATGACCCAGATCTTCGATGAGAGCGGCAAGGTGATCCCTGTTACCGTTGTGGAAGCAGGCCCCTGCGTCGTCACTCAGAAGAAGACCGTTGAGACCGACGGCTACACCGCCGTCCAGCTGGGCTTCGGCGACATCGCCGAGAAGAAGCTCAGCAAGCCTGAGGCAGGCCACCTGAAGAAGGCTGGCGTTGCCGCCAAGAAGTACCTGAAGGAGTTCAAGCTGGATAACGCTGCTGACATGAACGTCGGCGACGAGATCAAGGCTGACGTCTTCGCCGCTGGCGACAAGATCGATGTCACCGGCATCAGCAAGGGCCATGGCTACCAGGGCGTCATCAAGCGCCACGGTGCCCATCGTACCGATATGACCCACGGCGGCGGCCCTGTTCACCGTCACGCAGGTTCTATGGGTGCTTCTTCCCACCAGTCCCGCATTTTCAAGGGCAAGATCGGCGCCGGCCAGATGGGCGTGGAGCAGGTCACCATTGAGAACCTGGACATCGTTAAGGTAGATGCAGAGCTGAACATGATCGTTATCCGCGGCGCCATCCCCGGCCCCAAGGGCGGTCTGGTCTACATCCGCAACACCGTCAAGAACAACAAGATCAAGCAGGCCGATACCGGCATCAGCAAGAACCCGCAGAAGGCTTCCGGCAGAAATCCCCAGAAGGCTTCCGCAAGAAACGGCTAAGGAAAGGAGATCTTAAATCATGCTTAAGACTAACGTTTATGATATGTCCGGCAAGCTGGTTGGCGAGATCGAGCTCTCCGAAGCTGTGTTCGGCATTGAGGCTAATGAGTCCGTTGTCCACGATGTGGTCAAGAACCATCTGGCCAACAAGCGTCAGGGTACTCAGTCTTCCCTGACCCGCGCTGAGGTTTCCGGCGGTGGCCGTAAGCCCTGGCGTCAGAAGGGTACCGGCCGCGCCCGTCAGGGCAGCACCCGTGCTCCCCAGTGGACCCACGGCGGTATCGTGTTCGCTCCCAAGCCCCGTGATTCCAGCTACAGCCTGAACAAGAAGAGCCGCCGTCTGGCTCTGAAGTCCGTGCTGAGCGCTAAGGCATCCGAGCAGAACATCGTCGTCATCGACTCCATCAAGATGGACGCTCCCAAGACCAAGGAGTTCGCTGCATTCCTGTCCGCTGTTGGCTAAGTCGGATCGTAGCCATTGTCGTTCTG
>JAZNRS010000092.1:0-15193 GCA_045590815.1 Faecousia sp.
CCAAGGCTACCGGCAAGAAGCTGCACTACGGCATCTGCGGCGAGCACGGCGGCGACCCCATGTCTGTCGAGTTCTGCCACAAGATCGGTCTGGACTATGTGTCCTGCTCCCCCTTCCGTGTGCCCATCGCCCGCCTCGCCGCCGCTCAGGCAGCTATCAAGGGCTAATAACTAACAACGAATCCGCTCCTCTTTTGAGGGGCGGATTTTCTTGTAGGGGCGGATGCCCACATCCGCCCGCGGGACGATGAAGGCATCGTCCCCTACGGCAATCCCTCTTTTGCGTATTGCAGGACAGGCTGCTATCAAGGGCTAATTGCTAACAAAAAACTGCCGTCCTTCGGGACGGCATTTTTTCGTTAGCATCGATATAAATCCCGTTGGGTTTGTCGATATACCGCAGGCATATCGACAAATCGTAGGGGCGACTATTAGTCGCCCGCAGGCGGCAGGGGGATTTCGTATATTGACTTTCCTTTGTTATCCGTTATAATAAAAACAAGAAGTGTTGGTTTCCCTCTTTTACTGCACCACAGCTTGTTTTTCCAAGGCGTTTGCCGGGACTTGGTGCATTTCAGAAAATGTCATTGCGGAGGAATAGAGCATGCCTTTTTGTACTCGTTGCGGAAAAATGGTAGGAAATACAGACAGCTTCTGTACCGGCTGCGGAAACAGGCTGAACCAGCAGATGGTCCCTGTGAGAACGAATACGGTTGTGTCGCAGATAGAGCTTGTCCGCGGGCAAGAGGTCAGATTTCCGCTGTTAAGCGAAACGATCGTGGTATCCAGGGAAATGGATGTTTTTAATACCTATCGCAAGCAGTTTTCGTTCATGGCAAAGAAGAAGGTGGGCGAACTGCATGCAGAATACTGCGCGCGGATCAAGGATCTGGATTCGTTTCTCATCGTCTTCCCCGAAATATACCAAAAGCACAGAAGCCCGCTCATAAACGCCGCGATGGAAGTGCTGTACAAGGCGGAAATCTATGACATTTCCCAGGAGCAATTCGAGCAGGATCATACTGCTGATTTTTGCCTATGCGGCGAAGATGTGGATAACATGATCGAGAGCTTCAACCTAACCATCGAAGCCAATCAAGACAAAAAGATCAGAATGTATAATATGATGCCGGGCATGGTTTTCAGCGGCATAGGTGGCTTTGCGGCGGCGCTGGCAGTGAATGTGGCAGTTACGAAAATAGCGGAAAACGACATTAAGAACGCAAATGTTTCTTCCAAGCAAAGAGCCGAGCTGTTCAGCCGTGTGGACACCAATACCTTGATGGAAAGAGCCTATATAGATTATTGGCGTGTATTTCTGTCCTTGACCTATATTCTGAACCAGCGGGGACTTGGGGTGTGGTATCCCACGGTGGATTGCAACAATCGTGCGGAAGGCCTGTTCCAAAATCTTGCGTCCGGAAGGATCCCCCCGGATAAGGTCCTGCCGCAGATCTCCTTGCTGTATACCCTGAACCCCTATAACGATAATTATCTGAGCTTTTTGACCCATAGATACGGATTGACCCCCGAAACAAAGGCAATCTGCACCTATTTTAGTGTTTGATCCTCTGGGAGGTAGCGAAATGTTTGATGCAAACCGTGTAAAAAATGAATGTGTTGCGTGGATCCGCAACTTTTTTGAAGAGAATGGCAAGGGCTGTAATGCTGTTGTGGGCATCTCCGGCGGCAAGGACAGCTCCATCGCCGCAGCGCTGTGCGTGGAGGCTCTGGGCAAGGATCGGGTCATCGGCGTGCTGATGCCCCAGGGTCAGCAGGGGGACATCGACATGGCATACCTGCTGGTCAACCACCTGGGCATCCGGCACTATGAGATCAACGTGAAGGCGGCTGTGGACGGCATTCTGGGTGCCATGCCCGCCGATCTGCCCATTTCCCAGCAGACCCGGATCAACGTGCCGCCCCGGGTGCGGATGGCGACACTGTACGCCGTGAGCCAGTCGGTGAACGGGCGTGTGGTGAATACCTGCAATCTGTCCGAGGACTGGGTGGGCTACTCCACCCGTTACGGCGATGCCGCCGGCGACTTTTCGCCCATGTGCAACCTGACGGTCACCGAGGTCAAGGAGATCGGTCGGCTGCTGGGTCTGCCGGAGGTGCTGGTGGACAAGGTGCCCATTGACGGTCTGTGCGGCAAGACCGATGAGGTGAATCTGGGCTTTACCTATGCGCGGCTGGATGTGTATTTCCGCACCGGCGTGATGAACGACCCGGAAAAGAAGGAGCTCATTGACCGGAAGCACCAAATGAACCTCTTCAAGCTGCAGCTCATGCCCAGCTTCGACCCGAAGATCTGATTGGGAAGATGATTGTTTATATGAGCAACGCCATCGTAGGGCGGGGTCATGACCCCGCCGACTACGTTGGACAATTGCTTTGATAAATCGATGTGAAATGTAGGTTTTTACAACATTTTTTCTGCTCATTCCCGTTATGTTGGGGCGGGGTCATGACCCCGCCCTACGAAGACAAACAATCATAACCCCGCACCGGCGATGCAGGTGCGGGGTTTTATCAGGAGGCGTAAAACGCCTTGTGAACCATATCGTCATGGTCAACGGTGAGGAGGTCACAGATTTTGCTGAATGCATCCAGCTCCAGCGCCGGTCGCATCATACCGGATTCGATGCCCCGGAGGGTATAACGGCTGATCCCCACCGCCTCCGCCAGCGCTTTTTGGGAAATACGCCGCTTTTGCCGCAAATAACGCAAATTCTTCGCAAAGATATCATCGCCCATTTCGATTAACATCTATTTACTCCCTTTAGTATGATATTATATTAGTTTATATTATATTGCCATATTTGTCAATATTTTGTGGTAGGAAATGATATAATTCTACCGAGGTGAGGAACAGATGAAACCGCTTAAGGAAAAAGTATGTATCACATTAGACAATGATCTTCTGGCAAAGCTACGAGAGATATCGGAAGCGGACGACCGCTCCTTATCTCAGTACATCAACCTGGTTCTGAAGAAGCACCTGGAAGAGCTTGAGAAGAAATAAGCAAAAGACCGCCCATCCCGGGCGGTCTTTTTCGTGTAAATGATTGTTTATGTGATTAACGTGCTGCACCCCTTGGCCCCCGCTTTTAAGAGGGGGCTGGCAAAAATCTTTGATTTTTGACTGGGGGAGTTCAGGAAAATCCTCCCCCCGGCCTCGCTTGCGCTTCGGCCACCCCCCTCATAAATGCGGGGGGCAAGAGCAGGTGCGTTGCTAATCTAAACAATCATTTACAGCAGTAACCCCGCACCGGCGATGCAGGTGCGGGGTTTGTTATCAGAAAGAGCGGCCGCCGGTGCTGGAGCGGGAACCGCCGCCTCCACCGGAGGAAGAATTGGATTTGGGCTTGGCTCTGCGGGTGACCGTGCGGTACAGGTAAAATTCCCGTGCCACCGTCACATGCATACTGCCCTCACGGACGTAATCCGTTGCGCCGGACTTGGCATGGACACTTTTCAGCTTGCTCTTCATCACGCCCGTGACGATCAGCGCAACCACGGCACCGATGACCAGGCTGATGAGCAAGACCTTAAAAGGCTTGAACGGCGCGCCATTGATCTCGATGTCGATATAGTGCTCACATTCATCGGCGTAAATGCCAAAGGCCTTGGCATACTCACCGGCGGTGAGGTAGGGAGCGATCTCGTCGCCGATTCTATCGATCTCAGAAACACCCACCGCATCGGAGCCCACATTGTGGCTGAAGATCTGCAAGCCACGGTTGTTTTCGTCCATGTCGATGAGCAGGAGGATGCCGTCGGAATCATAGCCCAAGTAGTTCTTATAGGCTTGCTCGGCGTATTCTTCCCAGGTCAGATCTCCGCAGCTTGCCACGGTGACGACCATCACTTCCACGTCATACTGCTGATGGATCTGCGCCAGTCGTTCTTCCAAAGCGTCGTGACCGCTTTTTTCCAGCAGACCGGCCTGATCCCGTACCCGGTCCGCCTGCATAGCGAAGGCAGGCACCACCAGGCAAACACACATCAGCACCACAAGTGCCAGCAAAAATACATTCTTTTTCATATCCGGCACCTCCTTACAGCAGCCACAGCAGGTAGCCGATGGCGAAGCTGGCTGCGGCGGCGATGCCGCCCACACCAAAGAACCACTTCCAGAACAGACCCTTATCCATGGGCAGATCGCCCACCATTTTGCCGGTCTGACCGTTCATGGCGAAGGTGTACTTCTTGCCGTTCCACTGGGTATTCAGCAGCCACACCGGGTACAGAGCGTACTTGGCCTTGCCGTTTTGCAGACGGATATCCGAATGCTCCGGCACCACGGTGGTATAGCCCTGCACCGTGGCGGCGAAGGCGTCCTCAGTGGTCTTGCGCACCCGGGCGTTGGCACGGTTGACGCTTTCCTCGGCGGGCACGTCGTACTTATCCGCCAGGTAGCCGGACAGATATGCCGTCTGGAAATCCACCGCTTCGGCAACGTTGTAGGGCTCGATGGATTCCATCAGAGCATCCTCCATCTTGGTGGAGCCGTCCACCGGCACCCAGTTAAAGCCCAGGTCACCGCTGCGCATGACGGCGTAATATTGGGTTTCGGTGTAGTCGTATTCGCTGTCGCTCCAGCAGCGGACCCGGGTGGCCTTGTAGCGGATATTGGCATCCGCATCCGCCTCAAACAGCCAAAACGGCACATAAATGCCCTTGATCTCCTGGATGCGGTTTTCGTCCTTGAAGACCTTCGGCAGCAGTCGCTTGCCGGAATAGTGCTTCTTCAGCGCCTCCACGGCGGCCTTTTTGTCCAGCTTGAAGGGGATCACCATATCCGGCTTCAAATCGCCTTCAAACTGACCCTTCAGCACCACCGGGTTGCCGCAGAAGGGACACTCGGTAGCGCCCAGGGTGGCATCGCCTACGATCTCACCGGCGCAAGCCTTGCACACATAGGTGCGCAGACCGGTGGTTTCATCCTCAGTCCATTCCTGACCGGCAGCGCCATCCCATGCCAGATCGTCCACGCCCTGGCTGTCCAGCTCGTTTTGATAGGCCTGGAGGGTGTCCACTTCGAATTCCGTGTCGCAGAAGGGACACTTCATTTTTTGCGAGGCGCTGTCGAAGGCAATGCCGCCGTCACAGCAGGGGCATTTGAATTCCTGTAATACAGCCATCAGCCTCACTCCTTACACAATATCACCAGCATCGAAGGGATCGCCGCACTCAGGGCAGAACTTGGGTGCCTTGGTGGGATCCTCCGGCTGCCAGCCGCACTTGTCGCACTTATACTGAGGGACACCGGCAGGCTTCTTGCCGCCGCAATTGGAGCAGAATTTGCCCTGGTTCACGGTGCCGCAGGAGCAGGTCCAGCCATTGTCCGCAGGCTTGGGGCTGCCGCACTCGGGGCAGAATTTGCCGGTAGCGGTGGCGCCGCAGCTGCACTTCCAGCCGGCGACGGGCTCGGGCTTCTTGCTGCCGCACTCGGGGCAGAACTTGCCGGTGGCGGTGGCACCGCAGCTGCACTTCCAGCCATCGGCGGCAGGAGCGGGAGCAGCTGCCTGCTGAGGCTGCTGTTGCTGCATCATGGCGATCTGCTGAGCAGGATTGAAGCCGCCCATGGCGTTGCTGGCCATGCCAAAGCCCATAAAGCCGGTCATGGCACCGGCGGTGTTGCCGGCGGCGGTTTCCATGGCGTTGGCCTGGGCAGTGGTCATGCGGCCCAGCGCCATGGCTGCATTGGAGCCGTAGGAAGCGGATTCTTCCATCTGGGCGATGGCCTTCATGTCCTCGGGATTCAGATTGATGGGGTTCAGAGCGATGTTGCCCACGGTGATGCCGCGGCTCTCGATCCAGTCGTAGCGCAGGGCCTCGTTCATGGCGGCGCGCAGCTCGTTGACCTTACCGGGCAGCTGTGCGGGGCGCAGCTCCTGGGCTGCCAGCACGCCGAAGGCGTTCTGCAGGTTGGAAACGAACTCGGTCTTCAGGGTGCTGTCGATCTCCTCACGGCGGAACTCATCGCTGACGTTGCCACAGACCTTGGTGTAGAACAGCAGGGGGTTGGAGATGAAGTAAGAATACACGCCGTTGCAGCGAAGATTCACGGTCTTATAAAAGCCTACCTTCTTATTGGTGACCTCAAACATAATGGGCGTGGGGGTGCCGAACTTGTTGCCCATGATCTCCTTGGTGTTGAAGTAGTAGACTCTCTGATCCTTGCCGGTGTCGCCGCCGTAGGCAAAGCGCTTGCCGATGGTCTTGAAGGTGTCAAGGATGCTCTGACCCAGGCTGCCCGCAAAGATGGAGGGCTCGGTAGAGGAATTGTAAGTAAACTCGCCGGGCTCGGCACAGACCTCCACGATCTTGCCCTGCTCCACGATGATCATACACTGACCGTCCGCCACGGCGATGCCGGAGCCGTTGGAGATGATGTTGTCGCTGGCGTTGGTGTTGGAGGAGCGGCCGCTGATCCGCTTGGTGCCCTTGCGCATCAGCACGTCGCTGGGGAGTGCCTCGCAGTAGAAAAATTCCTTCCACTGATCGGCCATTACGCCGCCAATAGCACCGATGCCTGCCTTAATAAGTCCCATAATAATTACTCCTTTCAATTCTCCCGACAGCGCCGGGATGCGATTTATGGCATTATCATAGCACGGTTTACCGGGAATGTCACTACCCAAACGCATTTTTGGTGTGGGATTGGCGCAAAAATACGTTGTCGCCCAGAAAAAACGGGCTGAAAAACACCTCTGGGCATAGGAAAGCCGAATCAATTCCACCCCCGGATACAGTTTTTTGTTGCAAAATGGAGAGAAATTGGGTATGATATAGTAGTAAGAGTATGTTCACCGAATTTTTGGGACCAAAGGAGGTAACGTGTGAACAGAACAGAAGCATTTGACGAATATCTGCGTGCCCTGAAAGCGGGGCAGCGAGAATATAAAGAGGCGCAAAGCAACCATATGGATCCCTACCCGGCTGTGCTGGACGAGCTTTTGGGCGAGGATGGCACCGATTCCACCCAAACCGTGGGACTGGCAGAGATCCCTGCCGACCGGATCATCGGCACCAAGTCCGCAGGACGGATCTCCGCCTTCACCCGGGGCTTCATGCCCCTGCTGGACGAGGACAGCGAATTTGCCGCCAAGTGGGTCGCCCTCTGCCTTGCCAATCTCTCCGACGAGGGCATCCGGGATCCCATCGTTTGCTTTGAGTACTTAGGGGACTTCTATGTGCAGGAGGGCAACAAGCGGGTGTCGGTACTGAAGCATTTCGGCGCTGCCCGGATCCCGGCGTATGTGACCCGGATCTTGCCTGCCAATGACGGCAGCCCCCGGATCAAGGCCTACTACGAATTCCTGGATTTTTACAAAAATACCGGTCTGTACACCGTCCAATTCCACCGTCCCGGCGACTATCAGAAGCTGCTCACCGCCATCGGCAAGGAGCCTTCTGACCCCTGGACGGATTCGGAAAAACGCACCTTTAATGCCTATTTTCAGTATCTCAAGGACGCATTCGATGCCCTCAACGGCAAGCTCCTGGCGCTGTCCCACGAGGAAGTTCTGCTGATCTGGCTGCGCATATATTCCTATAAAGACCTGGGCGAGATGACCGCCGATCAGTTGAAAAAGTCCCTTTCCGCCATTTGGGAGGAGCTCACCGCCGCCGCTCAGCCGGAGCCGGTGAAGGTGGAGACCTCCACCCCCAAGCCCAAGGGCGGTCTGCTGGGACGGATCATCACCGCCGGCCCGGAGCATCTGAAGGTTGCCTTCCTGCACCAACTGGACACCGAATCCTCCGGCTGGTGCAAGGCTCATGATGAGGGTCGCCAGTACCTGGAGCAGGTGATGGAGGGTGCCGTCACCACCAAAAGCTATTTTAACGTCAACACCGCTGAGGACATGGAAAACGCCCTGGAGGAAGCCGTCGCCGACGGTGCCCAGGTGGTATTCACCACCACCCCCCAAATGGGCAGCGCCACCCTGAAAGCGGCGGTGAAAAATCCCAAGGTGCGCTTCCTCAATTGCGCCGTGGATATGCCCTATTCCAGCGTTCGCAGCTATTACTGCCGATTTTACGAGGGGAAATTCATCACCGGTGCCATCGCCGGTGCCATGGCGGAAAACGACCGCATCGGCTACATCGCCTCCTACCCCATTTGCGGCGAGCCGGCATCCATCAACGCCTTCGCTCTTGGCGCACAGCTGACCAACCCCCGTGCCAAGCTCGACCTGCGGTGGTCCTGCCTGGAGGGTGCGCCGGTGGCGGACTTTATCAACTCCGGCATCCGGGTGATCTCCAACCGGGAAGTGCCCAGCCAGGACAAGATCTACCTGGATTTCTGCAACTACGGCACCTACCAAGTGGGCGAGGATGGCAGTCTGACCCCCCTGGGCAGTCCCTGCTGGATGTGGGGCAAGCTGTACGAAAACGTCATCCGCTCCATCATCTCCGGTGCGTGGGTGGACAAATCTCCCCAGGCGGTGAACTACTGGTGGGGCATGGACAGCGGCGTTGTGGACGTGCAGCTTTCCGAAAAGCTGCCGGAGGGCGTGCGCCTATTGGCAGAGCTGCTGCGCCAGCAGCTCCGTGAAGGAAAATTAGACCCCTTCGCCCGGAAGATCATCGCCCAGGACGGCTCCGTCATCAATGACGGCAGCCGCACCCTCACCGCCGACGAGCTGCTCCGAATGGACTGGCTCTGTGCCAACGTGGAGGGCAGCATCCCCACGATCGATGAAATTCTGCCCATGTCCCGGGCGGTGGTTCGGGAAATGGGCATTCACAGAGATGAGATCCCTCTGCAAAAGGAGGCCAATGCGTGAAAATTCTTGCCGTGTCCGACGAAGCGTGCGCCGCCCTGTGGGATTACTATGTCCCCGGTCGGTTAAAGGAATACGATCTGATCCTCTCCTGTGGGGATCTGAAGGCGGACTACCTGTCGTTTTTGGTAACGATGGGTCGCTGCCCCGTGCTCTACGTTCACGGCAATCACGACACCGGCTACGACCGCAATCCCCCCGAGGGCTGCGACTGCATCGACGATGCCATCGTGGTGTACAACGGCATCCGGATCCTGGGGCTGGGCGGCTGCCTACGCTACCATCCCGGGGAGCATCAGTACACCGATGACCAAATGCGCCACCGGATCCGCAGGCTCCGCCGCAAATTGAAGCGGCTGGGGGGCGTGGACATCGTGGTGACCCATGCGCCCCCACGGGGCGTGGGGGATGCGGAGGATCCTGCCCACTGGGGCTTCGAGGCATTCCGGGAGCTGCTGGAGGAATTTAAGCCGATGTATCTGCTCCACGGACACGTCCACCTCAGCTACGGCTCGGATAACATCCGCCTGCGGCATTTCGGCGACACCCAGGTGATCAACGTTTCCGAGCGATACGTTCTGGACGTGGAAGATCGCCCGGTGCCCATGAAGCAGTACGGACAGATCCTCTGGAAAACGAAGCATAAAGAATAACGCAAATTTAGTGTCATTGCGAGCCAGTCCGCAGACTGGCGTGGCAATCCCCCAGATTTTGCGCATCGCCATAGGAGATTGCCACGGGGCTGCGCCCCTCGCAATGACAGCAATGATTAGGAGAACCGCCTATGTTTACTGGCTTTACGCCGGAAACCATTGATTTCCTCTGGGGAATTCGGATGAATAACAACCGGGAATGGTTTCTGGAACACAAAAAACAATATGTTGACACCCTTTATGAGCCCATGAAGGCTCTGGGACAGGAGCTTTTCCAGCCATTTCTGGACCGCCCGGGCAACCTGCTGAAGGTCAGCCGGATCTACCGGGATGCCCGGATGCACCACCCGGTGCCCTACAAGGAGAGCCTTTGGATCTGCATCCGCAAGGACGTGGAGTGGTGGGCGGAAAATCCCTGCCTTTACTTGGAGATCAACCCGGACATGGTGCACTACGGCTTCTTTTTCTGGCAGCCGAAATCCGCCGTCATGGAGCGGTTCCGCCAGGACATCGCCGCCCGTCCGGAGGAATTCTTGCGGCTGATCGCTGACACGGAAGCGGCAGTTGGTATCCCCGTCACCGCCCAGTGCTATAAGCGTCCGCCTAAGTGCGACGATCCCCGTTTGGAGCCTTATTTCGCATGGCGGCGGCAGATTGGCTGCATTCGGGAAGAGCCTGTCAGCCCGGAAATTTTCGGCCCGGAGCTGGGCAAGCGGGCAGGAGAAATGCTGGAAAAGCTGATTCCCCTGTACGATTACTTCAACACGATCGGAGGTGCCCTATGAAAAAAGTCATTTTCCGGGGTATGGCCTCGGCCATCATCACCCCCATGACCAAAACCGGCATCGATTACGACGCCCTGGGTCGTTTTTTGGAATTTCAAATTGAAAATGGCATCAACGGCATCGTGGTCATGGGCACCACCGGAGAAAGCGCCACCATCGAGCCGGAGGATCAGCTGGCTGTCATCCGCTACACGGTGGAAAAGGTCGCCGGTCGGGTGCCGGTGGTCGCCGGTACCGGCGCCAACAACACCGCTCAGGTGCTGCAGCAGGCGAGAAGCGCCTGCGAAGCCGGGGTGGATGCCATTCTGGTGGTCACGCCTTATTACAATAAGGCGACCCAGAACGGCATGATTCAGCATTTCACCGCCGTGGCGGATGCTTCTTCTGTGCCGGTGATTTTGTACAATGTTCCCTGCCGCACCGGCTGTAATCTCCTGCCCCAAACCGTGGCGGCGCTTGCCAAGCACCCCAACATCGTGGGCATCAAGGATGCCTCCGGCAACATGGCACAGACCGTGGAAATGGCGGCGCTGTGCGGCGAAGAAATCGCCATTTACTCCGGTGAGGATGCGCTGACTGTGCCCATGATGGCCATGGGCGCCGCCGGCACCATCAGTGTCCTCAGCGACGTGGTGCCGAAAGAGGCGGTTGCCATGACCGATGCCTGCCTTGCCGGGGATTTCGCCACAGCGGCGAAGTGGCAGTGCAAGCTTCTGCCGCTGATCGATTGCCTCTTCAGCGAGGTCAACCCCATTCCCGTGAAGGCGGCGCTGTCCGCCATGGGCTTTGGTGAAGAAAACCTGCGCCTGCCCCTGACTCCCATGGAGGACGATACCCGGGCGGCGCTGTATAAAGAAATGAGAAAGTTAGGTATTGACGTATGAAAGTAGTTCTGTGCGGCGCCAACGGCGCCATGGGTAAGCTGATCGACGAGATTTTGGGTGCCGAGTGCGTGGGTCGTGTGAGCATCGACGGCGAAAACGGCGTGCCCAAGACCTTCGCCGAGCTGGGCAAGGTGGATGCGGATGTGGTCATCGACTTCTCCCATCACAGCGCCATCGCCGATGTGCTGGCGTATACCAAGGAGATCGGTGCGGCAGTGGTGGTGGGCACCACCGGTCACACCCCCGAAGAAAAGATGCTCATCGACGAGGCCGCCAAGGAGATCCCCGTGTTCTTCACCGGCAATGTGAGCATGGGTATTGCGGTGCTGTGCCGTCTGGCAAAGGAGGCCGCCAAGTTCTTCCCCAATGCGGATATTGAGATCGTAGAAACCCATCACACCCGTAAGGTGGACGCTCCCAGCGGCACCGCTCTGATGCTGTATAACGCCATCAAGGAGGTGCGCCCCAACGCTACCGCCAACTGTGGCCGCTCCGGCGAGGGCAAGCGCACCAAGGACGAGATCGGCATCCACGCCCTGCGGCTGGGCAACGTGGTTGGCATCCATGAGGTGCATATCCATACCGGCAACCAGAGTCTGACCCTGAAGCATGAGTCCGGCTCCCGTGCCATGCTGGCAGACGGCGCTGTAGCTGCCGCCCGGTTCATGGAGGGGAAGTCCGCCGGCCTTTACAATATGGAAGACATCCTCGGCTAATAACAACGGGACGGTACGAACGTACCGTCCCGCATTGTCATTCTGAGCGAGCGACAGCGAGTCGAAGAATCTACGCACTGCATCTGCTTTTTTAGGTAAAATTGGTGCGAAGATCCTTCGACTTCGCTATGCTACGCATAGCTCCGCTCAGGATGACACGATTAATTCTCCATCTGCATACCCAGAAAACCGGCGACTGTCTGTGCCAGCTTTTGGTCGGCTTCCGCCATGGGAGTCCGGTCGTCGCCCATGAGCAGCAGCACGCAGCCCATCAGATCCCCCTGGGACAAGATCGGCGCCGCCACCCCCAGATGATACTTGTCGGAGCTTTCCGTGGCACGGATGAGATTCTCCCCGGCGGTGTAGCGATAGTTGCGCCGCTGCTCCATGAGCTTCTCCAGCTCCTGGGAGTTGGGCTTGTCCATCAGCTCACGCTTGGGAGCACCGGCCAGGGCGATGATGCTGTCCCGGTCCGTCACCGCGGCGATGCGCCCGGTGTTTGCGCCAATGGAGTCACACATCTGCGCCGCAAAATCCTGCAGATCCCCCATGGGCGAATACTTCCGAAAAATCACCCCACCGTCCTTCTCCGTGTAGATCTCCAGCGGATCGCCCTCACGGATCCGGAGGGTTCTTCTAATCTCCTTGGGAATCACAATTCTCCCCAAATCGTCAACACGTCTTACAATACCAGTCGCCTTCATATATCTTTCTCCTTTACAGATGTTGCAGGCACCAAAGGCCCCCTTGTGTAAAGGGGGCTGGCAGAAATCTTTGATTTCTGACCGGGGGATTGTCTTGTGTCGATACATTACAATCCCTCCGTCACGGCTTCGCCGTGCCACCTCCCTTTACACAAGGGAGGCTTTTCGCCCTACGATATTTTTACAAATTACGCTGTTAGTATCTGTAAACAGGAGAAGATTATACTGTAACAAAAAGAAAAAACTCCTTCGCATCAGCAAAGGAGTTTCGCCAATTATTTGAACTTCTCAATACAGTTATATTGACATATTCATAAACAATGATTATACTAATCGTCGTAGCATTGCTGTCATTAGACGTTTAGGACGTAAGTTGCGGGGACATGATCCATGTTCAACAATTGGCCATTGCCACAAACAGCGGAGTGAATATTCACTCCGCTGTTTGTATTTACATTTGACAGGCGGCAGGTTGCCGCCCGCAAATACCCCCTCCCTTTGCCTAAGGGAGGCTTTACGCCCTACATAATATTACAAATTACGATGCTATTATTTGTAAAAGGGGAAGAGTTATACTTGATATTTCACTTTCTGTGTGCGAGCACTTCAACGATTCCCATCGCTCCGCCAAAGCCAATCCAACCAATAGCTAAGGGCAGTCCCCAAGGCATTTCTTTTAACATTTCGGGGATATCAGCAAACCATCCAAAGGCAGCAGTTGAAATAATGCAAAAGAGCATCATAATAAGTGTCATAGCAATTCCAAACATACCGCCGCCGATCAAGAATATCCACCAAAACATTCCCCATCCGGGAATCAGCTTGCTATAATACTCTTTTCGTTCTGCCTTGTTCAATGTAGGGGCGGATGCCCACATCCGCCCGCGGGGCGATGCAGACCTCATTTACAAGGGGCGTTTTTCGGTACGGGCGCATATACTGGTATAGAGGTGGTCATTATGGCAATTGTACAGACGAATGTGCCCATCACGTCCGCAGCCTGCGAACGGATGATACTGGAAATCACACGCACATACCCATTCTGCCGTTCCGAGCTGTTGACGACCACGGCTTACGGCAGACCCATCCGCACCCTGGTCATCGGAACAGGGCCCCGGAAGGTGCTGTATTCCGCGTCCCATCACGCCAACGAGTGGATCACCACCCCTGTCCTATTAAAATTCGTGGAAGATTTTGCCCAGGCCATTGAATCCGGCGGACAAATTGGCGGCGTGTCTGCGGAAGAACTGCGAAACACCGCCACCATCTACACCGTGCCCATGGTAGACCCGGATGGCGTTGCCCTGGTCACCGGGGAAATCCCCACAGGCGATCCCCAGTATGTTTCCGCCCAGGCCATTGCCGTCGGTTTTCCGGCCATTCCGTTCCCGGACGGATGGAAAGCCAATTTGCTGGGTGTGGATCTGAATTTGAACTACCCTGCCGGCTGGTTGCAGGCTCGGGAGAACAAATTTGCCCAAGGCTTTACCCGTCCCGCTCCCCGGGATTTTGTGGGGCGCGCGCCCCTGGATCAGTTCGAGACACGGGCGCTGGCCGGCTACACAGAGGCCATCGACCCGGCGTTGGTGCTGGCCTATCACACCCAGGGAAAGGTGATCTACTGGCAGTTTCAGGATTATGAAGTTCCCGGAGCAAGGGAACTGGGCGAGCGGTTTGCCCAGATCAGCGGATATTCTCTGGAAGAAACGCCGTTCCTGTCCGCCTTTGCCGGGTATAAGGACTGGTTTATCAAATATTTCCGCCGCCCGGGGTATACGATCGAGGTAGGTGCGGGAGAAAACCCCTTGTCCATTTCCCAGTTTGATGAAATTTACCGGGATAATTTGGGGATTCTGATAACAGCGGCTATGGGATGAAACTGATTCCTTGCATGCCAAAACCAAGGTCTTGCAACAAGCCCGGTTTTTCACTATAATTAAAGAAAAAACACAAGGAGCAAAATAGAGAACAATGTTTATATTGCCCTTGCGGAAAAGCACTTGCCGGTGCGGACTGGATAATTGTTGAAATTAGATAATATTTCTTGCAATACAGCCCGGTTTTTGGTATAATATAAGACCCGGCGAGAGGAGAGAGAAAAATGGCCAAACTTTATTTTAAGTACGGCGCCATGGGTTCCAGCAAGACCGCCCAGGCGCTGATCACCAAGTATAATTACGAGGAAAATGATATGTCTGTGTGGCTCATCAAGCCCAGCGCGGATACCCGGGACGGAGCAGACATTCTGCGCAGCCGGATCGGCTTGCAGGCATCTGTGGAAGTCATGACCCCGGACATGGATATCTTTGACCGCTTCACCCAGACCCGGAAAGGAAAATGCGATGTGGTCATTGTGGACGAGTGCCAGTTTATGACCCCGGCGCAGATTGAGGGACTGCGTGCCATCGTCAATGAATATGAAGTTCCTGTTTTGTGTTTCGGTCTGCGGACAGACTTCCAGACCAAGCTGTTCCCCGGCTCTTTGCGTCTGATGGAACTGGCAGACGTGATTGAGGAAATCAAGACCATGTGCGACTGCGGCGCAAAGGCAATCATCAACGCCCGTATCGATTCCGATGGTTTTATTGTTACGGAAGGCGCGCAGGTAGTGCTGGGCGGCAACGACAGCTATATCGCCATGTGTCATAAATGTT
>JAZNRS010000093.1:0-17687 GCA_045590815.1 Faecousia sp.
CCGTATCATGGTTTCTACAACCATCTGCTTAAACTCGCCTGTGTATCGCTTGTTTGGTATTCCTTTAGGCATAGAAAAACACCCCATTTTCTTAGTACAAGTATTATATCATACTTGTCTAACAAATGGGGTGCAGTTCACGTTCCCGGCAGGGGGGTTAAATATTTGAATGGTAAATAATTGTTTGCCAGCAGTGCCGGCGGACGTTCTCGTGCTCGGGTGAGCGGTAATCGTGACGCCATTGTGTACCGCTCGGTAACGTTTTGTTGTTGGAAAACCACCCTTTTCGTTACCGAGTGACACCCATTGGCGTTGGACGATCGCCCAGGTGGGTAACGCGTCTTGCGGTGAGCCGCGCCCGCTAAACAATCATTTACAGCAACATCCCCGAAATGCGGATGCATTTCGGGGATGGTTTTCTTAGTACATTCCGCCCTGGGCGGCAGCGGCAGCAGCGGCTGCGTCGGCGGCGGGGTCGGGCTTATCAACCACCAAGGACTCGGTGGTCAGCACGCAGGAAGCAATAGAGGCGGCGTTCTCCAGGGAAGAACGGGTCACCTTGGTGGGATCCACGATGCCGGAGGCGATCATGTCCACATACTCCTCGGTGTAGGCGTTGTAGCCGAAGCCCACCTTGCCGGAATTCTTGATCTTCTCAAAGACCACGCTTCCGTCCACGCCGGCATTCTGGGCGATCTGACGGATGGGAGCCTGCAGAGCGGAGGCAATGATACGAGCGCCGGTCTTCTCGTCGCCGTGGAGGGTAGCGATCAGCTCCTCAACAGCGGCAATGGCGTTGACCTGAGCGGTACCGCCACCGGCCACGATGCCTTCCTCAACGGCGGCACGGGCAGCATTCAGGGCATCCTCCACTCTCAGCTTCTGCTCCTTCATGGCAACCTCGGTCTGAGCGCCAACCTTGATGACGGCAACGCCGCCGGCCAGCTTTGCCAGCCGCTCCTGCAGCTTCTCACGGTCATAGTCAGAAGTGGTAGTTGCGATGGAAGCACGGATCTGATGGGCACGGGCCTTGATCATCTCGCTGTCACCGGCACCGTCCACGATGGTGGTGGTGTCCTTGGTGACCACGATCTGACGGCAGCGGCCCAGATCGGTGAGCTGAGTTTCGGTCAGCTCCATGTTCAGCTGGCTGGAGATCACGGTACCGCCGGTGAGGATGGCGATATCCTGCAGCATCTCCTTGCGGCGGTCGCCGAAGCCGGGAGCCTTGACGCAGACGCAGTTGAAGTTACCACGCAGACGGTTGACCAGCAGAGTTGCCAGAGCGTCGCCCTCCACATCCTCGGCAATGATCATCATCTTCTTGCCGGCCTTGACGATGGGCTCCAGAATGGGCAGGATCTCCTGAATGGAGGCGATCTTCTTATCGGTGATCAGGATGTAGGCATCGTCCAGAACGGCCTCCATCTTGTCGGTATCGGTGACCATGTAGGGGGAGATGTAGCCCCGGTCGAACTGCATACCCTCAACCACTTCCAGACCGGTCTCGGCGGTCTTGGATTCTTCGATGGTGATGACACCCTCGGTGCCCACCTTCTCCATAGCCTCGGCAATCAGAGCGCCGATGGCCTCGTCGCCGGAGGAAACCGCGCCGACACGGGCGATGGAAGCGGAGTCGGAAACGGGAACGCTATGCTCCTTGATGGCGGCAACGGCGGCATCCACAGCCTTCTCGATGCCCTTGCGCATGACCATGGGGTTGGCACCGGCGCTGAGGTTCTTCAGACCCTCACGGGTGATGGCCTGGGCCAGCACGGTAGCGGTGGTGGTGCCGTCACCGGCGACGTCGTTGGTCTTGGTGGCGACCTCACGGATGAGCTGTGCGCCCATGTTCTCGAAGGCATCCTCCAGCTCCACTTCCTTGGCGATGGTCACGCCGTCGTTGGTGATCAGGGGAGCGCCGTACTTCTTGCCCAGGACAACGTTTCTGCCCTTGGGGCCCAGGGTGACCTTGACGGTATCGGCCAGCTGGTCAATACCGGACTGCAGCTTCTTGCGAGCATCCTCGCCGTAAACGATCATTTTTGCCATGATAAATTTCCTCCTTATTCGGTGACGACAGCCAGAATATCATCCTGCTTGACGAACTTGTAATCCACCTTGTCCAGGGTGATGTCGGTGCCGACGAACTTGCTGACGACCACCTTATCGCCGGCGGACACGGTCATTTCCACGTCCTTGGTGCCGGGGCCAACGCTGACTACCTCGTAGATGGCGGGCTTTTCCTTGTTGGTGGTGGCCAGGATGATGCCGGACACGGTGGTCTCGGCGGCCTCGTGCTGCTTGAGCAGAACATTGTCTGCCATGGGTTTGAGCTTCATTTGAATTCCTCCTAAATATAGTGGGTCGCAGAATGCCAAGAAGTTGGTGTCATTGCGAGCCAGTGCGTACACTGGCGTGGCAATCCCCCGGATGCGCAAACTGCTTTTATGTATCTGTTTAGCACTCTTTTCGTCTGAGTGCTAATACATAATACCCCAATCAAAAGAAAATTGCAAGAGGAAAAATGTCTTTTTCCGTAAATAATTTATGAATTTCCCATTTGAAGCGTTAAATGATTGTTTAGCGCACTAAATGGTAATTCTAATGTAGGGGCGGGTCATTGACCCGCCCGCCGGAAATCGTTCACAATTTCCGATTTTTCGGAAGATTCCTACATTTTGATTGCCTTTGGCAATTGTGATTTTGCACCGCAAAATCACCGGGAGGGTCGATGACCCTCCCCTACGATGTTTTGCCGTTAGGTCGCTAAACAATCATTTACCTTACTAAAGTATTTAGTGAAAACTCATGAAGATTCTGGAAAAAAGTGTTGATTTCCTCTTGATTTTTGTGCGTTATTCCTTTATAATAGTTATCAAACTATGTTTGGAAGGAGTGGCGCTATGGGTGAGATTATTGCGGTTCTGTCCGGCAAGGGCGGCACCGGTAAGACATCCTTGTGCGCCGGCATTGCCACCGCCCTGTCCCAGGAGGGGCTGCGGGTGCTGTGCATCGACTGCGACGTGGGTCTGCGGAACCTGGATATTTCCCTGGGACTGGACAATTTCGCCGCGGTTTCCTTCTCGGATGTGCTTTGCGGAAACTATTCTCTGAAGCAGCTGCCGCCCCATCCTGCATTTTCCGGGCTGTGGTTCCTCACAGCGCCTATGAACCAATCCGTGGATGATGTTGACGCCGCCGCCTTCAGCGCCATGGTCCGCAGCGCCCGGGAGGATTTCGACTTCATTTTCCTGGATGCGCCTGCCGGAGTGGACGCAGGCTTCCGTCTGGTCGCCGCCGACGCGGACCGGATCCTGCTGGTCACCGGCGCAGACCCCGCTTCCATCCGGGATGCCGGTCGCACCGGCGAGGTGCTGGAGCTCATGGGCAAGGGAAGCATCCGCATGGTGGTCAACCGGGTGAATCCCAAGCTGGTGTCCACCATGGAGCGCACCATCGACGACGTGATCGATGAGGCAGGTATCCAGCTCATCGGTATCGTGCCGGAGGATTCCAATGTGATTTTGGCTGCCGCCTTTGGCAAGCCTCTGCTGCTGCAAAGCCGCAAGTGCGCCGCCGCCAAGGCTTGCCGCCGTATCGCCAAGCGTTTGATGGGCATGCCCGTACGGATTGAATTGTAATTAAGCCTCCCCTAGAGGGGAGGTGGCCGAGCATAGCGAGGTCGGAGGGGTGAGAACCACACCCCTCAGTCAGCTTTGCTGACAGCTCCCCTCCAGGGGAGCCATATATACTTTTCTTAAAGGAGTGGACGATATGAATATTGCGTTTTTGGCTCACGATAAGAAGAAAGAACTGATGGTGCAGTTCTGCACGGCATATAAGAGCGTGCTGGCAAAGCACAATCTCTACGCCACTGCTACCACCGGCCGCCTCATTGCGGACAATACCGGTCTGCCCATCACTATGCTGCTCAGCCACAAGCAGGGCGGTCACCAGCAGATCAACGCCCGGATCTCCTACAACGAGATCGACCTGGTTCTGCTGTGCACCGACCCCAACACCACCGATGCCTGGGACGACAGCCAGATGGTGGAAACCATCCGTCATTGCGACCGGCACAACGTGCCCATCGCCACCAATCTCGGCTCTGCCGAGGTACTGATCATGGGTCTGCAGCGTGGCGATCTGGATTGGCGTGAAATGATGCGCAGCAAGCCCAGATTTTAATATCTATGTAACGGTTATGTCATTCTGAGCGAGCAAAGCGAGTCGAAGAATCTACGCACTGACGAAATCTAAGTGCAAAGATCCTTCGACTACGGGCTTCGCCCTCCGCTCAGGATGACAATACTTTTTTCAGGCTGAAAGGAATATACATTATGGAAATCATTCGTCCCCGGACGTTGTCCGGCTTTATGGAGCTGCTGCCCGGCAAGCAGATCCAGTTTGAACGCATGGCGCAAATTTTGCGTGACACCTACGCCTCCTACGGCTTCGCCCCCCTGGACACCCCCATCATCGAGGATGCCCAGATCCTCCTTGCCAAGGGCGGCGGCGAAACGGAAAAGCAGATCTACCGCTTCACCAAGGGCGACAGCGACCTGGCTCTGCGCTTCGATCTGACGGTGCCCCTGGCAAAATATGTGGCGCTCCACGCCAACGACCTGGCGTTCCCCTTCCGCCGGTTCCAGATCAGCAAGGTCTACCGGGGCGAGCGTGCCCAGCGGGGCCGCTTCCGGGAATTCTACCAGGCGGATATCGACATCATCGGCGACGGAAAGCTGGACATCCTCAACGAGGCGGAGATCCCTGCTATTATTTATAAGGTATTCAAAGGCTTCGGTCTGACCCGATTCCAGATCCGGGTGAACAACCGGAAGATCCTCAACGGCTTCTACGCCATGCTGGGTCTGTCCGAAAAGTCCGGCGACATCATGCGCACCGTGGACAAGCTGGACAAGATCGGTGCGGAGAAGGTTCGCCTGATCCTGATGGACGACTGTGGCTTGACCGCTGCGCAGTCCGACGAGATTTTGAAGTTTATCGCCATCCGGGGCACAAATGCAGAGGTTCTGTCCGCCCTGGGCGAATACGCAGGCCGCAACGAGATGTTCGATGCCGGTCTGGAGGAGCTGAAGGCGGTGGCGCTGAACCTGGCAGCCTTCGGCGTGCCGGAGGCGAATTTCGCCGTGGATCTGACCATCGCAAGAGGTTTGGACTACTACACCGGCACCGTTTACGAAACCACCTTGCTTGATCACCCGGAGATCGGCTCCGTCTGCTCCGGCGGTCGGTATGACGACCTGGCTGGCTACTACACCGAGCGGAAGCTCCCCGGCGTGGGTATTTCCATCGGTCTGACCCGTCTGTTCTACGTTCTGGATGAGCAGAAGCTCTTAAACGATGCGCTGCCCAGCGCCCCGGCGGATGCGCTGGTGCTGCCCATGGGCGACGCGGCTGCGGCGATCGCTTTGGCGGAGAGCCTGAGAAGCGAGGGTCTGCGGGTCCAGCTTTACTGCGAGCAGAAGAAGTTCAAGCAGAAGATGGCCTATGCCGACAAGCTGGGCGTGCCCTTTGCGGTGCTGCTGGGCGAGGATGAGATCGCTGCCGGTAAGTGCGGCGTCAAGAACATGGTCACCGGCGAGCAGATCACCGTCACCCCTGCCGAGGCCGCACAGCACATCAAAGCAACCCTCACCGCCAATAACGGCCCAGTGATTTTGGAGAAGTAAAACCTTCTCCCTGGGGAGAAGGTGCCTCCGGAGGAGGCGGATGAGGGGTACTGCGTACGAAGATTTGCACTTTAGACCCCTCATCAGTCAAAAATCAAAGATTTTTGCCAGCTTCCCCCCAGGGGGAAGCTCTTTATAGGAGCAACTATGGAACAGAAATTTGTGGAAGTGTGGCTGAAGAATCGGGAAACTGCCGCCCGGATGGGGGTTCGCCTGCGTCCGGTGGAGGCGGAGGATGCCATGAAGACCGCCCAGCGGTGGCTCAGTGGTCATCGGGAGAGCGATGGCTTCGGCATTCTGTGCGACAAGCACCGTCTGGATCTGACCTTGGAAGCATTGGTTGTGGACAAGCGGTTCACCGCGCTGTTTACCGACGAGCAGGCCAATACCGCTCTGCAGCGGCTGCTGTCCGCAGGCTACTATTTATAATATTGTAGGGGAGGGTCATTGACCCGCCCTTAAGCCTTCTCCCTGGGGACTGCGCCCGCAGGCGCGTTTCGGAGCGCAACCGAGCGAAGCGAGGCTCTTAGCGCGAAGATGAAGGTGCCCCAGGGCGCACACTGGGGCGGATGAGGGGTAATATATATTCAATTCTGCTTCGCAGACCACCTCATCCGTCACGGCTTACGCCGTGCCACCTTCCCCTCAAGGGGAAGGCTTTAAGCGGTTTTTTCGGCAAAAATTGTTGAAATTATCCCAAAAAATCTTTATAAAACCCCTTGCAAAACGGAAATTTTAGTGCTATAATACCAGTAATCTAGCGTAGACTATACGAAAGAGAGGGGTTCAGCCCCTCTCTTTTTGCGAAAAGAGGCGAAAATTTTGAAAGTTACCGAATTCGTTGCGTCCTTCGCCCAGCCCATTGTCGAACAGCACGGCTGCTCCCTTTGGGACGTGGAATACGTCCGGGAAGGCTCCGAGCGGTTCCTGCGACTGTATATTGAGAAGGAAGGCGGCGTGGACATCTCCGACTGCGAGGCCATCTCCCGTGCCGTTGACCCGGTGCTGGACGAAAAGGACCCTATCGCCGAATCCTACCACTTCGAGGTCTGCTCCGCAGGCTTAGAGCGGGCGCTAAAGCGTCCCGGGGATTTTGAGCGGTTTATGGGCAGCCCCATCATGGTCAAGCTCTATCGTCCCCACAACGGTCTGAAGGAGTTCCCCGGCATCCTCCGGGGCTACGAGGATGGCCGTGTTACCGTGGAAAGCGGTAAGGAAACTCTTACTTTTGAAAAATCCCAGGTGGCACTTGTCCGCCTGCGGGTAGAATTCTGATTGGAGGAAGCAAATCATGGCAAGAAATAGCAGAGCCAGGAAGCAGCCCGAAGCCCACAAGATCGACGGCGCGGAAATTTTTGCCGCCCTGCGTGAGCTGGAGAAGACCCAGGGCATTCCCATGGATTATATGCTGGAGCGCCTGAAGCAGGCCCTGGCCAACGCCTACCGGAAGGATCGGGAGGATCACCGGGACGTTCCCGCCGAGAACGTGGTGGTGGACATCAGCGAGTCCGGCATTACCATGTATCAGGTGAAGACCGTTGTGGAGGAGCTGGAGGATACCGCTCTGGAGATGCACATCGACACCGCCCGGAACATCAACCCCAGCATTCAGTTGGGCGATACCATCTCCATCCCCGTAGACGTGGAGAAGTTCGGCCGTATCGCCGCACAGACCGCCAAGCAGGTGGTTATCCAGGGCATCCGTGAGGCACAGCGCGGCATGGTCTACGAAAGCTATTCCAATAAGGCGCAGGAGCTGCTTACCGGCACCGTTCTGCGCATTGATCCCAGCGGCGACGTTCTGGTCACCGTGGGTACCGGCAATGAGCAGCACAATGCCGTGCTGCGTACCAGCGAGCAGATCCCCGGCGAGAGCTACCGCGAGGGCGACAAGATCCGTGTGTATGTGCTGGAGGCCCGTCAGGGCGCTCGCAGCACCAATGTGTACGTTTCCCGTACCCATCCCAACATGGTGCGCCGTCTGTTCGAGCTGGAGACCCCCGAAATCGCCGAGGGTCAGGTGGAGATCCGCAACATCGCCCGTGAGGCCGGCTCCCGTTCCAAGATGGCAGTCCGTGCCGCTATGGAGGGCGTGGATCCCGTGGGTGCCTGCGTTGGCCCCCGTGGCGGTCGTGTTGGTGCCGTTGTGGAGGAGCTCCACGGCGAGAAGATCGACATCGTGGTCTGGTCTGAGGATCCCTGCGAGTACGTCAAGACCGCTCTGAGTCCCGCCGACGTGATCAGCGTGGAGCCCATTTCCGGTCAGAAGGCCTGCCGTGTTGTGGTGCCCGACGATCAGCTGTCCCTTGCCATCGGCAAGGAGGGTCAGAACGCCCGTCTGGCTGCACGACTCACCGGCTATAAGATCGATATCAAACCCGCAAGCCAAGCAGAAGAAATGTAAATCCTTGCCCCCCGCATTTATGAGGGGGGTGGCCGAGCAAAAGCGAGGCCGGGGGGAGCAAGCAGAAATAAAACTCCCCCAGTCACGGCTTACGCCGTGCCAGCCCCCTCTTAAAAGCGGGGGCCAAGGGATTCTACAATTATGGAGGTGCAGCTTATGCAGAAAAAGATCCCACAGCGGCAGTGTATGGGCTGCCGGGAACGGAAAAATAAACGGGATATGATCCGTGTGGTCCGTCAGACCGACGGCAACGTATCCCTGGATTTCAGCGGCAAGCTCAACGGTCGCGGCGCCTACATCTGCCCCGACCCGGAGTGTCTGAAAAAAGCCCGTAAGGCCAAGTCCCTGGACCGGAGCCTGGAGGTTTCCATCCCCGAGGAGGTCTACGACCGCCTGGACCGGGAAATGGAGGGCAGCCGTGGATAAGCATTTGCATTACCTTTCCCTGGGCCGCAAGGCCGGCAAGCTGGAGCTGGGGGAGGAGCCGGTGGGTGCTGTGGCACGTTCCGGCAAGGCATACCTCATTGTGGTGGCTTCGGATGCAGGCGACCATAGCTGGCGCAGAGCCAAAAGCTATGTTTCCGGCACCGAGCAGCAATGCATCCGCCTGGAAGCCACCAAGGACGAGCTGGGTCAGGCCACCGGCAGAACCAGTCTTGCCATGGCGGCCTTTACCGACGCGTCCCTGGCAGTGGCCTTCCTGAAGTCCATGGAAAAGCCCAACGCCGAAGCGCTGAGCGTCCTTGAGGATAAGGCCAAGCGGCTGGAGGCTCGCAAAAAGGAAGCCAAAGCCCGCCAGCGGAATTTGCGCAAGGGTAAGAAGAAGTAAGTAACCAACTGTAAGGTAGTTAGAGCTGAGTAGCGGCGCAGCCGCCTTGGCCCCCGCATTTATGAGGGGGCTGGCACCGCCGTAGGCGGTGACTGGGGGAGTGCTCCCCCCGGCCTCGTTTCACTCGGCCACCCCCCTCGCAAGCGCGGGGGGCAAGGTATTCTGCCTACCTGTCACATTTTGGAGGTGCGTATATGAGTTTAGTGAAATATCGTATTCGGGACGTTGCGGCGGATTTCGGCGTAGCTCCCAAGGAGATCGTTGAGATCATCTCCAAGTTTTTTGAAAAGCCCAAGTCCAACACCCAGGTTCTGACCGAGGATGAGCTGAATGTGGTCTTCGACTACATGACCCAGACTCACCAGATCTCCTCTCTGGAGGTGGTGTTTGCGGTGAAGCCCAAGGAGCAGCCTGCTCCCAAGGCCGAAGCGCCCAAGGCAGAGCCTGTCAAGGCTGAGGCACCCAAGCCCCAGCAGTCCGCACAGCCCAAGCCTCAGCAGCCGGCACAGCCTCCCAAGCCCGAAAAGCCCAAGGAGCCGGAGCGCAAGCGTGAGCGCCGCATCGTGGATACCTCCGCGGTGCAGGTCAACGCCAACCGCTTTGCGGATGTGGACAATCTGGTTTCTGAAAAGGTTCAGAACTACCAGGGCGGCAAGCAGCGCATCGGCGGCGGCAAGGGCAAGCAGTCCAATAAGCAGCAGAAGGGCAACTTCAAGGGCAACAAGTCCCGCAACGAGGAGCAGGAGAAGATGCGCCGTCTGCAGATGGAGGTGGCCCGCAAGGCTCCCGTCACCGTAAAGATCCCCGACGAGATCACCGTCGGCGAGCTGGCCAGCCGGATGAAGAAGACCGCCGGCGAGGTCATCAAGCTGCTGATGAAGAACGGCGTTATGGCCGGCATCAATCAGACCATCGACTTCGACACCGCTGAGTATGTGGCCACCGAAATGGGCTGCAAGGTGGAGAAGGAGGTCACCGTCACCATCGAGGAGCGGATCATCGACGATCATGTGGACACCGTCGAGGAGCTGGAGACCCGTGCACCCGTTGTGGTGGTCATGGGTCACGTTGACCACGGTAAGACCTCCACCCTGGACGCCATCCGGAAGACCTCCGTCACCGCAGGCGAGGCCGGCGGCATCACCCAGCACATCGGTGCTTATACGGTGGATGTGAACGGAAATATGGTCACCTTCCTGGATACCCCCGGTCACGCAGCCTTTACCTCTATGCGTGCCCGTGGCGCCAAGTCCACCGATATTGCCATCCTGGTGGTCGCCGCTGACGACGGCATCATGCCCCAGACCATCGAATCCATCAACCACGCCAAGGCGGCAGAGGTGCCCATCATCGTTGCCATCAACAAGATGGATAAGCCCACCGCCAACCCCGACAAGATCAAGGAGCAGCTGACCAAGTACGAGCTGATCCCCGAGGAATGGGGCGGCGATACCATCATCGTGCCCATCTCCGCCAAGACCGGCATGGGTCTGGACGACCTGCTGGAGATGGTCATTCTGACTGCCGAGGTGCAGGAGCTGAAGGCCAACCCCAACCGCCGTGCCAAGGGTACGGTCATCGAGGCCCGTCTGGACAAGAACCGTGGCCCCGTGGCTACCCTGCTGGTGCAAAACGGCACCTTGAAGCAGGGCGATATCGTCATCGCCGGTACTTCCGTGGGTCGTGTCCGTGTCATGACCAACGACAAGGGACGCACCGTTAAGACCGCCGGTCCCTCCGTGCCTGTGGAGATCACCGGTCTGGCAGAAGTGCCCGCTCCCGGCGACGAGTTCAACGCCGTTACCGATGAGCGTATGGCCCGTGAGCTGGTGGAGCAGCGCAAGCAGGCGCAGAAGGATGCCGCCGCCAAGGCTATGCAGAAGGTCACTCTGGAGAATCTCTTCGCCAAGATCGGCGAGGGCGAGATGAAGGAGCTGCCTCTGATCGTCAAGGCCGACGTGCAGGGCTCCGCCGAGGCTGTGAAGGCATCTCTGGAGAAGATCTCCAACGAGGAGGTTCGTGTCCGGGTCATCCACAACGGTGTGGGTGCCATCAACGAAAGCGATATCCTGCTGGCTTCCACCTCCGGTGCCATCATCATCGGCTTCAACGTCCGGCTGGATGCCGGCGCCCAGGCAAGCGCTCACCGCAGCAACGTGGATATGCGCTTCTACCGGGTCATTTACGATGCCATCGACGAGATCGAGGCGGCTATGAAGGGTATGCTGGCACCCACCTTTGAAGAGGTGGTACTGGGTCACGCCGAGGTCCGCATGACCTATAAGGTCAGCGCCATCGGTACCATCGCCGGCTGTATGGTCAAGGACGGCAAGATCACCCGGGATGCCCAGGTTCGTGTGCTTCGGGACAACATCGTCATCCACGAGGGCGAGGTTGGCTCTCTGCAGCGGTTCAAGGACGCTGTCAAGGAAGTCACCGCCGGTTATGAGTGCGGCATGAGCATCCTGAAGTTCAACGACATCAAGGAAGGCGACGTATTCGAGTGCTTCGCCATGCAGGAAGTTAAGAGATAATCTTTACGCCGCACCGCGCCTGCGGTGCGGCGTAGCTCTTTCCCTAAAAAGGATTGTCATTGCGAGCCAGTGCGCACACTGGCGTGGCAATCCCCCGGACATTCCGGAAACCATAGGGGATTGCCACGGGCCTGCGGCCCTCGCAATGACAGCATTTTTTTGAAACGGAGGATGAATTATGGCATCCAATCGCATCAATCGCATCAACGAGGAGATCCAGAAGGAGCTGTCCAGCCTGATCCGGAATCTGAAGGATCCCCGGATCCAGAATACCATGATCTCCATCACCCGGGTGGGAACCACCCCTGACCTGCGTTATACCAAGGTCTATGTCAGCTTCCTGCAGGAGGATCGGGCCGCCGATGCCCTGAAGGGACTGCAATCCGCCGCCGGATACCTGCGCCGGGAGCTGGGACAGGCGCTGAAGCTGCGTTATACCCCTCAGATCATGTGGGCGCTGGACGATTCCATCACCTACGGCGCCAAAATGCTGGCGCTGATCAACTCCCTCAACACCGGCAACAGCGAAGAAGATAACTAAGCACCCCTTGGCTCTCCCTCTGGGAGAGCTGGCACCGCCATTAGGCGGTGACTGAGAGGGCTTTTCCATATCGTACAACCCTCTCCGCCCCAGGGGGCGCACTGGGGCACCTCTCCCAAAGGGAGAGGCAAGGGCGTATCTATCATTTACCGTAGGTGATACCATGAACGGAATTGTAATCATCGACAAGCCCCAGGGGTGGACAAGCCAGGACGTGACCGCACGGCTGCGCCGTGTATTCAACACCCGGCGCATCGGCCACGGCGGCACGCTGGATCCCATGGCCACCGGTGTGCTGCCGGTGTTTGTGGATCGTGCCACCCGGGGTGTGGAATTTTTTGAACACGCGGAGAAAATCTACGAAGCAACCCTCAAGCTGGGTCTGACCACCGACACCGAGGATGTCACCGGCACTGTGCTGACACAGCAGGAAGTTGCCATTTCTGAGGAAGATTTTTTAGGAATCCTCCCAAAATTCCGGGGGAAAATCCAACAAATCCCGCCCATGTACTCTGCCTTGAAGATCAACGGACAAAAGCTCTGCGACCTTGCCCGGAAGGGCAAAGAGGTGGAGCGTCAGCCCCGGGAGATCGAAATTTTTCAGCTGGAGTGTCTGGAATTTTCCGGCGATACTGCCCGACTCCGGGTGCATTGCTCCAAGGGTACTTACATCCGGACGCTGTGCAAGGATATCGGCGAGGCACTGGGCTGCGGCGGCTGTATGGCAGCGCTGCGCAGAGTCCAGGCTGGGGAATATACCATTGAGGAAGCGGTGCCTCTGGAGGAGCTGCTGGAATCGGCAGAGCCGGAGAAGTACCTCCGCCCGGTGGATTCCATGTTCCGCAACCACCCGGCTGTGACCTTGACCCCCAATCAGGAAAAGCGATGCCGCAACGGCGGCGCCTTCACCCTGAACATCCCCGACGGCACCTATCGTGCCTACGCCCAATCCGGTGAATTTCTGATGCTGGCAAAGGTCGAGAACGGCATTATGTCAACCATTAAAAGCTTCTGGGCAATTTGAGCACTCTTGGCTCTCCCTCTGGGAGAGCTGGCACCGCCATTAGGCGGTGACTGAGAGGGTATGGAGGTTTTTATGGCAATCAAGAAAGATGACCATTTACTGGATTATGCGAAAGCGTTGCGAAAAGAAATGACACCACAAGAGCGAAAATTATGGTATCTTTTCTTACGAAAATATCCGGTAAAGATATATAAACAGCGAATTATCGGCCCATATATCGTGGATTTTTACTGCGCATCCGCAAAACTGGTCATAGAAATCGATGGCTCACAGCACTACGAACAAGCCGGTCAAGATTACGACGCAAAAAGAAGTGCTTATTTGGCGAAACTTGGACTTCGTGTTGTCCGCTATTCTAATGCGGATATTAACAGCCGCTTTGACAGGGTATGCGAATCGATCCATCAACTCATTCAATCTTGCTAATTTACCCTCTCCGCCCCAGTGTGCGCACTGGGGCACCTCTCCCAAAGGGAGAGGCAAGGGGGCTGGGAGAACTATGGAACAAAAGACGATTTTTGCGTTAGGTTTTTTTGATGGGGTGCATTTGGGGCATCAGGCGTTGCTGGCGGCGTGTCGCCGGTTGGCGGACGATGCCGGTTGTACCGCCGGGGTGGTGACCTTTCTGGGACATCCGGATGCGCTGGTATCCGGCATTGCCCCCAAGCTCATCAACACCCCAGACGACCGGGAACGGCTTCTGAAAAGCTACGGCATGGAGCGCCTCGTCGCCCTGCCCTTCGACAAATCCCTCATGGAAATGCCCTGGCAGGACTTTTTCCGCCTGCTGACAACCGAATATGGCGCTGCCGGGTTGGTTTGCGGCGAGGATTTCCGTTTTGGCTTCCGGGGCGAGGGGAATGCGTCACGTCTGCAAACAGCCTGCGCCGAGGCCGGAATTCCCTGCGCTGTGGTTCCGGCACAAAAGCTGGACGGCATCACCGTGTCCTCCACCCACATACGTTCTCTGTTGGAAACCGGCGCAATGGAGCAGGCGGTGCGTTTTCTGGGACACCCCCACATCCTCACCGGCTCCGTCATTCCCGGCAAGCAGGTGGGACGCACCATCGGCATCCCCACTGCCAATCTGACCATCCCCGAGGGGTGTGTGATCCCCCGGTTTGGCGTGTACGCCTGCAAAATTCTCGGCCATCCGGCAGTGACCAACATCGGCACCCGTCCCACAGTCAATGGCAGCGGCATCACTGTAGAACCATGGATTTTGGACTTCGACGGCGACCTGTACGGTCAGGATATCACGGTGGAATTTTACGCCTTTCTCCGTCCGGAGACGCAGTTTTTCTCTCTGGAGGCGCTGCGCCAAGAAATTATAAAAAATGGGGAGCAGACCCGTCGATATTTTGAGGAGGAATGAATCATGGAAACAAAGAAAAAGTGGCTCACCGCAAGCCTTGTGATCCTTATTTGTTTTGGTATCGCACTAATCGCCTGCCTGTTCTGGGTACGTTCTCTGTCCGAAAAGCTTGCGTACCAAGAGCGGGAGCATCAGCGCCTTTCTGACCGTGTTTCCCGTCTGGACGGTCAGGTGAACGCGCTGCAAGCAGATCTGAACGATATGCTCCACGAGATGGATAGTCTGGTGGAGGAGCTTGATTACACCATTGTCGGCACCGGCACGAAGCCCAACACCGCCGCCTATCAGCTGACCCTGACGCCCAAGGAGCTGGCAGAGGATACCACTGTGGAGGTTGCCCTGGGGGACAGCACCGTGTCCTTCACCAGAAACGGCGATACCTTTACCGGCAACATAGATGTTCCGCTGTTTGAGGAAAATGAGGGTCACCCCACTCTGACTGTCACTTCCGCCGGCATCACCAAACGGGACGAGCTGGAGGAGATCAGCTTGTGGTATGCCTACAGCGACTGGCTTCCCCATCTGTTCCAGAGCAAGAACGGCACCGGAAGCTGTGAGGATCTGGAGAAAACGGATGTGTTTCTGGCCTACGCCTTCCGCATGAATGATTTCCATACCAACACCCCGGTGGGCTTCACCAAGATCACCATGACGAAAACCATCAACGGTGAGGAAGGCCCCTGTCAGGATGTGACCGATCAGTTCATCCACCATGTGGATTATGCGGAGTTTAATCTCCCCGATATCACCATGAGCAACACCGACCGGGTGACCGTGGTGATCCGTGCGGAGGATTCCCTGGGCTACATCCACGAGCTGGAAACCCATTTTCAATGTGAACAGAACGCAGACGGTAACTATGTGGATTTTGGCAATGAATCCGAGCGGATTTATGCACCCGACGGCACCATACTGTACGCTTTCCCGCAGGAGGATCTTCCGTAAATTCTCCTCCGGCGGTCATTTTTCCGTCACTGGCGGATTGGTGGGAAGAAATACGGAAAAACGCCTCGCAAACCCGAAAATTCTTTGAAAATTCTTGAAAATTTTCCTTTACTTTTGGGGAAACTCATGATATGATACTCAGGCTGGCTATGCCAGACGCAAAAACTATGCCCGTTGCTCAGTTTTGGGAACACACCGACCCTCTACTTGGCGCGAGGTAAATTTACGAAAAGGTGGAAATAACCATGATTCAGAAGGAAAAGAAGACTCAGGTCATCCTGGAGAACGCTACCCACGAGGGCGATACCGGTTCTCCCGAGGTTCAGATCGCTATTCTGACCGCTCGCATCAACGAGCTGACCGATCACCTGCGTACCCACAAGCATGACAACCACTCCCGTCGTGGTCTGCTGATGATGGTTGGTAAGCGCCGCAGCCTGCTGGACTATCTGGCTCGCAAGGACATCAACCGTTACCGTGCTATCATCGCCAAGCTGGGTATCCGTAAGTAAGATTTGGAAAGGGCGACCTTGGTCGCCCTTTTTTCCAAATTCTTTTTGTCATTCCGAGCCAGTGCGCACACTGGCGTGGGAATCCCCCAGTTTTTCGCATCGCCATAGGGGATTGCCACGTCGCTTCGCTCCTCGCAATGACAGCATTATTCACCGGGAGATATTTAGCAGTTGAAAGTGTTGCTGAAAATCGGCAATAGTTTCAAGTGCTAAACCTCCCGAGAAATTAGTTGAGAGTGGAGAGTTGTGAGTGGAGAGTTATGGGATCGCCTGTAACTATCAACTCTCAACTATCAACTCTCAACTCCACAAATACTAAGGAGGTAAACAACTATGATTACTCGCAAGCAGTATCCCAACCATCATGTTTATGAGATGGAAATCGGCGGCCGCGCCTTTACCGTCGAGACCGGTAAGGTCGCTGAGCTGGCCAACGCCGAGTGCATTTGCCGCTACGGCGACACCGTGGTGCTGGTCACCTGCACCTGCAACCCCATCCCCAAGGCCGGTATCGACTACTTCCCCCTGACCATCGAGTTTGAGGAGAGAATGTACTCCGTGGGCCGCATCCCCGGCTCCTTCAACCGCCGTGAGGGCAAGCCCTCCGAGCGCGGCATCCTGAACAGCCGTATCATCGACCGTCCTATGCGTCCCCTCTTCGACGAGGAGCTGCGTAACGACACCGTCGTCACCTGCACTGTTCTGGCCACCGACCACGACAACCCCGTGGAGATCGTGGCTTCTCTGGGTGCTTCCATCGCCATTGCGTCTTCCGATGTGCCCTGGAACGGCCCCGTTGCTACCACCAACGTCGCTTACCTGGGCGGCAAGTATATCGTCAACCCCTCCGCCGACGAGCGTGAGGCCTGCGAGTGCTTCGTGTGCATTTCTTCCACCTTCGAGAAGGTGGTCATGATCGAGACCGAGGCCAACGAGGCTCCCGAAAACATCGTCTACGAGTGCATCCGTGTGGCTCACGAGACCAACATGGAGATCGTCAAGTTCATAGGCGGCATCGTCGCTGAGATCGGCAAGCCCAAGTTCACCTTCGGGAAGGCCGCCGTCAACCACGACCTGCTGGATGACCTGATCGCCTATGGTCTGGGTCAGATCGAGTACGCTCTGGACACTGACGACAAGAACATCCGTGAGGTGCGGCTGACCGCTGCTCGTCTGGACTTCGCTGACAAGTTCGCTGAGAAGTACGAGGACTTCGAGACTCATATCGAGGTCTGCCTGTACAAGATGCAGAAGAAGGTCGTCAAGAAGTGGCTGCTGGAAGGCAAGCGTGTGGACGGCCGTGGCATGGACGAGATCCGTCCTCTGGACGCCGAGGTCGGCATCCTGCCCAGAGTCCATGGCTCGGGTCTGTTCTCCCGTGGTCAGACTCAGGTGCTGTCCATCTGCACCCTGAACACCCTGTCCGCTGCTCAGAAGCTGGACACCATCTACCCCGAGGAGACCAAGCGCTATATCCACCACTACAACTTCCCCTCCTTCTCCACCGGTGAGGCTCGTGCCGCCCGTTCTACCTCCCGTCGTGAGATCGGTCAGGGCGCTCTGGCTGAGAAGGCTCTGCTGCCCGTGATTCCTCCCGTTGAGGAGTTCCCCTACGCCATCCGTGTGGTGAGCGAGGTTCTTAGCTCCAACGGCTCTACCTCCCAGGGCTCCATGTGCGGCTCTACGCTGGCTCTGATGGACGCCGGTGTGCCCATCAAGCGCCCCGTGGCCGGCATTTCCTGCGGCCTGATCTCCGATCAGGAGACCGGCGCATGGAGAACCTTCACCGACATTCAGGGTGTTGAGGACTTCCACGGCGAGATGGAC
>JAZNRS010000094.1:0-4570 GCA_045590815.1 Faecousia sp.
CAAAAATCTTTGATTTTTGACTGGGGGAGTTCGGGAAAATCCTATTATTCCTCCCCCCGGCCTCGCTTGCGCTTCGGCCACCCCCCTCATAAATGCGGGGGGCAAGAGTAGGTGCGTTGCTAATCTAAACAATCATTTACAGCAGCAAGCCAAAAGCTCACGCCGGATGGCGTGGGCTTTTCACTCAATATTTTCTTACAAGTGCCTTGACCAGACCCACCAGCTCTGCTTCGGAGCCATCGATCGGGGCATAGGCGTCGTTTTCCGGCAGCAGCCAGACCTCGCCGTTGCGGCGGCTCAGGCGCTTGACCGTAGCCTCGTCCCCGATCCGGGCGACCACGATCTGACCGTCGTTGGCAGTGGGCTGGGGACGTACCACCACCAGATCGCCATCGTAAATACCGGCGCCAATCATACTGTCGCCCTGCACCCGGAGGGCAAAGCAGCCGGGATCCCCATCCCAGGAGATGCTTCCTTCCTGGTTTTCAAAAGCCAGGATGGGCACACCGGCGGTGACCACACCGATGACCGGGATCTGTCCGGGACGGACACTGGTGACCAGCGCCCGCTTGCGGCCCTTGGCACCGGAGGATTGGAGCGCACCCTTTTCCTGCAGAGAACGCAGGTGGTAGGTAACGGAGGCTGTGGAGCGCAGCCCCACCGCCGCACCGATCTCCCGAACAGACGGCGCATAGCCATTCTCTTGCACGAATTGGTTTACATAATCCAGAATCTCGTTAGCCTTATTGCTTGTCCGCGGCATGAGGATACCCCCCCCTTTTGAACATGTATACAAGAATTATAGCATATTCGTTTTCAAAATGGAAGAGGGTTTGATGGTTTTTTGTGAAAAAATACGTGAAATATGCAAGAAAAATATACATAAAATGGTAAACGCAACGGTATTTCACACGTCCGTTTGCACGCAGCTCGAATCCAACAACGTCCACCACCGATATATTATAATGTGGGCAACGCCGTTGCAGGGGGCGATTCACGAATCGCCCGTTTACTGCGCCTGTGGGCGATGGGTGGGTCGATGCCCCGCCGTACGATTGCGTTTGTAGGGGGGCAACCTGCCGCCCGTCGCCGAAGACGAAAGCCTCCCTTGTGCAAAGCGAGGTCGGAGGGATTGTCAAGCCCCCAGTCAGCTTCGCTGACAGCCCCCTTTGCACAAGGGGGCCTTTTCCAACAGAAATCCCCCCGGTTTTTGACCGGGGGGATGGTTTTAGCAGTAGAAATCCTTGATCTTCTTGGCGCGGCTGGGGTGGCGCAGCTTACGGATGGCCTTATTCTCGATCTGGCGGATCCGCTCACGGGTAACATTGAAGATGTGACCCACTTCCTCCAGGGTGTGGGTACGTCCGTCGTACATACCGAAGCGCATACGCAGCACGTCCGCTTCCCGCTCGGTCAGGGTATCCAGGATCTCTTTCAGCGCCTCGGCAAGCAGGGCATTGGAGGTGGCGTCCGCAGGACCGGGGGTGCGCTCGTCCTCCACGAAGGAGCCGATGGAGGTATCCTCTTCATCACCCACGGGAGTGTCCAGGGACAAAGTATCGGCGGCGGTGCGGTTGGCCTCGATGATCTTCTCCACCGGCAGGTTCAGCTCGGCGGCGATCTCCTCCACGGTGGGCTCACGACCCAGCTCCTGCACCAGCTTCCGGTTGCATCGGGTGGCCTTGTTGATGACCTCAACCATATGCACCGGCACCCGGATGGTACGGGCCTGGTCGGCGATGGCACGGGTGATGGCCTGCCGGATCCACCAGGTGGCATATGTAGAGAATTTGTTTCCCTTTGTCCAGTCGAACTTGTCGACCGCGCGGATCAGACCGGTGTTGCCCTCCTGGATCAGATCCAGAATGTGCAGACCACGGCCGGAATATTTCTTGGCAATGGAAACCACCAGACGCAGGTTCGCCTCGGTGAGCTTGTTCTTTGCCTCCTGGTCGCCCTCGGACACACGCTTGGCAAGCTCCACTTCCTCCTCAGCGGAAAGCAGCTTCACCTGACCGATCTCCTTCAGGTACATACGCACCGGGTCATCCAGATTGTATTCCGCCGCCAGATCCACCGGGTCAACCAGCTCCTCGTCTTCCACGTCGGACAGGTCGATATCCCCGTCAAGGTCGCCTACGATGTCCAGATCGTCGCCCAGGTCCAGATCCAGCTCGGCGCTGATGATCTGAATATTCATAGCCTCGAAGCGGTCATAGATCTCCTCAATCTTCTCCGGGGTCAGATCCAGCTTCTCCAGCTGGGCGTTCAGCTCGGAGGCACGGATCATGCCCTCCTTCTTGCCCTGGGCGATCAGACTCTGCAGAACGGCGGCTACCTCTTCCTGGGTGGGCTTGGCATTCTTCTTCTGTATGCTCATTTCCATCTTCCTTTATCTAAAATTCATTTTGCTGTTAGACTATAGCTTGAATTTTTCCCCTTGACAAGGGGTAAAACCAATATTTTTTGCACATTTTGTCGCTCTGCCATGTCAGTTTCCCCGAAATTTGCGAAAACATACAGTTTACATTTGCTTTTTTTATTGGTATAATCGAGAAAATGGTGTGAGTATGCCCTGTGCGCCCTTGCCCCCCGCGCTTGCGAGGGGGGTGGCCAAGCGTAAGCGAGGCCGGGGGGAGCAAAAATGCAGATTTTCACGAACTCCCCCAGTCACCGCCGTTGGCGGTGCCAGCCCCCTCTTAAAAGCGGGGGCCAAGGTATTTCTACTACTCTGAGGTGTATCACTATGACCGAACTATCGAAAATTCGCAATTTTTCCATCATCGCCCACATTGACCACGGCAAATCTACCCTGGCGGACCGTCTGCTGGAGGAGTGCAACGCCGTAGAGGCCCGGCAGATGGAACAGCAGATGCTGGACTCCATGGACCTGGAGAAGGAGCGGGGCATTACCATCAAGGCCACCGCCGCTACCTTAAAATATAAAGCCGACGACGGCGAGATCTACTCGCTGAACCTCATCGACACCCCCGGTCACGTTGACTTCAACTACGAAGTCAGCCGCTCTCTTGCGGCCTGCGAGGGTGCGGTGCTGGTGGTGGACGCTTCTCAGGGCGTGGAGGCTCAGACCCTCGCCAACACCTACCTTGCCATCGATGCCGGTCTGGAAGTCCTGCCGGTCATCAACAAGATCGACCTGCCCTCCGCCCGTCCCGCCGAAGTCAAGGCTGAGGTGGAGGACATCATCGGCATTCCCGCTGAGGATTCTCCCGAAATTTCCGCCAAAAACGGCATCAACATCCACGCCGTGCTGGAAATGATCGTCAAGGACGTACCTGCCCCCACCGGCGACCGGGAGGCTCCCCTCCAGGCGCTGATCTTCGACAGTGTTTACGATTCCTACCGGGGCGTCATCGTCTACACCCGGATCAAGCAGGGCACCGTCCGTGCCGGTCAGGATATCCGGATGATGGCCACCGGCGCCACTTATAAGGTAGTGGAGGTGGGCACCATGAGCCCCCTGGGTCTGATCCCGGCGGATGCGCTGGGTGCCGGCGAGGTGGGCTACATCACCGCCTCCATTAAAAATGTGGCGGACACCCAGGTGGGCGACACCATCACCACCATCGAAAACGGCTCCCCCGAGCCCCTGCCCGGTTACCGTCCGGTGCAGCCCATGGTGTTCTCCGGCGTGTATCCTGCCGACGGCGCAAAATACCAGGACCTCCGGGAGGCGCTGGAAAAGCTGAAGCTGAACGACGCCTCCTTCGTCTACGAGCTGGAAAGCTCTATCGCTCTGGGCTTCGGCTTCCGGTGCGGCTTCCTGGGTCTTCTGCATATGGAGATCATTCAGGAGCGTCTGGAACGGGAATACAATCTGGATCTGATCACCACCGCTCCCAACGTCGTCTACCGGGTAACCAAGACCAACGGCGAAGTGCTGATGGTGGACAATCCTCTGGACTACCCAGACCCCATGGAGATCGAGCTGGCAGAGGAGCCTTTCGTGAAGATCAGCCTGATTTCTCCTCAGGAATATGTGGGCAATATCATGGATCTGGCACAGCAGCGCCGTGGCGAATTCAAGGACATGGTGTATCTGGACGCAAATCGTGTGGAGCTGCACTACGAAATGCCCCTGAACGAGATCATTTACGACTTCTTTGACGCTCTGAAGTCCCGTACCCGTGGCTACGGCTCTTTGGACTACGAACTCATCGGCTACCGACCCAGTAAGCTGGTGAAGCTGGATATTCTGCTCAACGGCGACATTGTGGACGCATTGAGCTTTATCCTCTTTGCGGACAACGCCTATCCCCGTGCCCGGAAAATCTGCGAAAAGCTGAAGGACAACATCCCCCGTGCCCAGTTTGAGATCCCCGTGCAGGCGGCCATCGGCGGTAAGATCATCGCCCGGGAAACCATCAAGGCGCTGCGCAAGGACGTGCTTGCCAAGTGCTACGGCGGCGATATCACCCGTAAGAAGAAGCTGCTGGAAAAGCAGAAGGAAGGCAAGAAGCGGATGCGTACCTTCGGTACCGTGTCCGTGCCCAGCGAGGCGTTCATGGCCGTGCTGAAGCTGGATGAGGATTGATTCTGCCCGTTGTCA
>JAZNRS010000095.1:0-3019 GCA_045590815.1 Faecousia sp.
AAAAGGTTATCCCAATGTAGGGGCGGGTCAGTGACCCGCCCGTCGGAAATTGTTCACAATTTCCGGATTTTCGGAAGGATCATACATTTTGATTGCCTTCGGCAATTGTGATTTTGCACCGCAAAATCACCGGGAGGGTCATTGACCCTCCCCTACGGTGTTTTGGCGTTAGGTCGCTAAACAATCATTTATCTTACAAAAGGAAGAACAATATGATTTATTTAGACAACTCTGCCACCACAAAGCCTTGTGCTGAGGCGGTGGGGGCTATGATGAAAGCGCTGACGGAGGACTGGGGCAACCCCAGTGCGCTGTATGGTTTCGGCATTGATGCCGCTCACAAGCTGCGCAGTGCCCGTCAGCAAGTGGCTGCTGCCATGGGCGCAGAGCCGGATCGGGTATTTTTCACCTCCGGTGGCACCGAGGCGGACAACTGGGCGCTCCTCAGCACCGCCAAGCGCTACGGCAAAAAGAACAAGCACATCATCACCACCGCCATCGAACATCACGCCATTCTGAATACTATGAAGGAGCTGGAAGCCCAAGGTTTTGAGGTGACTTATCTTCAGCCGGATGCCCAGGGCCGCGTCTCGTTGGATACCCTGAAGACCGCCCTGCGCAGGGACACCATTTTGGTATCCATCATGATGGTGAACAACGAAGTTGGCTCCGTGATGCCCATCGCCCAAATGGCGAAGCTCACCCACAAGCTGTGCCCCGATGCCATTTTTCACACCGATGCGGTGCAGGGTTTCCTGAAAATTCCCTTTGCCGCAAAGACCTTGGGCGCGGATCTGATTTCCGTATCTTCCCACAAGATTCACGGCCCTAAAGGTGTGGGTGCCCTGTATATCTCCCCCCGGTTGAAATCCTTCCCTGCCCTGATTCATGGCGGCGGTCAGGAGAACAACTTCCGCAGCGGCACTGAGGGAACGCCCGCCATTTTCGGCTTCGCCGCTGCTTGTCAGGCAGGCTTTGCATCCTTCAAAGAAGACGTCACCATAGAAAAAGCCTTGCTGGATTCTGCAATCGAGGCGCTTTCTAACCTAGATGGCGTGGTGATCAACGGAGCCCACGAAGCGCCTCACATTTTGTCCCTTGCCATCCCCGGCGTGCCTACCCAGAATTCCATCAACATTTTGCAGGATCATGGCATCTGCGTATCCGCCGGCTCCGCCTGCGCCAAAGGTCACCGGAGCCATGTGCTGACCGCCATGAACGTGCGCCCGGAGATCATCGACAGCACATTCCGTGTTTCCCTCTGTCGGGAAAACACGGCTGAGGAGCTGAAAAAAATGTGCGCTGTTATCCGGGAGGAAATCCTTCCCCGGCGGAAGTGAAATTTTGCACAAAGGAAAGCTTCGTTTTCCGGGTGGTAATCGTTCAGATTGCCACCCGGTCATAATTTTTTTGCAAGTTCCCAAAAAAAAATTGCAAATAGTACTTGTATTCTCGCATACAACGTGCTAAAATAAGCCCCATGAAATACTTCCTGAGGAGGACATTTGTATATGAGTTATGTAGATGAAACCCTTGCCCGGGTAAAGGCACAAAACCCCGGTCAGCCCGAATTCCATCAGGCTGTCGAGGAGGTTCTGGAATCCCTGCGTGTTGTCATTGAGCGCAATGAGGAGTCCTACCGCAAGAACGCCCTCATGGAGCGGCTGACCACGCCTGAGCGTGTGATCATGTTCCGTGTTCCCTGGGTGGACGACAACGGTCAGGTTCAGGTCAACAACGCCTACCGTGTGCAGTTCAACTCCGCCATCGGCCCCTACAAGGGCGGTATGCGCTTCCACCCCAGCGTCAACCTGTCCATCATGAAGTTCCTGGCTTTCGAGCAGACCTTCAAGAACAGCCTGACCAGCCTGCCCATCGGCGGCGGCAAGGGCGGCTCCGACTTTGACCCCAAGGGCAAGTCCGACCGTGAGATCATGGCCTTCTGCCAGAGTCTGATCACCGAGCTGTACAAGTACATCGGCGCTGACACCGACGTGCCCGCCGGCGACATCGGCGTTGGTGCCCGTGAGGTTGGCTTCATGTACGGTCAGTACAAGCGCATCCGTGGCGTGTACGAAGGCGTGTTCACCGGCAAGGGTCTCAGCTATGGTGGCTCCCTGGCCCGTACCCAGGCCACCGGCTACGGTCTGCTGTACCTGACCGACGAGATGCTCAAGTGCAACGGACACAGCCTGGAGGGCAAGACCGTTGTGGTTTCCGGTGCCGGTAACGTTGCAACCTACGCCATCGAGAAGGCATGGCAGCTGGGCGCAAAGCCCGTCACCTGCTCCGATTCCACCGGCTGGATCTACGATCCCGATGGCATCGATGTAGCTACTTTGATCGATGTGAAGCAGGTCAAGCGCGCCCGTCTGACCGAGTACGCCAAGGCTCGTCCCAACGCCGTCTACCACGAGGGCAAGGGCGTTTGGTCCACTCCCTGTGACGTGGCTCTGCCCTGCGCTACCCAGAATGAGCTGCACTTGGAGGATGCCAAGATGCTGGTCGCCAACGGCTGCTTCGCTGTGGCTGAGGGTGCCAATATGCCCACTACTCTGGAAGCCACCAAGTACTTCCAGGAAAGCGGTATTCTCTTCTGCCCCGGTAAGGCTTCCAACGCCGGCGGCGTGGCTACCTCCGCTCTGGAGATGAGCCAGAACTCCGAGCGTCTGAGCTGGAGCTTCGAGGAAGTGGACAGCAAGCTGAAGACCATCATGGTCAACATCTTCCACAACCTGGACGCTGCTGCCAAGGAGTATGGCATGGAAGGCAACTACGTTGCCGGTGCCAACATCGCCGGCTTCCTGAAGGTCGCCGATGCTATGAACGCGCAGGGCATTGTCTAAAATCTAACACAACACCCCCGGAACCGAGGTGAAGTGACCCCAAAAAGTTAGACAAATATTTCTAACTCAAATTGTTTAAGCTGCCGAAAGGGCTTGCTGTCTGTGTAATGCAGGTGGCAAGCCCTTTAGTCTTGCCTTAATTCGCCTGTTGTTGTAGTAATCGATGTATTCAA
>JAZNRS010000096.1:0-19922 GCA_045590815.1 Faecousia sp.
TCCCCCACGGCGATGCGAAAATGTTACAACTACCACTGAAAACACCGCAAAATCCGGGAGATTGCCACGCCAGTGTGCGCACTGGCTCGCAATGACATACTTCTTTTTTAGTGCGTCCTTACTCCGCTAAACAATCATTTACTGCTTCTTCATCTGTCGCAGGAAGAGGAGTACCGCCAGAAGCAAGGTAACGACAGCATAACCCAGCACCCACCACAAATGGGCAAAAGCATCTGCGTACTTCCCTGACAGCACCGCACGTTCCAATTCTACTGCGTGGACAAAAGGAAGTGCGTAGGCGATCTTTTTAAAAGCTCCGCCCACCAGCTCCAAATCGAACCAGATCCCCGACAGCCATGCGGAAACATTGGTCAGCAGCGCACCGCAAACGCCGCCCACCTGCTTGTCGTTCATCACACTGCCGCACAGCAGCCCCAGGGCGATATACAGCAGCGCCACGGGGATCAAAGACACCACCGCCAGGAAAATATTCGCCGTAAATTCCAGTCCCAGGCACAGCGCCACCCCATAACAGATCACGCATTGTGCCACAGAAATGGGAATAATGGGCAAGGTGTAGCCCAGGATAAAATCCAGCGAGGTCATCGGCGTGGTGTAAAGCCGCTGCAGCAGCGAGCTGCCCCGGTCCTTGGCGATGATGGTTGCAGAAAACAAGGTCATGAACGAAAGACCGAATACCGTCACGCCGGGGGTCAAATGCGCGATCTCAAACAGCGGCACCGGAACATTGGCCTGAATGGCGCTGAGCAGCAAAATCAGCACCAACGGAAAGCCCAATCCAAATGCCAAATTCAGCGGATCCCGGAGGATCTCCTTGGTATTTCGCGCCGCAAATGTGAGCATTCTCATTTCGCCACCCCCTTCACAACACGAATAAACGCCTGCTCAAAATCCTCCACACCGGCTTTTTGCTTGATGGCGTCGGCGGTGTCGCAGATGATGAGCCTGCCGTCTTTCATGATGGCGATCCGGTCAGACAGCGCTTCCGCCTCCTCCATGTAGTGGGTGGTGAGAATGATGGTCACTTGCCCTTTTAGCGAGCGGATGATATCCCACAGATCGCTGCGAGCCAGCACATCCAAGCCCAGGGTAGGCTCGTCCAAAAACAAAATCTCCGGCTGGCTGATCAGCGCCATGGCGATGCTCAGTCTTCGCTGCCAACCACCGGACAGCTTCCCGGCTTTTTTCTTGCTGACCGCTTCCAGCCCCAACAATTCGGTGAGCTCTGCGATTTTCGCCTTCCGCTTTTCCCTGGAAAAGCCCTGGACACCGCACATCAGCTCCAAATTTTCCTCCACAGAGAGTCCCGGCGCCACCGCCGTTTCCTGGGGAGAAACAGCGATGATGGATTTCACCCCGGCGGTGTCTTTGATGATACTCTTGCCCAAAAGAAAGGCATCCCCGGCGGTGGGCTGGGTCAGGCAGGAGAGCATTTTGATGGTGGTGGTCTTGCCTGCGCCGTTGACACCCAGCAGCGAAAACAGCTCTCCCCTGTGGACGGTCAGACTCAAATCGTCCACCGCCACCACATCCTTGTATTTCTTCGTCAAATGCTCGATTTTGATAGCATCCATGGTATCACTCCATTCCGTATTGCTTGCGCAGACCTTGGTAAGCGTCGGTGAGCATCTTGCTGACCAATTCCCAGGGCAGATCCAAAAATCCCGTGGCGAACATGGTAGCGATCCCGTGGACATACGCCCACATCTCCAAATGGAACAGCTTCATATCGTCCCCGGTGAGCCCTGTATGATCCTGAAGAATGGAGGTCATTTCCTCGTTCAGCTCCATATCCGGGGCAACCGTTTCTTCAGAGCGATCCCGCATGTACAGCAGCCGAAACAGCTCTTTTTCCTCTTTCGCAAAGCGGATATATGCCATGCCGGTGGCCTTGTAGGCAGGATACTGCCCACTGGCGGTTTCCCAGGTGGTGTACTGCTGGCACAGCTCGTCGGCTCGTTTCACCACCGCAAGGCGCAGCTCCCCCATCGTGGCAAAGTTGGAAAACACCGGCTGCGTGGAGCAGCCCAGCATGGCAGCGACGGTACGGGCATTGATAGACTGGTCACCGCTTTTGCGGACCAATTCCACCGCTGCGTCCAGGATCTCCTCTTTCGTTACTTTTAATTTCGGCGGCATAGTTACCTCCTATAATATATCACTTGTTATATATCTGTCGATATATTATCACTTCCACTGCCAAATGTCAACCCTACAAACCAAAAATACACAAAATGACTGTATATGTGATTAGGGGGTGTAGGGGCGGATCTTGACCCGCCCTTAATTTTGTCCCTAACGACACAGGGAGGGTCAAGACCCTCCCCTACATAGTTATCGAAGCGGGCGGCTAATAGCCGCCCCTACATTCGTATCATCATTAAATTAGAAAAAATAACCAAAAGGACGTGCGGATGCACGTCCTTTTGGGTAATTAACTAAAGTCCGTTTCGCCAACGTGGCAGGCCAGCACATAGTAGCATTCCGGGTAATGGGGATGCTCAATGCCGCTGATGCCGGCAGAGATCAGGGCGCTCTTGGCGCCGCTGTAACGGTCAGCGATGTTCAGCTCCATGGCGAACCGGTATGCACTGATCTCGCCGCCCAAAAACGCCGCTAGCAGCTGCATCAGATACGCCGGGGTCTGACAGCACTCAAAGTCCCAGCCGCCCAACCAACCGCCATCATAACGGGTGATGATGCAGTAAGGCAACGCGCATTGCGGGATCTTGGCGATGGCTTTCTCACGGCTGTCCTCCGACATACCGCCGTTTTTGATGGTGATGGTATCGTTGGAGCCGTCGCCATGACAATCGCAGGTGTAGCGGTAGGCCTCCACTCTGGGATCGCCGCCTTCCGGCAGGATCAGTCCGATATCCCGGATGCAATCGTCCATACCGGAGGAGTCCGGGTTGTAGTCACCGATGCCGGTGAGCTTCTCCCACTCCTTTTCGTAGTCCTCCGCGATGCTGACCGTGGTGGTGGAGCGGCCATAGGTGGTATAGCCCCAGGCTTCCATGGGCAGGCAGGGAACAAAATCGTCCTCGTTGATGATGTTGAAAATGGAGTTGTAGCTCTTGGCCGCGGTATCCAGGGTGCAGTTGGGGGTGGCAAAGGTGTAGGTGTAGGCAGTCTTGCCGGCCTTTTCCAGATTTGCGCCCACAATATTGGCAATGGCCGCGCCACGGGAATGTCCGGTGACCCAGTAGGTCACGTCATCCGGGTGGATGTCGGTTTCCATGAGGTATTTCTCGATTTCCCGCATGATCCGGGTGGCGGTGATGTCGAAGCCCTTGTGATTCAAGGTGTTGACCCAGTCATCATCGGGGGTATCGGTGCTGATGTCGCCGATGTCGCAGTTACTGGACCATTCCTGGATGGTGGAATTGGTGCCGCGGATGGTCACCGCCAGGATCAGCCGCCGCTCTCCGCCGTAGTAAATGCTGCGGTAGCCCATGGCCACCTCGGACAGGTGGTTATCGTAATAAGCGGTGCTCAAGGACACGGATTTGGCGCTTTGGAAGCCGAAATAGCCCATGGTTTCGGCGATGGAGGCATTGGTGGCAGCGTTGCTGCCCTCCGCACCGGCCAGAGCCAGGGTGGTGCCTGCGTAGATCTCCGAGGCGAACAGAATCGACAGCTTGCTCAGGGCATTGTTGTACACGGTGTTATCCTGGAAGAACCAGCGGTAGTCCATCATGCAGCTGATGGAGCTGGTGGCATAGGCGGTCTTCAAGGTGCCGGTGAAGGTATTGTCGAAGGCGTAGCTGTCGGCGCTGTCCTCGATGCCGTCAAAATCCGAATCCGCCAGTGTCGGCAGGGAGATCAGATTACCCTTGACGTAGACCTGGGATCTGTCCTCGCTGTACACCAACTCCACACGCACTTCCTCGTTGTCCGGAACGCCGTCGTCGTCGGTGTCCGCCTTGGTCTTATCCAAATTCAGCTCGATGCCGTTGAACGCCACCAGATTATCCTCGTAGTAGTCGGGGATAGTGTCGCCATCGGTGTCGGCGCTGAGGTTGATCATGTTGCTGATGTGATCGTAGATCGCCGCCAGGTCGCCGGCATCCTCCGCAAGATGGTAGGTGCCGCCGGTTTCCTCTGCCAGGGGCTGGAGGAACTCCTCCATGATCAGATCGCCGCCCAAGCCAACGGTGTACTGCCGCACATTCTGCGCCTGGGAGGCGGCGATGGTCTCCTCCAGACGGGCATTGTCGTGGGCACGTCCGTCGGTGACGGTGATGATGGTCTTTAAGGCATCCGGTTCGGTGCTTTCAAAGAGGGTCATCGCCTCGTTCAAGGCGTTAAACATATTGGTATAGCTGCCGGAGGAGGTGAAATACTCTTTCGTCAGCAGCGCCTTGGCTTCCTCCCGGTCGGTGGTGAGGACCTGGGTCAGCAGCTTGGTCTTGGTGGCAAACCACACCACGCCGATCTTGGTGCCGGCGGGCAGCTTGTCGATCAGATCACAGGCAACAGTCAGCCGCTGATAATCCGGGTCGTTGTTGTCGCCCCACATGCCCATGGAGCCGGAATCGTCCACCACCAGCACCACCTCAACGGAGGAATAGGTACCGGTATTGTCCCACACGTCCACCCAGGTAAAGGAGCCGTCGTAGACGGTGCGGTCAATGAGAATATATGTAGAAAAATGCTCCACGGTGGCAGTGGCAACGCCGCCGGACACGGTGGTTTCCAGTGCCTCCAGGGTCTGGGTTGCTTCGTTGAAATAGTAGATCACCGGCTGGGCATTTTCAGCCAGCTGTTCCGGGTCGAACTGGAAGGAGATATTGGCAGAATCGAAATCACCTTCCACCCGGAAATCATAGGCTTGTCCCATGTAGCCGGGGATCTCCTCCGGGAACAGAGATTGATTGCCCGCAGGCTTGACCGTGAGGGTATCCACCTGCTCCCCGGACAGCTCCATGTCCACCGTAGCAATACCGTCGGACTGGCTCACAGCGAAGCTGCTGTCCGGGGTGTTGGGATCGGTGCCCAGCTCCAGCTCACGCAGGTCGCTGACGCCATCCCCATCGGAATCCACATCACCGATCTCATAGCGCACGTTTACAGTCAGCTCGACCTGCCGGTTACCTACAGCGACCGTTTCTGTCACAGTCAGCATGCCATCCTCAGCAGCCTGTGCCGGCGTTGCCATACTGATGCCGCCTGCCAGGAAGGACAGACACAGCACCACGCACAGCATCCGCTTGACCATGGGTTTGCTGCGAAAAAACAGCAGCAGCGCCACCGCTGCGACCATCACAGCGATCCATATCCACATAGAAATATCGCCGGTAGCCGGACTGGTCTGTGCTTGACTTTGGGCTATGTAAAGCAGAGGTACAGTTTGGCTCTCCCCTGCTTCCAACATGTCGATGGTTTCCAAATCAGTATTCAACACATATCCATCGGGAACCAGCGGCTCCAGGGCTATGCCGTGGATGATCTCCTCCGACGTATTGGTCAAGGTCAAGGTTGCCGTGATGTCCTGCTCGTCCTGCTGGGCGGTCAAGCTCGCAGTCAGACCGTCCTGACTCGCCTCTGCCGCAAACGCAGGCACCGCCAGCATCATCAGCATCGCCAGGATCACGAAAATAAGTACCGTCTTTTTCATAGCTTCCTCCTTTGTGCGCCCGTTATTCTTACGATATATTTTAATAAATTATGAAAAATACGTCAAGTTTTTTATTTCATTCTTGCTGTAAATGATTGTTTATATTAGTAACCCCATCGTAGGGCAAGGGCATGATTTGTATAGGTATGATTGCCCCCGGCAATCATTTTGATTTGAATTCGCTGCGCGACGCACCGCCCTTGCCGTCTGCGGCTGTAAGCCGCTGAGCCCCGCTTGCGGCGCAAAGGCTCCCTTGTGCAAAGGGAGCTGTCGAAAATCGGCTCTTCGGAAGCGATTTTTGACTGAGGGATTGTTTGCTGTTACCCTATAATTTTCCGCTTTTGAATTAATGCCGTGTTACAACCCCTCCGACCTCGCTTACGCTCGGCCACCTCCCTTTGCACAAGGGAGGCGTTCGCCTTCTGCGACGGGCGGGGGCAAGCCCCCGCCCTACGATTGCGGTGCTCATATAAACAATCATATGGTATCCCGGCTGGTGTGTCAACGATCAGTGCATTTGCCGAATGCCACAAACTGAAGGAAGTGGATTTCGGCAGAGGTGCCACGGTACTGAGTAAGCAGGCCTTCCACCGATGTGTGAATCTGGAGAGCGTCACCGGCCTGAGCGGCGCAGAGGAAATCGGAGATTTCGCCTTTGTGTATACCCCCAAGGTGCGCACGGATCTGGTGCCGTCGAAGATCCATACGCTGGGTGCATCTGCACTCCGACTCTCCGGTATGGAGGATCAGAAGAGCTTCTCTGCCGTGCCCAATGTGGGGCAGATCTCCACCCGGCAGACTCGGTGGGATGCGGATCAGCTCAAGGCAATCCGGGCGGTACAGCTGCCGGATGTGCATATCGATGTACCGAATCCGGACAGTATCAGCCGGTATCCGGACATTGCGTACATTGGCGCTGAGCATACAGAGGACGGTCAAGTCGGTATGATTTCCCGCTATGGCTGTGCCGCTATGACCCTATACCACATTTATCAGGCGCACCATGCCCCACTGGATGATGATATGCTGTCCCCCAATTTTAAGGATTGGTGGTACGATGCGATCGATATGGAACGCAACTGGTCAACGAAGGGTTATGACTGGGGCAACCACATCTACAAAATGGTTGAAGCGCTGGGCTGGCGCAAATCTGGGCAGATTGAGGTGGTTGATGCCTCCGCAAAGGCCAAGATCGGCGAGCTGCTGTCCGCCGGTAAGGTGGTTTTTGTCAACATGGTGTCCAGCCGACCGGACGGTACCACCCATGCGGTGGCGGTTATCGGCAGTGACAGCGCCACCGACAAGCTGGAGGTGTTGGACAGCTGCAACTATGATTCCGCCAGCGTGCATCCCTGGGTGTCCTGGATGTCCTTTGAGGACATGTTTACATAGGAATCGGTTGACGTTAATCCGGAAGGCAAACCGGGTAAGAAATTTATTTATCTTATTGAATTCACTCGGGAGGAATAATTATGGCAAACAATCATGAAAGAAAAACTGACAAAGCTGATCGACGTCAAGTCCATTGTGACACTGCTGTTGACGGTGGTGTTCTGTGTGCTGTGTCTCATCGGCACGCTGCCTACCGCCTTTCTGAGCATCTACACCATGATCATCGGCTTCTACTTCGGCACCCAGGCGCAGAAGAAGGCTGATGTCAAGGCTGCCCAGGAGCCGGTGGCATCCTGCCGGTTGCCGGCGACACCGAGGGTACTTATGCGACCGTAGATACTGCGACTGCTAATGACGTGCATCCGCCCGATGTGACCGCCAAGGTCGGATTTGAGTATTGATAGACACACCCCCTCTGGAGTAATTCCAGAGGGGGTGTGTTTTGACATCAATTTTGACATCATTTTATGTCTGCATATGTCTGTATTTGCCTGCGTTTAGCTTTTGCCGAAAATACAAAATAAAAGAAAAATACCCCAAAACACCTTGAAAATAGGGCATTTTGAGGTATTTTCCATTGGTACGCCGAAAGGGACTCGAACCCCCGACCTACTGATTCGTAGTCAGTCACTCTATCCAACTGAGCTATCGGCGCATGTGCGCATCGCTTGACGTGCTTAGGGATTATAGCACACTCAGTTGAAAAATGCAAGTGTTTTTTTCGTTTTTTTCAAAATTATTTATTGGAGTCCCGTTTCTTGCGGAAAAGGCGATGCCGATGCCGCAGCAGAAGCTCCAAAAGTGTGGCGATCAGCGCCACCAAAATGATCACTGCCAGGGTAGGCTTCTTTTCCTTTTCGGAGGGTTCTGGAGCTTCCTGGGTTTGCTGTTCCTGCTCCAAGCGCTCTTGTTCCAAGCGTTCTTGCTCCAAGCGCTCCTGCTCTAACCGTTCCTGCTCCAGGCGCTCTTGCTCAAGCCGTTCCTGCTCCAGCCGCTCTTGCTCCAACCGTTCCTGCTCCAAGCGCTCCTGCTCCAGCCGTTCCTGCTCCAGCCGTTCCTGCTCGGCATAGGTGGTCACGTTCTCCAAAAAATCATTCTTCTGCACATCCTCGCCCACGGTGCTCCGGTACAAACCGAATTTGCAGGGATTATAGGTGGCGATCTCGGTGGCTTTGGTGATTTTTGTGCTTTTTCCGTTGATCCAGCCGGTGAACCAGGTATATTGCTGAGATTCATGGCACGGATATCCCAGCTTCTGACTAACCTGGAAGGCGCTCATGCCGTCAAAAGCCTCCAGAGGCTGATCGTAGTCCAGCTCGATGGGATTCTGCTCATACAGATGCACATAGGTCTTGGGTACATCCCACACGCCGTACTTTTCCGCCAGCTCCGGATACTGCTCCGGGTCGTTGCTCACATCCAGCGCCTTGATCAGACAGTCGGTATAGACCATGTGCATACCGTGACCGTACTCGCCCTTGATGTCATGTCCGATGGCAACCAGGGGCTTGAACCGGCGAAGCTGCTCCACCACAAAGCCCAGCAGATCTTCCTGGCTGACTCCCTGGGAGGCGTACTCCCGGTAGGTTCTGTCCAGATCATCGATCCGGAAATCGCTGAATCTGCCGAACACCGGATAGGTCTTTACGCCCACAGCCCACAAGCCGTTGAGCATCTCATGGGTACGCACATTGGTCAGATTCCGGTGATCGGTCAGATACACCACCTGCACCCGTGCGCCCTTTTCCCCGGCGTACAGGGGCAGAAGTCCTGCGAAAAACAGCTGATCGTCATCTCCGTGGGCGGAAAACAATACAATATCCGCACCGCCCTCCAAAGGCTTGTCCCACACCTGCACGTCCTCGGGAGCATCACCGGCAGAGAACACCCGGATCTCGCTGAGGCGAACCTTGCCGTTTTCAAACTTCACCGTCACGGAGGTGGATGCCTCCGGCAAGGTCACATACTCATGGAGAAATCCCTGCTCACCGGCAGTAATGGTGTTGCCGGTGGTGTTGTCCACGATGGTGTAAGCGCCGTATTCCAGATCGAACATGAAATACAGCGAGCCGATACCGGACTCGTTTTCCAGCGTGAGGGTCACGTTTCCGTTGGACCGGCGGTAGGTGCCCAGCTTGCCGTCGGTGAGGAAGCCGAAGCTGTCGAAGCCGGAGCCGGTGATGGTGGTTTCCTTGGAGATATCCTGTGCGGTCTGCTCCTGGGCGGACACCACGGGCGCCAGACCGATCAGTACGCAAAGGCACAGCAAAATCGCTGTCAGGCGGAGTTTCATAAAAAACACCTCGATTTTTGGAATATACCTATTATAGCAGAGCTTCCAGCCATTGTCAAAGCGCCATTTCTTGACACGTCACGACGGATGTTGTAAAATGTGTGGGAAGGAGGGGAAGCGGATGGATGTATTGAAAAAACTGCCGGAGGCGCTGCTTCCCTGGTATGAAGCCAACAAACGGGAGCTGCCCTGGCGGCAGACCCGGCAGCCCTATCGCATCTGGCTGTCGGAGATCATGCTCCAGCAGACCCGAGTGGAGGCAGTGAAGGGTTACTATGCCCGTTTTTTGGAGGCGTTTCCTACCATCGATTCCCTGGCAAATGCCGATGACGACACCTTACACAAGCTCTGGGAAGGACTGGGCTACTACAGCCGGGTGCGGAATCTGAAGAAGGCTGCCGGGGTCATTATGGAGAAGCACGGCGGCGTGTTTCCTGCCCATTATGCCGATGTGCTGGCGCTTCCGGGCATTGGAGAATATACCGCCGGTGCGGTGTGCTCCATCGCCTTTGACCAGCCGGTGGCGGCGGTGGATGGAAATGTGCTGCGGGTCATTTCCCGACTGACTGAGGATGCCACGCCTATTGACACAACCGCGTACAAAAAGCAAGTGAAATCTGCGCTGGAGGCGATTTATCCGGCGCAGGCCGGGGCTTTTACCCAGGCGCTGATGGAGCTGGGCGCCACTCTCTGCGGACCGAATTGGACGCCCCGATGCGAGGTATGTCCCTGCCGGGATTTCTGCGGTGCGGCGAAACACGGTACCCAGGGGGATTACCCGGTAAAGCTGCCGAAAAAGGAGCGCCTCATCGAGAAAAAGACGGTATTTATCTTGTCTTGCGACGGACGGTACGCCTTGGAAAAACGTCCGGATTCCGGGCTTTTGGCAGGACTTTGGGAGTTTCCCAATGTATCCGGGTGCCTGGATACCCAGCAAGCCCTGGAGCAGGTGTGCCGCTTGGGCACGGAGCCAAAGGAATTATACCGGCAATTGGAGCGCAAACACATTTTTACCCATATCCAATGGGATATGCGTGGGTTTTATATGGAAGTGACCCGGCAAGCTGTGGGCTTGACATGGCTCACCCCGGAGGAAATCAATAAAAGTGCGGCACTGCCAACGGCGTTCCGCCAATTTTGGGAGGAAACGGACAATGTTTGATTTTCATATGCACTCGCTGGTGTCCTTTGACGGGCACGACACCGCAGAAAGCATGGTGCGTGCGGCGGTGGATGCCGGGATGAAGGAGATCTGCTTCACCGACCACATCGACTATTTCGCCAATGTGGACAGGCAGGAGTGGGTCTTTGACACCGAAATTTACAATTCCACATACGATCCCCTGTCCCACCCGGAGCTGAAGATTCGCCGGGGACTGGAATTTGGCCTCAAGCCCTACAACGCCCCCCAGCTGAAGGAGGATCTGAAGCGCAGGCCCTTTGATTTTGTGCTGGGCTCGGTGCATTTTGTGGACGAGCTGGATGTGTACTACCAGCCCTATTGGGAGGGCAGGACGGTGCATGAGGCGGAGCGCCGGTATTTGGAGGAGAGCCTGGCCTGCGTCCAGAACCATGAGGATTTTGATGTACTGGGGCATCTGACCTATATCAGCAAGTGCCGTGCCCATCCGTCGCCCCGACCGGTACCCTTTGATGAACACAGGGAGATCATCGACGATATCTTGCGACTGCTGGCACAAAAGGGCAAGGGCATGGAAATGAACACCAGCGGCGTAGACCGCTGCGGCGATTTTCTGCCCTATGAGGCGATCTTCCGCCGATTCAAGGAGCTGGGCGGCGAGATCGTCACCATTGGCTCCGATGCCCACACTGCCAGCCGGGTGGGGCAGTATGCAGACCGGGCATGCGAAATACTCGGCAACATTTTCGGCTACGTCTGTACCTTTGAAGACCGCAAGCCCATCTTCCACAAGCTATAAAGTTCACCGCCCTGCAAGGCTGCAGGGCGGTGTTTCTATTACTTCACAGTAAAGGCAATAGGATCGGTTTCATCGATCTCCTTGTATGTTTCGCTGTCAACGATGCGGAACTTTAATTCGATTTCATCGATAGAAGTGATGTCGTTCTCTTCCAGATCACTGGCGGAGATCGTTATGGTATCCATAGCCATTTTGCCAGCATACACGGTGCTGTAGAAGAAGGAATCAACCATAAAGCCGTTAATAGAAATATCATCACAGGAAACATTGATATTTTTGCCCGTTGTGTTTTCGATATAGAGCAATACGGCTGCGCCCCAGAAACTGTCTTCGTCCACATATTTGCCTACGATCCGAATGCCGTCTTTATTGTACAATTCAGCTCCCAGGTCATTGGGGGTAGTGTCCATTTGGTCAAAGGCAGATGTCTTCAATGTGATGCCCTCGGAATCGTGAAGGGTATCATAGTCGTCACTGTCGTAAATATGGAAATACAATTCGATCTGCCCCACATTGGTAATTCCGGATGCTTCAAGATCAGAAGAAGACAGATAAATCGTTTCGTTGGATTTTTTTCCTGCGGCAACGGTGGCAGAGAACAGATCGCTGATCATGTAGTTATTTACAATCAAAGCATTGCAGGAAATGCCCAGATCCTTATCGCCTTTATTTTCAATCAGTACCTTAATACCGTCACCCCAGAAGGAATCAGTAACATAACCGGTTGCGGTGATCGTCAGATCGTTCCATGCCAGCAATACCTGCTCCTCGATGGTTACATCAACCTTGGGAGCAGATGTAGTGGGGGTCTTGTTGTCGCCGGATTGATCGCCGGATTGGGTACCGATACCGTCGGTGAGAATATCCTTTTTCTCCCCGTCATCGGAGCTGCTGCCCAATGCCATAGCCGCAAAGAGCGCCAGAACCAAGCATAGGCAAACGATTTTAGTGAAAGTTTTCATGATTGTTTCCTCCTATATTGTTTTATTATCAGCGAAGCAATCGCTGTTGCACAAACTTCAAGGATGATATCCCACACATCAAACGTACCCGATAGTACATCAAACAGCTGCAGCAACTCCATTCCCGCTTCAAAGATGCAGCAGATCGCCATATATGGCAGAATCTTCACAGGGCTGCTGCAAAAAATAAGATATACAGAAAAGGTTAGAGCGTATGCCCAAAGGATATCAGCTGCGTAGTTACATAGAAACCTCCAAAGCCACCAAGGGACCAGCCCACGCAAAGTGACTGCCGGCGAAGAAATCCCCCACCAGTCAAGGATCCATTTGGAAATATAGGTATCTGGGCGAGTGAATAAATAAATGCACGTTCCTAAAATAATTGGAACAATGATATGCAACAAAAGGAGCAACGTTCTCTTATTCTTCATAATTCGATTGTTTTTTGCGATTGTTAATTCTTACCTGTCCAGTATATGACATATTGTCATAAAAGTCAATCACAAATATGACATAATGTCATTGGGTGATGTTATGCGGAATCGGTTAAAAGAACTGCGCAAAAGCAGGGGGTATACGCAAATTTCTTTGCAGATGCAAACCGGGATCGAGCAAGCTTTGATATCAAAATTTGAAAACTGCGAAAGAATCCCTCCCACTGAAACGCTCGTTCGTCTGGCGGAATTTTACAATGTAAGCATTGACTATATTCTTTGCCGTACAGATAAACCCGAAATAAACAGATAAAAGGCCATCGATGTTATCGGATGTTTCATCGATGGCCTTTTGTTTCCTTCCGGAACCAAAGGTGTAGGCTGTATTCGTTTCCGCCTGCACTATTGGACGTGTTGACAATATGACGAAAATTGCGTATAATATACTGGAATTACTATGTAAAACGATGGCAGGTATGCATTATGGCAAAAAAACAAGAACAGTACGGAAATTCCAGTATTACCATGCTGGAAAACGAGGAGCGGGTTCGCAAACGCCCTGCGGTCATCTTCGGATCGGACGATCTGGAGGGTTGCAAGCACGCGGTTTTCGAGATCCTCTCCAACGCGATCGACGAGGCCCGTGAGGGTCACGGCGACACCATCATCGTCACCCGTTACGAAGACCTCAGCGTGGAAATCGAGGACTTCGGTCGTGGCTGTCCCGTGGACTACAACGAAAAATACAAGCGCTACAACTGGGAGCTGGTGTTCTGCGAAATGTACGCCGGCGGCAAGTATGACGAAAACGGTCAGAACTACGAATATTCTCTGGGTCTGAACGGCCTCGGCTCCTGCGCCACCCAGTATGCCTCCGAATTCTTCGATGCCACCATCCGCCGGGACGGTTTCCGCTACGACCTGCACTTTGAAAAGGGTCGCAACGTGGGCGGCATGAAGAAAGAGCCCGTGGATCGGAAAAAGACCGGCTCCGTCTTCCATTGGCGGCCGGATAAGCAGGTGTTCACCGACATCAATATCCCCGTGGAATACTACCGGGACGTGCTGCGCCGTCAGGCGGTGGTGAACAAGGGTATCCACTTCAAATTCCGCAACCAGGTGGGCAAAAAGTTTGAAGAAGAGGAATTCTGCTACGACAACGGCATCAAGCAGTATATCGAGGAAATGGTGGGGGACAATGCCTTTACCATGCCCGTATTCTGGGAAGCGGAGCGCCGGGGTCGGGATGCGGAAAACCGTCCGGAAATGAAGCTGAAGATCACCGCCTCCTTCTGTTTTTCCAAGCAGGTCAGCCATGTGGAATACTATCACAACTCCTCCTGGCTGGAGTACGGCGGCAGTCCCGACCGGGCTGTGCGTCTGGGCTTCACGGCGGCTTTCGACAAGTACCTCCGGGACAGCAACAAATACACCAAGACCGAGAGCAAGATCCTCTACCAGGACATCCAGGACAGCCTGGTGCTGGTGACCAACTGCTTCTCCACCATCGGCTGCTTCGAAAATCACACGAAAAAGTCGGTCAATTCCAAGTTCACCCAGGACGCCATGGCGGCATTTTTCAAGGAGCAGCTGCAGGTTTGGTTCATCGAGAACAAGCAGGAGGCGGACCGGGCGGCAGATCAGATTCTGCTGAACAAGCGGGCAAGAGAATCCGCCGAAAAGACCAAGGCCAATGTGAAAAAGAAGCTTTCCGGCTCCATCGACATTGCCAACCGGGTGCAGAAATTTGTAGACTGCCGCAGCCGGGATGCGGCAGTGCGTGAGCTGTATATCGTCGAGGGCGATTCCGCATTGGGCAGCGTTAAGTTTGCCCGGGATTCGGAATACCAGGGCATCATGCCCGTCCGTGGCAAGATCCTCAACTGTCTGAAGGCAGATTACAACAAAATTTTCGCATCTCCCATCATCACCGACCTCATGAAGGTGCTGGGCTGCGGTGTGGAGATCCAGGGCAAGAAGTCCAAGGAGCTGAGCTCCTTCGACATCGACAACCTCCGCTGGAGCAAGGTCATCATCTGTACCGACGCGGACGTGGACGGCTTCCAGATCCGCACCCTGATCCTGACCATGCTCTACCGGCTGTGCCCCACGCTGATCCGCAACGGCTATGTGTATATCGCAGAGTCGCCGCTGTTTGAGATCACCTGCAAGGACAAGACCTGGTTTGCCTACAATGAGGCGGAAAAGGTCAAGATCCTCAAGGAGCTGGAGGGCAAGAAGGTAGATATCCAGCGCTCCAAGGGCTTGGGTGAGAACACCAAGGAAATGATGTGGATGACCACCATGAATCCCGAGACCCGCCGGCTGATCAAGGTCATGCCGGAGGATGTGGCACGGACTGCCTACTATTTCGATGTCCTGCTGGGCGACAGCTTGGCTGAACGTAAAAACTTCATCGCCGAAAACGGCGCCAAATATCTGGAATTGGCGGATATTTCTTAAAAATACCGTGTCATTGCGAACCAGTCCGCAGACTGGTGTGGCAATCCCCCGGTACAAAGCGGGTTGCAGAAATAATAGGAGATTCCCACGCCAGTGTGCGCACTGGCTCGGAATGACACAATATATGAGAAGGAGTGCAAAATGGCACGAAAGAAGAAAGAAATTGACAACAAGCCGAAGGTGAACACCGACGGCATTATGGGCTTGGTTGGCTCCACCTCTGAGCAGGCGATCTCCGAAACCCTGGAGCTAAACTATATGCCCTACGCCATGTCCGTCATCGTATCCCGGGCGATCCCGGAGATCGACGGCTTCAAGCCCTCCCACCGCAAGCTCCTGTACACCATGTACAAAATGGGTCTGCTGAAGGGCAAGCGCACCAAGTCTGCCAACATCGTTGGTCAGACCATGAAGCTCAACCCCCACGGCGATGCGGCCATTTACGAAACCATGGTCCGTCTTGCCCGGGATAACGAAACTTTGCTGCACCCGCTGGTGGATTCCAAGGGTAACTTCGGCAAGGTCTACTCCCGTGACACCGCCTACGCCGCCTCCCGTTACACCGAGGCGAAGCTGGAGACCATCTGCGAGGAGCTGTTCCGGGACATCGACTGCGACACCGTGGACATGGTGGACAACTATGACGCCACCATGAAAGAGCCCACGCTGCTGCCCACCACCTTCCCCAATGTGCTGGTGGCACCCAACCAGGGCATCGCCGTGGGTATGGCATCCAACATCTGTTCCTTCAATTTGAAGGAGGTGTGCGAAACCGCCATCGCCTTGATGGAAAATCCCCATCACGATATTCTGGAAACCCTGCCGGGACCGGATTTTTCCACCGGTGCGGAGCTTCTCTTTGACGAGAACACCACCCGGGAGATCTATTCCACCGGACGTGGCAGCTTCAAGCTCCGGGCGAAGTGGCGCTACAAAAAGGATGGCAATCTCATCGAAATTTACGAGATCCCCTATTCCACCACCACCGAGGTCATCATGGACAAGGTGGCGGAGCTGATCAAGGCCGGCAAGATCAAGGAAATCGCCGATATGCGTGACGAAACGGATTTGGGCGGTCTGAAGCTGACCATCGATCTGCGTCGTGGCGTCGACCCGGAAAAGCTGATGCAAAAGCTCTTCCGTCTGACCCCCATGCAGGACAGTTTCCCCTGCAACTTCAACATCCTCATCGCCGGTATGCCCCGGGTCATGGGCGTGGGCGAGATTCTGGAGGAGTGGACGGCGTGGCGCACCGACTGCATCAAGCGCCGTCTGTTCTACCAAATCGGCAAAAAGGAAGAGCGCCTGCACCTGCTGAAGGGCTTGGAGCGGATCCTGCTGGACATCGACAAGGCCATCCGCATCATCCGGGAAACGGAGCTGGAAAGCGAAGTCATCCCCAATTTGATGATCGGCTTCGGCATCGACGAGATCCAGGCAAATTATGTCGCGGAGATTAAACTGCGCAATATCAACAAAGAATATATTCTGAAGCAGACCAAGGCCATCTCCGAGCTGGAGAAGGAGATTGCGGAGCTGAAGGGCATTCTGGGCAGTCCCCGGAAGCTGAAAAACGTGATCATCAAGGAGCTGCGCCAGGTGGCGGACAAGTACGCCCAGCCCCGGAAGACCGAGATCATTTACGAATCCATCCTCATTGAGCCGGAGCTGGAAGAGGAGCAGGTGCCGGACTACCCGGTAACCGTGTTCCTTTCCAAGGAAGGCTACATGAAGAAGATCACCGCCCAGTCCCTGCGGATGAGCGGCGAGCAGAAATTCAAGGAGGGCGACAGCCTTGCCTTTACCCGGGAGTCCAGCAACCGGGCGGAGATTTTAGTATTCACCGACCGCTTCCAGTGCTACAAGTCCCGGTTGTCGGATTTTGACGACTCCAAGGCATCGCTCCTGGGCGATTACCTGCCCCAGAAGCTGGGCTTCGACCCGGATGAACGGGTGGTGCAGGTGGTATTCCCCGGGGATTACAAGGGCTTCGTGATGTTCTTCTTCGAAAACGGCAAGGCGGCAATGGTGCCCCTCAGCGCCTACGAAACCAAGACCAACCGCCGCAAGCTCACCGGCGCGTATTCCGACAAGAGCCCCCTGAAGGGTGTGCTGGCGGCAACTGCGGATCTGCAGGTGGCTGTGTACTCCACTGACGGACGCTGCCTCATCTTCTCCACCGCACAGCTTCTGCCCAAGGCCACTCGAAATACCCAGGGCGTCAGCGTCATGTCCCTGAAGAAAAAGGCAATTTTGAGCCATGCGGTGAGCGTGGAGGAAAGCGGCATCGCCAACCAGAGCCGCTACCGCACCAAGACCATCCCCGCAGCCGGTGCGCTGCTGAAAAGCGAGGACACCCCGGAAAAGCAGATTACCTTCGACGTTTGATTAGGAGAGTTGCCATGAGAAAGTTCATGAAACGTATCGGCTGGGTGTTTGCCACCCTACTGGGCTGCGCCTTATTCGCTCTGGGATTTGATCTTTTTTTGATACCAAACAATTTGAATACAGGCGGCGTTTCCGGCCTTTCCATGGCAATTCGGGAACTTATCGGCATTGGATCCGTAGGTTTGATCCAGATTCTTATCAACTTGCCGCTGTTTATTTTCGGCGGGTTGAAGGTAGGTAAGAAATTCTTTGTGGGCTCGCTGATCGGCATGGGTGCCCTATCTCTTTTTATTGACATTTTTGAGCGTTTGCCCGTCCCCCAAACAGAGCCGCTGTTAGGTATTCTCTACGGAAGTGTTCTGTGCGGAGTGGGTGCCGGCATTGTCTTTTCCAGCGGTGCCTCCACCGGCGGGTCAGATATTCTGGTACGGCTGCTGAAGCTGAAATTCCGAAATGTCCCTGTAGGGCAGATTTGCCTGATGATCGATATTTGTGTTGCTATTCTGACGGGTATCGTATTCAAGGACGTGACCAAAACACTGTACACCGGCGTAACGGTTTTCATCACCAGCAAGGTGGTGGACGCGGTGATCTACGGCTTCGACTATTCCAAGGTGGCGCTGATCATCACCTCAGAATACGAGTCCATTGCCAAAGCCATCGGCGAAAAGCTCCGCAAGGGTACCACCTACCTCTACGGACAGGGTGCCTATTCCGGCAAGGAAACCAAGGTTCTGCTCACGGCCATCAAGCGTCAGCAGCTTGCGGAGCTGAAGGAGCTGGTCACCGACATTGATCCCAATGCCTTTATCATCGTCCAGGAGGCTCATCAGGTTTTGGGTGATGGCTTTGTGCGTTATTCCAAGGATGCGCTGTAAGGAGGCATGCCTATGAAACGAACGGCCGTTGCGGTAATTCTTCTGCTGAGCTTGTGCATGACTGGCTGCTCCAGCATTTTTGACGGCTCTTATCTGTCTGTAGAGCCCCATCAGGCACCGGCTCTGAGCGAACCGGTGAAAAACCCCACCGCAACCAATTATTCTCAGCTTTACAAGGCGCTGATCGCCCTGATCGAAAACGGCACCACAGAAAGCGTCATCACCGTTTCCAATTACAGCAAAGCAATGCTGGATGAGGATATGCGTCTGGCGGTGGATACCGCACTGTCCGAGCATCCCATCGCTGCTTATGCAGTGGAGGATGTGACATACGAACGGGGCAAAAGCGGCGGTCGGGAGGCACTGGCTGTGAAGATCCGCTACCTCCACGACCGCTCAGAGATCAAAAAAATCAAGCAGGCAAAGAATATGGACGAGGCGCATAACATCCTCGCCAAAGCCTTAAACCAATGCGAGCCAGGTCTGGTTCTGCGGATCAGCAACTACCGGGACACGGATTTTATACAGGCGGTGGAGAATTACTGCTTTGATAATCCTCAGTTTGTGATGGAAACCCCTCAGATCAGCGTAAATTGTTTCCCGGAAATGGGTGTGGAACAGGTGGTGGAGTTTCGGTTTACTTACCAGACCAGCCGTGACTCCCTGAGAGCCATGCAGGAACAGGTGCAAGCGGTGTTTACCTCAGCTTCGCTGTACGTGAGTGCGGAAGCGGCAACACTGGAAAAGTACACGCAGCTCTACTCCTTCCTGACGGAGCGATATGACTACAAGCTGGAAACCTCCATTACGCCTACATACAGTCTTCTGCACCACGGCGTGGGCGATTCCCGGGCATTTTCCACGGTGTACGGCGCTATGTGCCGGCAGGTGGAACTGGAGTGTCTGGTAGTGTCCGGCACAAGACACGGGGAAAGCAGGTACTGGAATATCGTTCAGGTGGACGGAATCTATTACCACGTTGACCTGCTGACCGGAGAATTTCGGTTGCGTACCGATGCACAGATGAGCGGCTACGTGTGGGACTATTCGGCATATCCCCCCTGTGGAAATTAAGAAATTTGAAAAAATTGCGGATTTGGGGTTGACATTTTTGAAATGTGTGCTATAATCAAATCCGTTCCGCGGGTGTAGCTCATCCGGTAGAGCGGCACCTTGCCAAGGTGGAGGTAGCGAGTTCGAGCCTCGTCACCCGCTCCATAAGAACAGACCATCCTTTTGGATGGTCTGTTTTTTTGTGGTATGATGTTCGAGGCTCGGAAAATTTGATCCGACAGTCCGTTGGACTGTCGGTTAATGCCGGCTGGACGGCGTCAACACCATAATTTTCGGCGCAGCCGAAAATGCAAACGAGCCTCGTCACCCGCCCTAATAAACAGCCGTCCATTCGGACGGCTTCATTTTTGTTCTATGCTAAATGATTGTTTAGCGCAATAACGATACGCACAATCTCGTAGGGGCCGATGCCCACATCGGCCCTATTTACACGGGTTGTGATCGGCGGGCCGATGTG
>JAZNRS010000097.1:0-48381 GCA_045590815.1 Faecousia sp.
CCCCCAGCGCAACCGTCGCCGGCGACATGACCCTGTACTACTGGAATGCCGCTGACTTCGCTGCTGCTGATGTGCTGAGCATCGAGAATGCTACCGGTTCCTCTGTGATGACCAACGAGGATGGCGTCTACGGTGGTGCCATTACCGGCATCGCAGCCAAGGACGTGGACAGCGCTCTATACGCCTGCGGTGTCTACACCGATGCCAATGGCAATACTTACAGCACCGGCATCCTGCCTTACTCCCTGGGCTACTACTGTGGCAACCAGGTTAAGGCTGGCGGCGAGACTGCCGACCTGGCCCCTGCCATCGCCGTCTACGGCTACTACGCATCCATGTACTTCGCAATGTAAAAAAGCATTCCCCTTTGGGGAAGGTGGCACGGGTTTAGCCGTGACGGATGAGGTTGTTCGGCGGCTTTTGCCGCCGACGGCGGGGGCATGACCCCGCCCTACAAAAGCATAATCGTAGGGGCGGGTCTTGACCCGCCCTTATATTTTCGCGCCTAACGGTAACGGCGGCAGGTTGCCGCCCCTACGATGCGCCTGCGGCGAAGGGAGGGTCAAGACCCTCCCCTACAAGGAAAACTAAATCGTAGGGGCGGATGCCCACATCCGCCCTTATTTTTTGCGCCGAACGGCGACGGGCGGCAGGTTGCCGCCCCTACAAAAGATATATTGCACGGGCGGGTCATTTGACCCGCCCGTATTTTGTGTTATAAATCAATCGCCGGATTCATATAATACACATTCTTTTGGTTCAATTTCTCCCGCAGAAGCTGCATAGCTTCGCCAAATCGCTGGAAGTGAACGATTTCGCGCTCACGAAGGAACTTGATCACGTCGTTGACATCGGGGTCATCGGACAAACGCAAAATATTGTCATAGGTCACACGGGCTTTCTGTTCTGCGGCAAGATCCTCCATCAGATCCGCCATGGGATCTCCCTTGACCTGCATACTGGCAGCGCTCCAGGGGAAGCCGGAAGCAGCGGTCGGGTAGACGCCTGCGGTGTGATCCACAAAATAGGGCGCAAAGGCAGGATCCCGGTACTGCTCATCCTTCATATTTCGGGTAAGCTGGTGCACAATGGCACCGATCATCTCAAGGTGGCCCAACTCATCATAACCACAATGTTGACAATAGATGGCTGTGTGCAACCGGGGCCGGGGAGGGGATTAGACATTCAGGTCTACGTCCAGCTCGATGGGCTCCGGGGCGCCGAAACGGCGACTATTGGAAGTTTTCATTTTTCGGGAGTAGGTGATCCGTTTGATGCATTTTTTGAGAAGGAGGTTTAATTCCCGGACGGGAGCGTTGGGGTTCTGGATCATTTCCAGCGCCGCATGGAAGGTGGCACGGAGTCGCTCATAGTTTGCTTTTTGCGGAAGGGCTTCCCGGGTTGATTCTAAGGTTTGGTGGGTTTCCTGACGCTCTCGCTCCAAATCAGAGCGGAGCTTCTCGAAGATGTGCCGGGGCATTGCCTCCTGGGTGTACTTATCCCAGAGGGATATCTCCTTTTTATCCAGAGCGTCCAGCCGTTTCTCCAACTGCTGGAGCATCTGCTCATGCATCAGCGTGTCGCCGGCATTGATCTGCTCTAACTGCAGATCGATATCCGCTATTGCGGTTTTAAGGATCTTAATTACCTCTGCGGTCATTTCATCGACGGTGCAGGACGCTGTGCCACATTCGGTTTGGTTAAGGCACAGCAACCGTGGCGCTGACCTCTCCTCGCCGTTTCGCATATACTGTCGGCGAGTCATGGCAGCTCCGCATTGGCAGTACACAAGGCCGGAAAAACGGTTCGCATATTTTGCTTTTTCTTTGACCGGCGGCAGGGTTCCCCTGATTGCCTGGACAGCATCCCAAAGCTCCTGCTGGATAATGGCCGGGTGTTTCCCGGGAAATTTCATGTAATCCTTGTTACGTGGGCGAGTGACAACCAACTCGCCGTTTTCGATGATCCGTACTTCCTTCCGGCGATTCCAATGAACCATGCCGATATAGTGATCGTTGGTGACGATTGGCTTTATGCTCGCTGCTGTCCATTTTCCCCCGGCAGGGGAGAGGATGCCCATACCGTTTAGGGTTCGGGCGATCTGGTGGGCGTTGGTCCCCTTGGCGTACAGCTCAAAAATCAGCTTAACGATTTCGGCCTCCTCCGGAATTGGCTCCAGGGTATGGCATTTACGCTTACCCTCTTTGATCACGATTTTCCGGTACCCGTAGGGAGGGTGCTGGCCGATGAAATTACCGTTCTGAACCGAGAGTATACGACCATTGCCCATGATTCTCTTTTGGTACTCCAGAAATTCATTGCCCCGTTTCAGCTCCCGTTCAAAAAGGTCCCGGTCGCGCTCGTCGTTCAGATCGTAACTGTATTGAAGGGTAATGGCCAGAGTTCTGGTGTAGCGGAGGATCTTAACCAATCGGCCAATGTCTTCCAGATCGCCACGGCTAAGACGCTGGGGTTCTACGATAAGTACGGCTTTGATTCTGGGTGATTCAATGCGCCGCAACAGCTCCTGAACCTTGGGGCGGCTTTCGATGGTTTCTCCGGAAACGATTTCCCTATAGCGATTCTCCTCCGGAACAGGACCGGAGGTTGAAAGATTGCGCCGCGTCCACTCATCCAGCATTTGCTCATGTTTAGACAGTACTTCTTCGATACTAAGAACAGGATCGTCAGTACGGGATTTACGGAGATAGATGAGGATTTCGTTGGGGGATAAAGGCGGTAGCTGCCACATATTGATCGCTCCTTCTGTTGACAACAAGAGGGGAGTGTGGTACGATATAGGGGCACTCCTCTCCTTCTGTGGTGGTTGGGGTGGATGTATCTGCCGTCCCGGTGTTCGCAGCACCGGGACGATTTTTCGTTAAAGCAAAATAGCATGCAATGTCATTCGTCCGGAATTAATGGCATTAGTCTATCCATTACTTCGAAGCTTAAATTGTAGTATGTCATGTACTCTTCAGTATATGAATTAAGAGAGCCAGAAGGAGACATTGCAAGTCTTGTGATATCCAAATAAACGGAATATACATCCTCAACAGCTGCAAAAGCGTTGGCAAATTCAGGAGGGGGATTCATTAAAGCCTGATAGGCGGCAAGCGTTGCCTTTCTGTTTGCATTTATTAAAGAGAGATGATCTTTTATGTCCTTGGAGTCGTATAGTCTAGTTAGGGAGACGTTAAAGTCCTCATTAAATTTGCCATTAGTTTGTGTGTACGCAACTGTTTCTTCGTTGTATCTTTCGTAAATAGTGTCGCTCCAAACCAATTTAGTCGTATAGCATACATAGGCAGCGGCTGTGGATCCTATGCCAATGTTTTCTTTGAAGGTATTAAGATTTGCAATATATTCTTTGCGTGCACGTAGTTTTTCTTCTTCAGCTAGGGATTCCTGCAGGGCAATTTCTTGCTCAATTCGTTCTATCTCGGACATCGCCTCATTGATTATGGATTGCTCTATGGACTGGCTTTCTGCAATGGATTCTTGCAATAGTTGTTCTTTGTATGCTTTCTGCTCTTGCTCGCGGTAGAGCATGGACAAGTAAATGATGATGTTTGCGCTTATGAACAATGCAATGGCAGAAAAGATGATACCTTTGATAAGGGCGCGCTTGCCCGAGCTGGGTTCTGTCTGCTTGGACGCGGAGGTATCGCTAAGGATTTCAGGATTAGGTGATGATAAAGGGAAGCCGCAATTAGGACAGGAACATGCCTGCGATGAGACTTGTTTTTTACATTCTGGGCAAGTAACTAAGGCCATGGTATATATCTCTCTTTCCACGGAGCAGTATCCATATATTTAGCAATTACATATAATTTAAATTGGCTCATCTAGGCCTCTTTGAGAGTAGCGTTAGCCTTCTCCCCGGAGAGAGAATCATATTCATGATTTAGGATGTTCCAAACAGCAGACTGTCCGCGTTCGTCTAAGGCGCGATATTTCCTTATCAACAAGTTTTCGTTACCGATGCGCTTCATTGATGGATTGTCGAGTCGCATCATTCTTTGGCACATATAATCCAAATGATATTCAAAAACATCTGCCATCCGAAGGAGTAATGCGAAGGTAGGCTCGGACGAGCCCGTTTCTAAGCTGGTATATTCATCCGTGGTTATATCGAGAAGCTCAGAAAGTTTATCTATAGAGTAGCCATGCAAGATGCGGATTTCGCTTAGTCGATTGCCATCCCAGTAACCGGCCTCGCCGCAAACCCATTTCTCGTTCACCGTGTATGCAGTTTCATTACACAGAAGTTCATCAACGGAAACATTAAGTGTTTGCGCAATTTTAAGAATCATTTTCAAGTTCGGCTCTCGTGTCCCAGATTCCCAGTTGCCGACAGTAGATTGAGATACTCCGATAGCTTCGGCAAAAGCACTTTGGGATTTATATTCGCTTGCTTCGCGAAGTTTCTTTAATTGAATACGAAACATTGAAGATCACCTCTTGCAATTATGAGAACATAAAAATTGTTCAATTGCAATAGGTGATTTATTTATTTTAAAAAAAATCACAAAATGTGTTGACAAACACAAAACGAAATGATAGGATAAACACAGAACGTAATACAAAGGAGGAGATGAGATGCTGGAATGGCTTGTGGAAATGCGTGGGAACCGCACGCAGGCTGCAGTTGCACAGGAAATAGGGATTGCTCAGAGTACCTATGCATCCATTGAGATTGGGATTAGGAAGCCCAGCGTGGCTATGGCTAAGAGGATTGCGGAAGTTATGGGGTTTTCCTGGACGAGATTTTTTGAGTGAAGGAAATTCCAAGCGATTTATAGTGTGAATGTAGATGCCTTTATGCAGCCTAGACCGCCGGAGGGCGTGATGTGAGGGGGTGAGGGACGTGATCTGCGGGAAGTGCGGGGCGGAGAATCCGGAAATGGCAAATTTTTGCGGCAAGTGTGCGGCGAAGCTTCGGTTGGTCTGCAATTGCTGGCTAAAGAAAAAGCCGTATAACTGCGGACATGATCCGTGTCCAAGTTACCGGCTTTATCTGCTGGAGCTGCGAGAGGCTAAAGCCCGAGATGCTTCTTCATCAACTCGCAGCCAAAGTCGATGATGAACTGGCGGATGCCATCTGCTGCAATGTCGCCCAGGAACCTGAGGGCTTTCTTAAATCTTGCTGCGGCAAGCTGCGTTCCCGGAGTTTCGGCAATAGTATCCGGTAATACCTCTATTAGGCGATTGCATTCATCTGCTGTTAGGTTTTCGTCTTCTGCCAAAAGTGCAATAGCTGATTGAATTGCTTTTTCTGTCCAGGGAAAAGCGTGTCCACATTTATGGCAATAAGATGGCACTTTGTAATATCCGCTTACGCCATACACATGACCGCGAATCATGTTTTGGCAGTTGGGACAAGCCGATATCACAGGCGCACTACATTCCGTGCAATACTCAACATCGCATGACAAGGCTGATGTGGATATTGCGTGCCCGTTCTTGCAAATGTAGGCCGGGTAGAAATTCATACTTTCACCTCCCTTCGTGTCGATTGTAACAAATGTGAGGTTGAAAATCAATGCCGCCGGAGGGCGTGATGTGAGGGGGTGAGGAGAGATGGCCAGAAAGAAAGCCGCTCCCTTGGAAGAAGCGGCAAAAATGAATGGAAGGCTGCGTATTCAAAGGTCGGGCGAAGATATCTGCGGTGAGATCTTTCAGACTGCAGATGAGCTGGTTCAGCTTCTGGAGAAGTATGGGCCGGGGCAGCAGGTTGAGGTGACGATTCATGCTGCATCCCAAATGGAGATGGGGTCAAGATTTAACTGTTGAGCCAATTTACGACTTCTTTGTTGAGATTATACGATGCCCAATCATCAAAATCACATACAAAGAGAATGTCGTTTGCGTCAATGTATAGCATTAGGTTGTCGCAAATTTGTGCTGCTGTTTGGTTTGTTTTGATCGCCCAGCATGAGCTGCTGATTTTTGCCCATATTCCATATGCCTTGATGGCATCGATCAAATTGTCATATTTTTGCCCAGGATTCTTCAGGTCGTAGGTGATGAGATATGTCATGGTCCCTCCCGTAATGTGGCCCCATCTCCAACACCATTATAACAGGAAATAGGTAGAATTCAATGGTCTGAATTATGAAACTGTGACCGCCGGAGGGCGTGATGTGAGGGGCTTCGGTTTCGTTCGAGATGACAAGGCAAGCATAGCGGACAATCGGTGAGGCGTAAATTGGGAGAAGGGGAGGTTTTGCTATGGATGAATACATGATTGCAATGGAATATCGAACTGAAAAAGCCATAGTGCGGGTGCGCAGACCGATCCTGACTCCTGAGGAGCGGGCAAAGCGGATGGAGGAGATCCGGAAGGCCGCGGCGAATGTGATCCTGGCGGCCGAGAGGCAAAAAGCGCAGAGGGGGTGAACCCCTCAGTCGAAAATCAAAGATTTTCGCCAGCTCCCCTGAAAGGGGAGCCAAGGCGCTGCTCAGCAGCGCAGGGCGGCATAAGGAGGAAGTCATGGAAGAAGAAAAGCGCAAGGCGCTGTTTTATGATGATGACCGGGTGGAGATCCGGTTTGAGAAGCTGCCAGGGTCGGTGATTTTTAAGCGCAGCATTGCGGCGCTGACAGTGGACTCGGCCGTGAAGGCGCTGGCGGCACTGATCAGTCATCTGGCGGAGCTGGTGAATGCGCATCCCGAATCTGTATTGACTATGGTGGCACAGGTCTTACTGGTGCCGGAAAGTAACAAGGAGGATGACGTATGAACTATTTCAACTGGCGTACGGAAGCGAACCGCAGGGAGCGGACGGCGATCCTGGTCGCCGATGAGGAGCAGCGAAATGCACGGCTGCGCCCGGAAGGGCGAAAGGTCGATCGGCGGGTGCGGCGGATGCGTCGGCTGGATGCCTGTCTGAATGTGGCGATGGCGATCGCCATCGGTGCCGCATGGCTGGCTCTGTTTTTCTGCCTGGGGTGGTTTGCATAATGGCTCAGAAGAATGCAACGCCCAGCAAGGAGCAGCAGAAGGTCATTAAGAAGGCCGGCGAAAATCCGCTGCTGTGGACGGTCGTCCAGGATCAGCGGCAAAGTATGATCATTCGGCACCGGATCACCGGGCAGGTGAAATTGATCTACAAGTAGGTGGGTCTGATGGAGAACGGACATATTTACGAGCTCCGGCGGGGTACCGTGGTGCTGTGCAGCTCCACGGTGCCTGGGCTGGGCTACGGCAAAGAAATTCTGAAGGATATGCGTCGCAATGGGATCTTGCTGTATTGCGACGGAAAGCGGGCAGATCGGGGTTCTGGTGCCTGACTCCTTGGGCGGAAGCGGCGGGCTTCATCCTTTCACCGCCTGAAGGCCGGTTCAATTCCGGCCTCCCCGATGGTGCGCAGTGGTGGGGGTGCATCGGGAGATCGCCACGCCATCCTGCGGGATGGCTCGCAATGACAGTGGTTTCTTAGGTGCTGCGCGAGGTGAATGGGCCGATGTGGGCATCGGCCCCTACGATATGGATTGAAGTATCCATGATATGGGCGCTAGCTCAGCGGAAGAGCGCGGCGAGATTGCCGGATGTGCGCAGGTTCGACTCCTGCGGTGCCCAATGAAGGAGGAAGACAGATGATGCAAGGATGGATTGATAATATTCCGCTTCCTGGCGATCTGGGCTTAGTTCCGGAAGTTCCCCGCATTCGGACTTCGCTGCGTTCGTTTGGATTGGAATATTATCCGGTAGGTTTTACCTAGTTGCGGTCAGCGGGGATGAAAACCCCGCAGTGACTGCAAAAAATCGTGAGATTGCCACGCCAGTGCGTACACTGGCATGGCAATGACAGCGGTTTTAAGACCCTCATCCGCCCCTCCGGGGCACCTTCCCCCAGGGGAAGGCTTATATGGGCGAGAGGTGCTTTGAGGAAGCACGTCGGCGAGCACTGCCGAAGGTAGCCGGTTCGAATCCGGCCTTGCCCTCCAGCGGCGGAAGCCGCTACCTCGTTTCATTCGTTGGCAGCCCGGAAAGACGGGCCGTCCCGGACCCGGTGTGCGGACGCCGGGTCTGGGAAGTGTAAAAGCGTTCTGGATCAAAGTGTGTGCGAATTTTCAGGAGATTGCCACACCAGTGTGCGCACTGGCTCGCAATGACAGGAAAGTTGAAGCGGACGCCGGGTCTGGGATGTACCCAAAGTTTGCAGCGGATTCCGGGAGATTGCCACGCCATCCTGCGATGGCTCGCAATGACAGCAGTCGTTGGAAGCCGCATCCGTTACGGTACGCCGTGCTGCCTCCCGGAGGGAGGCGTTGCCCCAACCACCACATGCAGCATTGTTAGGCTTTTACCGGGAGATTGCTATGGGCCTGCTGCCCTCGCAATGACGGTGGATGTTTTGGCAATACAGAAAACAGAAGAAGGAGATGATCAGATGCTTTATCAAATCGTGCCGGCTCGGATCGAGAATGACGGGCAGGTAAAGGAAGGGAAGCGCAAGCAGCTATTTCAGACACCACAGGTGCTGGAGCTGGGTGGGCTTTACTTCCTGCGGCCGGGTAAGCTGTACCGGGTCGTGACCAGGATCGACAGCGGGGAGGGATAAGAATGCCGAGAATCCCGCAACATGCTGAGAAATATGCCCGTGAGGATTTTTCCCGGGAGGTGCGGCGGCAGCAGGGCTATTATGATCTGATGAGCCAGCGAGCGCTGGCGGAGGCTGCCGGGATCCCCCGGTCTACACTCAGGGAAAAAGCTGCTGGATCCGGATCGGCTGGAGGTATCGGAGATCCGGAAGCTGGTGAAGGCGATCCGTCCGGATCCGGTGATCCTGCTGGCGTTTCTTGGGCATGGAAAGGCTGATCTGAGAAAAATTCAAAAGAGAGAGGAAGAGTACGTATGACGGTTATGGAGGTAAGTGTATGCTGATTGCGCATATTGGGTCGCCCAAGGGCGGAAAGGATAAGCTGATAGTTTCTGGTGACCTTGGCGGTTGCGTTGCCGAAGTCTGTGTTCTGATCAGCACGATCAAAGCGAGAATTGCGGTTGCAGATCGGCAATCAGGCGAGTTTTTTGAGCGTGCTGTCCGGTCGTTGGCTGCAGATCCTGGGAGTCCTATGTGGACGACTGTAATTAGTGGTGAAGGCTGCAGCATTGTGCAGCCGAAAAAGGAGGAATGAAGATGTGTTTTAGACGGTGCCCGGATTGCATGGCGTATTTGGATCCGGATGAGATATGTGATTGCCGGTATGAGCAGAAGGAAGAGGAGGATCCGGCATGATCGAGGCAAAGGTTGGTGAAAATGTGGGGTGCCACATGACTGTGGAGGGTGACCTGAAGCAGATTGCTGATGATGTATGCAATATTGTTTTGGCAATCTACGGGGATCTGCGCAGGGAAGATCCGGAGACTGCTGATCTGTTTCGTGAGGTGATCTCCGGCGTGCTGGCGGAGGAGAGCCCGATTTGGGCTAAGGCGGATAGGATGTTTGCTACCTCAAGCGAAGGCAGAAGCAACGATTCGTGACATTGATGATGAGCGCTTTTACTAGGGGATTGCCACGCCAGTGTCTAGCCCCGCAGGGCTGTGCAAGCGAGCAACCGATGCGCCAGCATCGGCTCTTAGCGAGTCGCAGCGCACTGGCTCGCAATGACAAGCGTTCTAGGGCATAAAAAGAGCGGCGATGCATGGAGCGCACCGCCGCAGGCTTCCCCGAAAACAGGAGAAGAACACAATGAAATTATATATGTTTTTACTGCGAATGTCAAGGAGGCGTTGGTGTGGATAAGGAAAGGCCGGGTTATTTTGCTGTGATCCCGGCAGATGTGCGATATGATGACCGAATCCCCGCCAACGCCAAGCTGCTTTATGGGGAGATTTCGGCGCTTGTTGGAGAAAATGGATTTTGTTATGCCAGCAATGCTTATTTTTCATCGCTGTACAAGCTGTCAGAGCGAACCATCACAGGGTTAATTAAAGTGCTGAAGGACAACGGGCATATATCGGTGCACATTGAGCGGGATGTGTCTGGGCAGATCGTAAGCAGAAAAATCTACTTGCGAGTGTCCGCACCTGACGAACAGCCACTAGAAAATATTTTCCATACCCCTAGAAAAGATTTTCGGGAGGGTATAGAAAATATTTGCGGAGAGACCAATACAAGTATTAGTAATAATATTAAAAAGAAAAATAATAAAAACGAAAAAGAAAAGCAAAAAACTTCGGCTCCTTCGGCGGCGGACTTTGATCCTATGCCGCTGTTTGAGGATTGGATCCGGCGGAGTTTCCCGGAGCAGCCGGCGCAGGTGAAGAATGGGCTGTATCTGGCGGCAGATCGGTTTGCGAAGAATCGGGTGGCGCTAAAGAAACCGTATAAGACGGCGCAGGCCGTGACTGCCACCTGCAATAAGCTGGTGAAGCTGTCTGACGGTCAGCCGGTTGTGATGATCGCTTTGCTGGATAACGCCACAGAGCATAACTGGCAGGGAATCTTTCCGTTGAATCGGGAGGCTCAGGCAGGGCCGAAGGAAGAAAGGAGCTACAAATGCGTGTAAACAGAGATAATTGGTTGGAGGCGCAGTACAGTGTGCTGGGTGCTGCGCTCATCGAGCCGAAGCTGGTAAGCCGGGTACTGACTGAGACGGCTGAGGAGGATTATTCCGCCGGGTGCGCGACGGTGTATCAGGCCATGCGGCGGCTTTTTGAAAAGGGCGAGCCGGTGGACGTGGTGACGGTGGCGAACGCTCTGGCTGGTGATGACGGCAACGGCTCTTACAGAAGGTTTCTGGCAGAGCTGATGGATGTGGTGCCCAGCGCCGCCAATGTGGATCAGTACATAAAGCTGTGCCGGGAACAGTCCCGGATCCTACGCCTCAGAGGTCTGGCGCCTGAGCTTGCAGCGGTGGAATCGCTGGAGGCTGCCCGGAACTTGACCGAGCAGGCTGTTGCGCTGTTAGCGGATAAAAACCGCAGCGGCGCTGTGGATATGTCCGGTGCGATGCGCTCCTTCATGGAGCGGAAGCAGAAACGGGCGACATACTTATCCTGGCCGATCCATGCGTTCAACGAGCTGCTGTTTGTGCAGCCGGGTGATTTCGTAATTCTGGGCGCTGAGCCTTCCGTAGGCAAGACGGCCTTTGCCCTGCAGTGCGCGTGGCATTGGGCGAAAAATTACAAGGTGGGTATTTTCTCACTGGAGACGAGCTCGGAAAAACTGTTTGACCGGCTGATGGCTTCCGTTGGGAGGCTGAATATGGGCGCAATCAAAAGCGGAGAACTGACGGAACTGGAATGGGATCGGGTGGTTGCCGCCTCCCAGGATGTGGTGAGCCGGAATCTGGATCTGATCCCGGCATCGGGGTTTACCACTGCGGATATTCGGGCGAGGATCCTGGAAAGCGGGTATCAGATCGCTATCGTGGACTACGTGCAGTTGGTGAACAGCCGGGGCGGCAACCGGTATGAGCAGGTGACGGCGGCATCCATTGACCTGCACAACATTGCCCAGGGCATGGGCGTTGTGGTGATGGGGCTGAGTCAGCTGTCCCGGTCGGATGAAGATCGGACGCCGAAAAATTCGGATCTTCGAGAGTCCGGGCAGCTGGAGCAGGATGCGGATCTGATCATGATGCTCCATTTGGAGAAGAAAAGTAATCCCGGCGGTAACCGGAAGCTGACGGTCACCAAGAACAAAGAGGGTGAATGCTTCCAGAGCTTGCTCAGCTTTGATGGCCAGCATCAGACCTTCGCTAAGGCACAGCGCACAGGCGATGTGGTCGGCAAGATGCAGGCCGATGGAAAGAAAGCCCGTCGGAAAAATCGGGAGGCGGCATACGTACAGCAGGAGTTTGCTGAGATCACCACGCCGGATCCGGATATGCCGTTTCAGGAGTAGCTATGAAAGAAACGCCATTCGATGTGGTGATGGAGTATGTTTGCGAAATGTGCCACTGACCCTATGTGTGCGAAGCCGGAGAGCTGGAAGATAAGTGTGAACACTGCCCGGCGGAGTGCGCAATTCGGGCGGTGCTGGGGCGCACGGATGGACAGTTGGGAGGAAACTGACTTGAATGCATTGCTGAACTACCCTGGTGCGAAATGGGGCATGGCGAAGGAGATTATCGCCCTGATGCCACCCCATCGCTCCTATCTGGAGCCGTTCTTCGGCAGCGGTGCTGTGCTGTTCAACAAACCGCCTTCCGCTATCGAAACCGTCAACGATATAGACGGCGATATCGTGAATTTCTTTCGGGTACTGCGAGAACAGCCTGAGGAATTGGCGCAGGCCATCGCCCTGACTCCCTACGCGAGAGATGTGTTTGACGATGCCCACGCCAACCGAGGATCCAGTGATTTTGATCGGGCGTATCGGTTCGCTATTCGGTCGAAGATGGGGCATGGATTCAAGACCTACCAAAAGACCGGGTTCAAGATCGATGTTTACGCCCGTGAGAGATCCTACTGTGTCAACTGCTGGAACAGACTTCCTGAAGACATTGCAGTTGCCGCAGAGCGCCTGAAGGGCGTACAGATAGAACACCGGCCTGCCCTTGATGTGATCCGCAAATTCAATCATGACAATGTCCTGATTTACGCCGATCCGCCCTATCTACTGAATACCAGAGGCGGCAAACAGTACCGGCACGAAATGACCGAGCAGGATCATGTGGAACTGCTGGCGGCGCTCCTTCAGCACAAAGGCACAGTGATACTCAGCGGTTATCCGTCAGAACTGTATGACCGGGAATTGAAGGGGTGGAGCCGGATCACCCGGAAATCTTACAACCAGAACAGCGATCCCCGGACTGAGGTGCTGTGGTGCAATTTTGAGATGCCCGGGTTGTTCGATGGAGGATTATTATGAGCGACCTTGAACAAACCGCTATCGAGCGGCTGAAAATCGCATCTGAAATGAGCCTTGCAAAATATGGCCAGCCACTGATCATTACTGACTCCGGTGGCAAGGACAGTTCTGTTGTCAAAGAGCTGGCGATCCGGTCCGGTATCCCCTTCGAGGTCATGCACAATCACACCACCGCTGATGCGCCTGAAACCGTCCGCTTTGTCCGGCAGGAGGCGAAGCGCCTTGAGGAACTGGGCATCAAGTACATCATCAATATGCCAACCTACAAGGGAAAGTCTGTGTCTATGTGGAGCCTGATTCCCCAGAAACTGATGCCTCCAACCCGGGTGGTGCGCTACTGCTGCGCTGTCTTGAAAGAGACCGGCGGTGCTGGCCGGTTTATTGCTACCGGTGTTCGGTGGGCAGAGTCTACATCCAGAAAGAATAGTCGGGGCATCTACGAGAAGGGCGGCGACAAAGAGCACCGGATCATCCTGAATAACGACAATGACGACAAACGAATGCTGTTTGAGAATTGCCGGTTGAAAGCAAAACGGGTGGTTAATCCCATTGTGGACTGGAAAGACGGAGATGTTTGGGATTTCCTTGCGGATGCCAAGAAGCCCCTAAACCCCTGCTATGCCGAAGGCTGGTGCCGGGTTGGCTGCGTTGGCTGTCCAATGGCCGGTAAGCACGGCCGGGAGGAGGAGTTTCAGCGCTGGCCTAAGTATAAAGACCTCTACATACTGGCTTTTCAAAATATGCTCCGAGAGCGAGAGCGCAGAGGCAAGATGCAGGGATCCTGGCGCATGGGCACCACTGGACAGGACGTATTCAACTGGTGGATGGAGTACGATATTTTGCCCGGTCAGATAGACTGGGAGGAATTTATGGAGAACGAAATATGAAAACCAACGAATTAATCGAAATCCTTCGGGATGAAAGTAATCCCAACGTACTGGACTACATAGACGAGGCCGCCGATGCACTGGAAGCCCAGCAGAAGCGGATTGAGGAACTGGAGCAGGAACGCCGCTGGATCCCGGTAACGGAGCGGATGCCGAAAAGTGGTGTCCGGGTTATCGTCTGCCGAGGTGATAAAGTAGAACAGGGCGTATTTCTGGGAGTTAATGGTTGGTGGAAGGTCTACGGCACGAACACTAAAAGTGTCACCCATTGGATGCCCTTGCCTGAGCCGCCGAAAGGAGAATGATAATGGATAAAAACAACAAGACCCCGTATGGCATTGAAAGCCTTATCGAGACAGTTGCGGTCGATCTACGTAGGAAAGGAGATTTTCCTGGACGATGGTGTGAGCATTTCACCGAGGGCTGCATTGAGAGTATGCTGCAATATGGTGAAACTGGGGTGCTGTGTGATCATAAATGCGAATACTGCGAATCGTTTAAGTGGGCTGTTGACCGAGCAAAGCATTATGAGGAAAAGACCGGGATTCCTTATCTGGATGTCCTGAAAAGCTGGGAGGAAAACCGCAGCTACTGGTTTTTGAATTATTACCAGGAATGCAAACAGCCAACGATAAAGGATGGACAGGTTCGCGTGTTCGATACCAGGGATGCGTTCTTTGACAGTTTGGAAGACAAGGGTTTTCATTGCCCCTCTTGTGGCGCTATCAGCAAGGATCCCTATAAGTGCTCCTGTGGATGGTGCAGCTATGGCCTGCTTGGAACCATGGGCAAGGGTGTTACGGTGCTGATTAAAGACGGCATTGTCATGAGCCACATCTTCATGCCAGTCGCATGGGAGGATGCCAATGGATAAAACATCACCGATGCAAAGTAAGCCTTTAGTCAATGTGACTTGCAAGCTTGGCAAAAAGGGCTGCTTCGAGGATGGCCGGTGCCATGCGCTGGGCAATTGCGAGAATAAAATCACCACCCACGGCGATCAGATCCGGGCGATGAACGATGAAGAGCTGGCGAAGCTGATCTATGAGGCGGATAGCTTGGGATACTGCAAGAATCTGATGGAGTGCGTTAAGGAGGAAGCTTTGGGCGATGCAATTCCTGATGATAGATGTATTGCTTGCACCTTGGCGTGGCTTCGGCAACCGGTGGAGGAAGATACATGATCCTTGTCTATTACCGCCGGAAAGACGGCACTATCAGGATGTTTCATAAGTATTCCGGTGACAAGTCCATCGATGAATTGAGAATTGTTGCGGCGTGCTATAGCCGAGACCGGGATGACGAGGAAGTTGCGGACGTGGTTGAGTATGCTGATGACAGCATAGAAGCACATCTTTTCGAAGCTTCCCAGCAGCGGAAAGCCTGGGATAAAGAAAAGGTAAGTGATTTGATCGATTCGTTGCGGTCTGCACTTGATGCTGCTTACGATTTGGAGGAGTAAAAGGATGGCTCAGAAGAAAAAGCATCGCAGCCGGTCGATTATGGGCAGGTCGGATATTCCTTATGCCCAGCGGCTGCGGATGCAGCAGCAAAATGACATTGCTGTTTGCCGTGGGCATTCTGCCCGGGTGACGCTGTACATCGTTAGCGTGGCGCTGTATCAGGTGGAGGGTATCGGTTATCAGCGGTTGGTTCGTTACTCCTTCCACTACAAAGAGCTGGAGGACGAGTTTTACGAGGATCCGGATGTGGGTATGGCTCACGTCACCCAGCGGATGAAGGAGCTGGGAATGCCCATATCCGGGGAGTTCTTCGGTGCTCCCAATCAGGGGCAATCCCGGCGGCAGCTGGAGATAGATACCCATGCGGTGCAGACCACCCAGGTATCCATGATCCTGTCGGCCATTGCCATGAACGATGTGTTTGGCTTTGGCTATGAGCGGCAGGTTCGGGTTCGTGAGCGGATCGCTGAGCTAACTGCCCGGTACCGGGATGAGGGAATCGGTTTCATCCTGGAGGAGCTGGAGAAGATCGGCTTCAAGATCGTGGACGGCATCGCGAAGCTGTATGTGGATGATGACGGCAAGGCCGTCACGGTGAAGAAAGCGGAGGCTATGATCACGAAGGATGATCGTTATGACAGTACAAGAAGCCTGTGCGCAGGCGTTTGAGAATGGTCGCCGGCAGGGCGATGCGGAGGGCTATGCCAGAGGTAAGGCGGAGGCTGTGAAGCACGGAAGGCTGATGGCGCCTGAAAAGCTGAAGGCAATGGAAGACATCAATAGGACATTGGGATGGCTTGGAGGGATTTCCTATGTCGTTGAACCCAATATTGCAAATGGCATTCTGGATGCTGTGGAAGTCATTAAAAATTCGCTGAAGGTGGTGTTTGAAGATGGCAACTGAAAAGCGGCTGGTTGATGCCAATGCAGGCAAGAAAGCATTTCGTAACATTGTTTGATTTGAAAACGGAGTAGGACGTGTGGATGTCTTTCCTCTGGGAAAGCTTTCGGGCGGTCAAAGACCGCCCCTACGAGGAAAAATTATTACTTAGGAGGAAATGTTATGAGTTATGATGATCGGAATGGCTGCTGCCCGGATATGTCGGTGACTGCTCGGCAGATGGTGCCGCTGGTGGATCTGATGGAGAACACTGAGCGCGTCGGGCTGGCGATTGTGTCTATGGCGATGCAGATCGAGAAGAATCTCTTCGGCGGCGGTGACACTGAAACGGAAAAGACTCCGCCTGTTATGTGTTTTGAGGATGCGCTGATTCAGCATCGCTCCACTCTGGAGATTGCGTCAAACACACTGGCCCGAGTATGCGAGCGGCTGGGGGTGCGGGGATGACTTGGACGCATTTAGCCTGTTTGCTAATTGGAATCCTTATGGGTGTGCTGGGTGCCGCACAAGTCTGGTTTTGGCATATGCATAAGGAGGAGGAAGCGCTCTACTACAAAATGTATGACCTGCTGATCCGTCATTATGAAAAGAAGGTCGCCGAATTGAGGGAAGAATCGAAATGTGGCAAGTCTTACGAAACGGAGCCGTGATGGCCTATGGGCCGGATGCGACAGTACCGGGGAAGGATGCACAGCGGCAGCTGAAGGCAGATGGGTATAAGGTGGTGACTGAGCTGACCCTTCAGACGAAAATCAAAGATTTTCGCCAGCTTCCCTAGAAGGGGGAGCCGAGGTTATGGAGGGAACATTGGCCCGGGAGATTGCCACGGGCGGCAGAGCCGTCCTCGCAATGACAGTTATTATTTAGGAGGAATATGGCTAAGGAACGGTTGAAGATCGTTCAGGCCGGGACACTGTGGATGGCGGTGCAATACACCGCCATCCGTGGGTCGGATCCGGGGCAGCGCAGGGAGGCAAAGTCGATGATTTCCACGCCTGCCCGGGAGAGCTTGAACGCAAAGCTCAGCTGGCAACGGTTGATGCTGATTTTAGCGGCGAATTTTCGCAGCAGCGATTTGGTGGTTACGCTCACCTACCGGGATGAGCAGCTTCCCCGGCATCGGGAGGAAGCCATCAAACGGATCAAATATTTTATTCGTCTATTGCGAAAGACCCGGAATGCCCGGGGACAACCTCTTTTGTATGTATACACCACGGAAGGGTATCACTCCGGTGGCCGGCTGCATCATCACCTGATCGTCAACGACACCGGCGGCGATTACTGTGAGATCATGGCGCTCTGGCGCAGGAACGGTGACAATGTGGATTTTGAGGGCTTCGGTCGGGACGGCCCGGAGCGCTGGGGAAAATATTTGACCAAGGAGCCCCGGGAGAAAGGCCGGCGCCACGTGGGCGACCGGAGCTGGAGTGCCAGCAGGAATTTGCGCAAGCCGGAGACGGAGAGTACCTTCGTCACCGCCGGGACGGCGCTGCTGCCGCCGGCAGGGGCGTTTATCCTGGATCGGGCGGAGTGTGAAAACTGCTATGGGCGGTTTAGCTATGTGATGGCGAGGCTGCCGGAGGCGGATTGCAATGCCGGAGGGGATTGCCACGCCAGTGTGCGCACTGGCTCGCAATGACAAAACGGTGCGAAACAACTGAAAAGAAAAATTCGGACTTGGGGTAGTGTATAATAATAGGGAAAATGAAAAATCGGAGGTGGATTTCTCTTGCAAAGTAAGGAAAGCTGTGGTAAAATGAAGACAAACAGAAGACGTGTTGCTTGTCCGGCCTGCGGCAAGGGTACCGTGATCTGGGTGCTGCCATCTTCGGCGGTGAAGGATCTTCCGGTGAAGTGCAAGCTGTGCGGAAAAGAAAGCGTCTTGAATATCTCGAGTGTGCCTGTGCCTGATGTGCCTGTGCCTTGATTCGCCTTAGGGGTGATCTGGGTACGGGCTTTTATTTTTGCCTGCGCTGCTGATCTGAAGGTGGATCGGTGGTGCGGGCTTTTTGTTTTTCTCGGCATGGCTGATAGTCGGACGGCCTCATCCGTCACGGCTTCGCCGTGCCACCTTCCCCAGAGGGGAAGGCTGACCCCTCAGACGAAAATCAAAGATTTTCGCCAGCTCCCCTGGGAGGGGAGCCAAGGGGTGCGGAGGAAGGTCTTTGGAATTGCCGCGCCGGCCTGCGTGCCGGCTCACAATGACAGCGTGTTTGGGAGGAGGATTGTTATGGCGGTGAAGAAATATACGCCCAGGACGCTGGGCAAGGCGGTGCAGTGGTATTTCGACTCCATCAGCCGGGATGAGCCGGTGGTGGAACGCAAACCCACCGGGGAGCTGGACAAGTACGGTCATCCGGTGTATGCCGATGAGCCGGTTATGAATCGCCTGGGGCAGCCTCTGGTGCGGCTGGTGTTCCTGGAGCCTCCGACAGTGAGCGCCATGTGTTTGGCGTTAGGGATCCACCGGAGCACCTGGGCGGATTACTGCCAGGATGAGAAGTTTTCCGACACGACATCGTACGCGCAGGGGGTCATGCGTGCCTGGAACGAGAATCAGCTTCTGACCCGTCCCGGCAAGGATATCCCCGGGATCAAGTTCAATCTGGAGAACAACTACGGGTACCGGGATCGCCAGGCGGTAATCGCCACCGGTATGAGCGTGGAGCAGTATCTGCGCTCCCTGGGCGAGGAAGGGGAACAGGAATTTTGAAACGGCTGCTGCTTAACTGTCTGTTGTTCATTCAGCGGTTTCTCAAGATCCGGGACAAGAATGCAAACCTGATCTCGTTGGTGCTCAATCCGCCGCAAATGCGGCTGTATGAGGTTTTCCGGGAGCAATGGAAGCAGGGTAAGCCGGTGCGGATCATCATCCTGAAGGCCCGTCAGATGGGCTTTAGCACGGTGACGGTGGCCATCATCTTCTGGCTGACGGCTACGGCACGGCACGTGGAAAGCATGATCGTTGCTCACAAGGAAGAATCCACCGGGAATTTGTTCCGGATGGCAAAGCTCTTTTACGACTGTCTGCCGGAGCCAATCAAGCCTATGCTTCGGGCATCTAATGCCAAGGAGCTGACCTTTGACAGATCTTCCCGTTCTCCGGAAGGAGCGGAAGGGTTGGGCAGCCGGATCCGGTGCGCCACCGCCGGCGGCAGCGGCGTTGGACGTGGTTCCACCATCAAGTGTCTGCACCTTTCGGAGTATGCCTTCTGGCCGGGAAATAAATCGGAGACCTTTACCGGTCTGGTTCAGGCGGTGCCTGATAAGCCCGGAACGGTGATCGTCATCGAGTCCACCGCCAACGGATATGAGGATTTCAAGAAAAAATGGGATGCGGCGGTGCAGGCCCAAAAGGACGGCACCGACGGCTACATACCGGTGTTTTTCGCCTGGTTCGAAATGCCCGATTATCGGCGCAAGCCCTTGCCCAACTTCCAGCGGACGCCGGAGGAGCAGACCTTGGTGGACGCCTTTGGTTTGGATGACGAGCAGCTTGCCTGGCGGCGCTGGTGCATTGCGGAGCAGTGCGGCGGTGATTTGGATCTATTTCATCAGGAGTATCCCTGCACTCCGGATGAGGCGTTTATCTCCACAGGTCGATGTGCCTTTGACAAGGCTGCGTTGGTGCTGCGCCGGGAGCAGGTGCGGCAGGAAGTCTGGGAGTATGGCTCCTTCCGGGTGGTTTACAGCGCCACCGGCAAGATCCTCTCCTGGGATTGGGTACCGGAAAAGGGCGGTCCGGTTCGGATCCGGAAGAAGCCGGAAAAGGGAATCCCTTATGTGCTGGGCGGTGACACCGCTGGTACCGGCACGGATTTCTTTGCGGCCCATGTATTGGATAATCGAACCGGCGAGCAGGTGGCTGTGATCCATCATCAGTTCGGTGAGCGGATGTTTGCGGAGCAGGCCTACTGCCTGGGTATGTACTACAATGAGGCGCTCATCGGCATCGAGGTCAACTACTCCACCTACCCGGAGATGCTGCTGGAGGAGCTGGGGTACCGGAATCTGTATGTGCGTCAGCGCTATGACAACTTCACCGGCGCTCTGATCAATGCCTTCGGTTTTGAGACCACCCCCAAGACCCGTCCTGTGATCATTGATGGGCTGAAGGATGTGGCTGCTCAGGCGCTGGAAACCATTATGGACTATGACACCCTGGGCGAGATGCTGACCTTTGTATATGACGAGCGATGGAAGCCTCAGGCGGAGCAGGGAGAGCATGACGATCTGGTAATGTCGCTGGCCATTGCTCATGCGATCCGCTCTCAGCAGCGCACGGCTCCGGAAAGTACCGATTCGGTTGCCTCGTCCAAGTGGACGGCGGATATGTGGCAGGATTACAACCGGGCAGGCCCCCAGGAGCGTCAGCGGATGATCCAGCTGTGGGGCAAGCCCAGGTGATACGAATGGAATTAACCCCTCAGACGAAAATCAAAGATTTTCGCCAGCTCCCCTGGAAGGGGAGCCAAGGCGCCTTCGGCGCAGGGAATGCAGAGTTTTGGAGGGAATGTGGATATGGACACGATTTCTAAGTTGGAGCTTTGGCAGCGTCGGCTAAGTCAGAGCGACACCTACTATCAGGCGGAAGTGGGGAAGATGGATCACCGGGAGGCACTGTATCGGGGCGATCGGGAGCTTCGGACGATGGTGTCCGGTGACAAGAATGCCGATGGCAGCAATAAGCAGACACCTCACGTACGCAACATCATTTTTGAGAATGTGGAATCCCAGGTTTCGGTGGCGATCCCTCAGCCGAAGGTGACGCCTCGGCGAAAAAAGGACGAGAAGCTGGCTGCGCTCATTGAGCATCTGATCCGCAATGAGCTGGATCGGCTGCCCATGGAGCGGATCAACGATATGTCTGAGCGCACCGTGCCTATCCAGGGCGGTGTGGGCTATCTGACCGACTGGGACAACAGCAAGCGCACCCACACCACCGTGGGTGAGGTTGACATTGCGATGGTGCATCCCAAGCAGTTCGCTCCCCAGCCGGGCGTGTACACCTCGGTGGCAGATATGGACTGGTTTATCGTGAAGCTTCCCACCACCAAGGCTGCTGTGCGGCGGCGGTATGGAAAGAGCGTGTACCACGAAAGTGAGTCTGAACCGGAGATCCGGGGCGCCGGGGATGCGGATCACAGCGAGGATGCGGTGACGCAGTATGTGGGCTTTGCCATCAATGACGATGGCGGGATTGACCGTTACAGCTGGGTCAACGATGTGGAGTTGGAGGATCTGGAAAACTACCAGGCACGGCGGCAGCAGGTGTGCGCCAAGTGTGGAATGCAGCGGCCGGCGACCGGGCAGATCCTTGCCGGTGCTATGCGGCAGAGTGTTGCGCCTCCGGAAGCGGATCCGGAGGGGCAGATGGCGGCGGAAATGCTTGCCATGCGTCTGGCAGATGAGCAGATGGGCTTGGAGCCCATGGGTATTCCCGGTGCTGTACCGGCTGAACCGGAGCAACGCTATGACGGTGGGCCGTGTCCCTGGTGTGGCTGCGAGAAGTTCGAGAGCCGTACCCAGAAGTATGAGCAGATCTTTGTGCCCATGTCTACTGCCAGTGGGCTGGTGATTCCCGGCGCGCAGCCTGGTCTGGACGAGCAGGGGCTGCCGGCTATGATTCCGGCGAAGGTGCCGTACTATGTGCCGGATGTGTACCCCATCGTCATCCAGCGGAGCGTGTCGGTGTATGGCCAGCTTCTGGGTAATTCCGACGTGGACGCAATCGAGGATCAGCAGAACACCGTCAATCGGCTGTCCAAGAAGATCATTGACCGGCTCTTGAAGGCCGGTACCCGGATCACGCTGCCGCCCAAGGCGCACCTGCAGACGGATCCGGAGGACGGAGAGGTTTGGTATCTGGAGACAATTTCGGACAAACAGTTTATTGACGTTTACCAGTTCTCCGGTGAGCTGCAGTATGAGCTGGCATATCTGGCGCAGGTTTACGAGGAGGCCCGACAGATCCTGGGCATCACCGATTCCTTCCAAGGGCGTCGGGATCCCACCGCCACCAGCGGCGTTGCCAAACAGACGTCTGCTGCCCAAGCTGCCGGACGGCTGGAGAGTAAGCGAATCATGAAGAATGCTGCCTATGCGGAGTTGTTTGAGCTGATCTTCAAGTATTGGCTGGCGTACTCCGATGAGCCTCGGGCCGTTAGCTATAAGGACGAGAAGGGCGAAACGGTGTATGAAGAATTTAACCGGTACGACTTCCTTGAGAAGGACGCTGATGGACAGTACTACTGGAATGATCAGTTTCTGTTTAGCTGTGATACCTCTGCTCCGCTGGCAAGTAACCGGGAAGCTCTGTGGCAGGAAACCCGGATGAATCTGCAAACAGGCGCCTTTGGTAATCCTCAGTCCACGGAGACGTTGATCCTCTTCTGGACGAAGATGGAGGAGCTGCACTATCCCGGTGCCGGCACCACCAAGAGCTTCTTGGAGTCACGGCTGGAGCGGGAGCGACAGCAGGCGCAGATGATGCGACAGATGCAAATGCAGCAGGCAATGGGCGGTCAGGCGCCGATGCAGGCTCCTGCAGTTTAACCCCTCAGTCAGAAATCATAGATTTCTGCCAGCTCCCCTGGTAGGGGAGCCAAGGCGCCTGCGGCGCAGGAGATTGTCACGTCGCTGCGCTCCTCGAAATGACAGAGGAAGGACGTGGAGATTGCCACGCCAGCCTGCGGGCTGGCTCGCAATGACAGAAATAATTTGAAGTCTTCCGCTTCGATGCGGTTGATGATAAGCCTTGAGGAAAGGAGGCGGAGAATATGGCAAAGAGTGGCTATGTCGGTAAGATCCAGAACGGTGGCTCTCAGGTCGTGAAGGCCCCTAACCAGCAGACCCAGCCCCAGAAGGGCACCGTGAAGAAGACCGGCAAGGATCTGCGCACGGGTAAGTAATCCCGGCGCCTTCCTCAGAACGCTCTACCGCCGGGCAAAGGCGGTCCGCTGACCAAGGTAAACGGTCGTAATTACCCAGGGATAGGGGAAACATCCATGCGGCTGTGCCGCAACAGGAGACTTTATGGATTATACGGAAGCACAGGTTTATGAGGCTATGGGGCTGGAAGTCCCGGCAGGCGCAAACGGGCAGGCAGTCGCCGATCCTGCAGCTCAGCCTCCGGCACAGCCCGGAGAAGGCGTACAAGGGCAGGAGCTCGCCGATCCTGCGGCCGGTGGTGATACGCAAGCTGCTCAGCAGGATGTCCGGGAACCGGGCGCGGTTAGCGCAGATGATGATGCCGAAGATCATCCTGCAGAGGGCAAGGAGCCTCTGACGCCTCAGCAGCGCAGAGAGAATGCCGCTCGCCGTCGCCAGCAGGAGCAGCAGGAAGCCATCGACAATGCGGTGGCTGCTGCCCTCAAGGCGGAACGAGAGCGGATGGATCAACAGATGAAGGGCTTTTTCACCCAGGCCGGGCTGAGAAATCCCACTACCAATGAGCCCATCGAAAGCATGGAGCAGTTTGAAGCATGGCGCACAGAGCAGGCTGCGGCTCAGCTCCGTAAGGATCTGAAGGACGGCAACTTGACGCCGGAGGTTATGCAGCAGCTGCTGAGTCAGCATCCTGCTATTCAGCGCCTTGTGCAGGAGCAGGAGCGGCAGGACATCGCAAGTCAAGCTCAGGAAGATGTTCAGGCAAGGGCAAGAATCGATGAGGATATCCGCCGGATCTCGGAGCTGGATCCTACTATCACCAAGCCTGCGGATCTTTTGAGTATGCCCAATGCAGATGCATTCCGGGACTATGTGAAAAGGGGCAACAGCTTCTTTGACGCGTACAAGCTGGCAAACTGGGATCGCCTGACACAGCAGGCCGCCAATGCGGCAAGACAGCAGGCGCTGAATAATGCAAACAGTAAAAACCATCTGGGCGGAATCACCAATTCTCGTACCGGGGGGATGGTGGAGGTTCCTAAGGATGAGCTGGCTGTCTATCGAATGCTCCTGCCTCATGCTACCGATGCTGAGATTCAGGCTCATTACAACAAAAATCGTAAGCATTAAGGAGGATCAATCATGTTTTACCCCAAGAATATTTCCGGTGTGGTACGGCCCTGGGAAGTGCTCCCTGCCGCTGCCGGTACTTATGTGGCAGGTCAGCTGCTCAACGCCAGCGGTGGCAAGGTGGCGCCCGTGAGTGCTGCTTCTGCCAAGACCCCCGGCTATCTGTGTGTTGCCGATGTTACTCTGACTGAAGGCCAGCTGCTGCCGGTGACTCGCATCAGCAACGATGAAGTCTACGTCACGCAGCTCAGCGCAGATGCCGAAAGTGCCGTGGTGGGCGGCAAGCTTCAGGTCAGCGCCGGCGGCCTGCAGGCTGATGGTGCTCCTGCCGGTACCTTCGAGGTCGTGTACGCGGAGGGCACCACCGCCGGCAGTGAAGTTCACGGCCGGTTCATCTAAGGAAGGAGGACGACACAATGAAAATCATTTTTTCTGAGAGCTCCTGCCAGAATGATGTGGTGTTTGGCAAGGTTCAGGCGCCCATTCAGCTGTTCCTGGAGCAGCGTGCAGAGGCCTTTGAAAAGAAGAGTATGCTGGATCAGTTCTTCGTCATGGGCACCTCTGACAACTTCGGTGATATGCTCACCAGCATGACTGCCATGGACGACTTTAAGCCCGGCCCGGAGAATAGCGCATATCCTGCTACTTCCATGCAGGAAGGCTATCGGAAGCTGATCGAGTATCCTGAGTGGCGCAATTCCTTTGCCATCTCCAAGAAGGCAATGGAGGACGGCAAGCTCATGGATCTGAAGAAGAAGCCCGGTGCCTTCATCAAGGCATACCTGCGCACCCGTGAGAATTTCGGCGCTGCTCTGTTTGGCGGCGCTGTGCAGGGCAAAAAGACTGTCAAGTTCAACGGTATGGAATTCGACATTACCGGTGCTGACGGCAGTCCTTTGTTCAGTACCTCTCACAAACCCAAGATTAGCGGCTCGGTTCAGTCCAATCTGTTCTCCAACGCGTTCAGCACCGATGCGCTGGATCGCGGCGAGGCTGCCATGCAGCAGCTGAAGGGCGAAAACGGCGAACTGCTGGGCATTACCCCCACTACCATCGCCATTGCTAACGATCCTGAGCTGAAGCGTCAGGTGTTTAAGACCATCGGCGCGGATCTGGATCCTGACAACGTCGGCAATGGCTTCAACTTCCAGCACGGTCGCTGGAATGTGAAGATTTGGAATTACCTGAACCAGTTCCTCGGCAAGGGTGTTCATCCCTGGATGCTGCTGGATGATGACTACAACGAGGAGGTTGGCGGTGCTGTTTGGAATGACCGTGTGCCTCTGACTGTGGACTCCTACATCAATCAGGATAACGATGCCAACGTATGGAAGGGTCGTGCCCGGTTTAATGCCGTGTTCAACGACTTCCGGTTCGCTATCCTTGGCGGCGTAGCAGGCGGCACTGACTTGACCACCCTGAATATCTGATACATAGCCAACAAGGCGCAGGCACTGTGTCTGCGCCTTGTTTTGGAAAGGAGGTTCCCTTATGGCGACAATCCGTGATGTGATCACTCGGGTGGATGAAATGAAGCCCAACGCCTTCTCCCAGGCGCAGAAGCTGTACTGGCTGGCACAGCTGGACGGCAGGGTGGCTGCGGATGTGATGCTGATGCACATCAGCGACATTCAACAGTTTAATTACCGGTATCCCGAGGATCTGGATCGGGAACTGCTGGTAAGCTTCCCTCATGAGGAGATCTACGATTACTGGCTGCAGGCCAAGATCGATGAGGCCAATGGGGAGGATAGCAAGTATATGAATACCATGGAGGCGTACAACGCCGCATGGAACAATTTTGTGTGCTGGTTCGCCAGAATATATCGACCGGCGCAAGGCTATTTTGAGGAGGGATCAACATGGGCTATGTAAAACCGCCTTATTATCTCAGTGCTTACTCTCTGGCTGTAAAGGCCGGCTTTAAGGGCACTCTGGAGGAGTGGCTGGAATCCCTGAACGGACGTAGTGTTGAGATGCGCTATTCTGACCATCAGGTACAGTGGCGGTGTGCTGTGCCGGAGGGAGAGGCGGAGGATGAGTGGAAGACGCTTTTTTCCTCGGATGAGGTTCGGGATCAGGTGACAGCGGAAGTGCTGGATGAAGCGCAGGGGTACGCGAATGCGGCTGCGAGATCTGCGGAGCTGGCAAATGATATCGCCACCAGTGCGCAGGGATACTGCGCTGAAATGTATGCCGATTGCCAGGCTATCAAGACATCTGCGGAGCAGGCTGCTGCGGCTGCCAAGGCCAGCTTTGATGCTACTCATGAGCATCGGGCGTGGGCAGAAGAGGAGGCAGAGAATGCTCGGCTCCATGCGGAGCAGGCGGCTGCGGCTGTTGCTGCGGTGCCTAAGGCGCTGCCCAATCCCCATAAGCTGACCATTACCGGCGCTGTGGATGCGGAGTATGACGGCTCTGGGGAGGTTAAGGTGGAGATCCCGGTTGGCGGCGGTGGCGTATGGACGGGAAAGAAATTTGTTGCTTTCGGCACAAGCATCACATGGGCTTGCGCCAACCATGACGGCGGCTATCTTGCTACCGTTGCGGAACGAAATGGCTTCTCTGCCTACGCAAACGAAGGAGTGTCTGGCGCAGCAATGGCAAACGGAACAGCCAACGGAAACGGCATCAACTCCAAAATCCGCAATACAGACGTGTCCGGGTTTGACCTTGTTTTGATTGAATGTTCAACGAACGATTTCAAGCTGAATGTGAGCCTTGGCGAAGTTGGGGAAATGGGTGACACAGATTTTGACACAACCACATTCTGTGGCGCATTGCGTGACAGCATCGAATTTATTCTTACAAACCATCCGGCAAAATCCGTTTTGCTGATTACAGACACCCAGCGAAATAATGACGGGTATGATGTGAATTTCACGAACCCCGCCGGACACAAGTTGATTGACTATGTTGATGCAGTTGTGGCTATTGCCGAACTTTACGGATTGCCCGTATGTGATTGGTATAGAAATTCCGGGTTTAATGCTTTGACACTTGGGATTTACACCAAGGACGGACTCCACCCAAATTCTACCGGTTATGCGGTGCTTGGCAACTTGACCGCTGGAGCGGTTGCGAATATGTATTGCATTTTTGGCGGTAACGATGGCGATGTAGAAACAACGACCTATTCCGTTAGCAACAATTTGACCAACGTCACAAGCAATAATTCCGCAACCCAAGTTATTGGCGGCACTGCATACGGAGCTACACTTGCGGCAAAAAGTGGGTACAAAATCAGCGGCGTTACTGTTTCTATGGGCGGCGTTGATATTACGGCATCCGCATACAGCAAAGGCGTTGTAACGATTGACAACGTTACTGGAAATATCGTTATTACGGCGGCGGCGGTGGAAATTACGGAAGTGTGGAGCGAGGATAGCGTTACTTGGAACGGCAACACAGCGGACATCACTTGTTCAGCAGGATACCCTTACAAACTGTTGTGCAGCAACGGTGGCAGCATGATTTATTCTGCCTCTCCGCTTTTCATTGCAAAAGATAACACTAGCACAATTATTTGTAAATCTCCCGCATTTTTTGCCGTCCGTGGTGGAGGCAGTCCCAACTACATTTTTACCCAGACGCAAGAAATCACAGGTGGAACGGAACTTTCAAACGGATATATGTCTTGGGGAATTGCAAGACCTTCGACATGGTACAGTGCCGCTAACCATGACGTGCTTTATTGGGATTCCGATGAGGTTGCCGTCCCGGCATCTTAATGATTATTAAAAAAGCACCGCCCTTCGGGGTGGTGCTAACAAAAAGGAGTGATAACCATGGTAATCAAAACCGGTAAGGAGCTGGCCGCTGCCTGTGAAAATGTGGCCAAGAATCACAAGACGTTGTATGTCAATGGCTGCTTTGGGTGGCCCATGACTGCCGCCATGAAGCAGAGGGCAAAGAAGGAGCAAGCCTACAACCGAAAGTCCGACCGTGCGCCCAAGATCGATGCCGCCAGCGCCGATACCTTCGGCTTCGACTGTGTGTGTCTGATCAAGGCGCTGCTGTGGGGCTGGTGCGGTGACAAGACCAAAAGCTACGGCGGTGCGTCCTACGCCTCTAATGACGTGCCGGACATTAATGCGGATCAGATGATCCAGCGGTGCAAGGGCGTATCTACAAACTTCTCCAACATCAAGGTCGGTGAGGCACTGTGGATTCAGGGCCACATCGGCATTTACATCGGCAATGGTCTGGCTGTGGAGTGTACGCCCAGATGGAAAGACGGCGTACAGATCACTGCCGTGCATAACATCGGCACCAAGAGCGGCTACAACGGACGCAAATGGACGAAGCACGGCTGTTTGCCCTGGGTGACATACGAGGACACCACCGCCGAGAAAACGCCTGTAGCGGCCGTTAAACCGGCGGAACAGAAGACCTGCTCCGTGGCGTTGCCGGTGTTGAGGTTCAATGCAAAGGGCGACTGTGTGGGCGCTCTGCAGGCGCTTCTGATCGGCAAGGGGTATGATCTGGGCAAGTACGGCCCCAACCGCAACGGCATCGATGAGCATTTCGGTCTTGCCACCGAGAACGCTGTAGAGGCATTCCAGGAGGACAACAAGCTGGAAGTGGACGGCATCTGCGGCGGTAAGACCTGGGCAAAGCTGCTGGGGGTGTGACGCCGGTGGAGAATATTCTGATCGCCATTATTGGCGGTGTGTTTCAGCTCGCAGGCATCTGCGTTACTGTATATGTGACCAACAAGAAAGCCCAGAAGAAACTGGAGGACAAGGTCGACATTTTGGTTGAGCATGACAAGGAGCAGCACCTTGGTATTCTGCGCCTAACCATCATGTCGGAGGGAATGCCGATCTCTGAGCGCATCATCGCCGGTGATAAGTACATCAAAAAAGGTGGCAACGGCGACGTTGCGAAGTATTACAAGACATTGCTCGCTGAGCATACAAAATAAGGAGGAAAATACATATGAAGAAGCTGTTTATCTCTCAGCCGATGCACGGCAAGACCGATGAGGAAATCTTGGCGGTACGCAAGAAGGCCATTGCGTCCGTTGAGAGACGTCTGGGTGAGGAAGTGGAAGTGATCGATTCCTTCTTCCAAAGTGCTCCGGTAGATGCAAATCCGCTGTGGTTCCTGGGTAAATCTCTGGAACTGCTTTCCACTGCCGATGTGGCGTATTTCGCCGAGGGGTGGGAAGGCGCACGGGGCTGTAGGATTGAACACGCCTGCGCAGCCGAATATGGCATCGATCTCATTACAAACTTTACCATCTAAGGAGGAAACAATCATGACGAAAACTGACATTATCCGTAAGCTGACCAGCCGGAAGCTGTGGTTGGCTGTGGCTTTGTTCGTGTCCGGCCTGATCGTGGCCTTTGGCGGTTCCGATGCGGTGGCAGCCACGGTGTCCGGCTGTATCATGCAGGGTGCTGCCGTGCTGGGCTATCTGCTGGCTGAGGGTCTGACGGACGCTGCCGCCAGAAAGACGCAGTCCACTGCTACCCAGGAGCCGGTGGCACAACTGCCCATTCTGGGCGACACCGAATCTACTTATGATCCCGTAGACGCAGCCACCGACAATGACGTGCATCCGCCTGATGTAACCGCCAAGGTGGGCTTTGAATATTGATAGAAACCCCTCAGACGAAAATCTTTGATTTTCGCCAGCTCCCCTAAAAGGGGAGCCAAGGCGCCTGCGGCGCAAGTACAACGAAGAATGATAATTAGCGGCAGGGCCGACCGGTGCGGTCTGCCCTGCTTTGCGTTTTAGGAGGTGGAACAGATGCCATCTAACTGGTTGTCAGTGGACAATAATTTCCCCAGCTTTACTGGGAAGGAAAATCCCACAGAGCAGATCCGGAAGATCCACAATTATCTTTTTTGTCTGAAGGGCGAGCTGAAGTTTATGCTTCAGAATTTGACAGCAGACAACTGGAATTCTGCTGAGTGGGACAAAATGGCTAAGGATGCCAATAACGCAGTGCTATCTCAGGTTACTGCTATGGGTAATCAGGTGTCGGAGTTGAAAAACTTGACATCGCAGACTCAGGCTCGGGTTTCGGACCTTTCCTCGAAGGTGACCGTATTGGGGGGATCTGAGGCAGAGATTCGGGATTGGTTGGCGGCGCTGGATCAGACGGCGGTGGAGCTGGCTGAGGAGTTGGAGCTTTTGAAGCAGGCGGTAGATGCGGTGATTTCCTTCGATGAAGAGGGGAACCCGGTTATCGGTAAGGAAGGAGGCAAGTTGTATTTAATGGGAGAAATCTATATGAATGGCGTGTTGCTGGGAGGTGAGTCGGATGCTTCTGGCGCCTAAGCGATATGCTGACCGAATTACCAAGCGAACGCAGGTGAAGTTCGGCGGTCTGAATCATTCTATCGGCGCCGGGGACGGCGAGCTGTGGGATATGCGCAATTTAACATCGGATCAACTCCCACTGCTTGCCAGCCGGAATCGGCGCTGGAAGTATGGGGAAATCAGCACCCCGGGTGGCATATATGCATGGGAGAAGCTGTGCTGGGTAGACGGAACAGGTTTTTACTATGACGGGGAAGTGAAGGGACGGGTGGAAGAAGGAGAAAAGATCTTCTGCTGCCTGACTCCCTATATTGTGATCCTGCCGGACAAGGCATACTACAATGTGCAAACCGGAGAGTTTGGCTCGCTGGAGAGCGTGCTTGCGTCGCAGGGGACAAGCCTTTTTTCGAAGCATACTCACGATGGTAAGGTTTCCGATTTTGATATGATTAGTCTTACCTTAGTCAAAAACTCCCCGGATATCGATACGCTTCGCGTGGGGGATACAGTGACGATTTCGGGTTGTGTTGCGGTGCCCGAAAATAATATAAGTGCAACAATTCGAGGATTTGGCGAATATAACTCGCTATTATTTGACGGCGGCATATTCACCATACCCCAAGATGAATGGAGTATTCAGGAGGGTGGTGATATTAAAATTTCCCGGACGATGCCTGATCTGAAGTTTATTTGCGAAAACGAAAGTCGACTGTGGGGATGCACCGACACCGGAATTTTCTGTTGCAAGTTGGGTGATCCGTTTAACTGGAACACTCACGATTTGATCGACAGCGATTCCTGGAATTGGGATCCCGGTTCTCCCGGCGTGTTTACCGGTTGCGTGGCTTATGGCGGGTACCCGATCTTTTTTAAAGAAAACCAAATCTACAAGGTATACGGCTCGTATCCGTCCAATTATGAAGTGCTGAGCAGTGCCACATTAGGATTGGCTGCCGGCAGTCATGGCAGTTTTGCAGTAGCCGGTGAGGTCCTGTTCTACCTGAGTCGCAGCGGAATCTGTGCCTATACCGGCGGCATCCCGCAGCCAATGTCGAAGGCGTTCGGGAATCTGCGCTTCCATGATGCTGTTGCCGGCAGTGATGGGCTGAAGTATTACGTCAGTATGCGCACCGGTGATGGCGACTGGCGTCTATATGTGTACGATACCCAGCAGGGTGCCTGGCATATAGAGGACGATAGACGCTTTACGCATTTTGCCACGGTGAACGGAGATCTGCTTGGGCTTACAGAAGATGGCGAGATCCTGATGCTGGGCAATCCTGCCAATGTGCCGGAGGATGCTGTACAGGAGGATCCGATTTCCTGGATGGCGGAGTTTGGCGACTTCACCGGGCAGGATCCCAACAAGAAGGGAATGACCAAGCTTCAGCTTCGGTTGGAGCTGGAGGAAGGTGCCACCATGCAGGTGTATCTGCAGTTCGACAGTGACGGTGTGTGGCACAAGGTGAATACCGTCGTGGGTGAGGGCAGGAAGCGGAGCTATTATCTGCCTATTGTCCCCAGGCGCACGGATCATTATCGACTGAGGCTGGAGGGCACTGGCGGCTGCATTCTGCATTCGCTGGTGGCTGAGGCATATTCCGGCTCGGAGCTTCGAGCCAGAAAGGGAAGGAATTGATATGGCATATACCTACAACGATTTTGTAAAGGCTGCGAACAGCAGCGGATCGCTGAGTAAGTTTTCTCAGGATGACCTGAAGCTGGCACAGCAGTATCCTGAGTTTGGGCTTTCTATGCTGAATCTTACTAAGGATCTGGGCGATTCGGCAACAATGGAGCAGAAGGTGCTTACGGAAACCGCGGCAGAGCAGCTTCGCAGCGCTTACAGGGGCAAGAGCGGCGGCGCAAAGAACTATTACGGCGATCAGATCAACAGCCTGCTGGCGCAGGCGGGCAGCTATGGTTCGTTCAATTATGGCAAGGAGAATGAGTATCAGGCTGCTCTGGATACGGTGACCAATCCTGAGGCGTTTACTTATGATCTGGATAGCGATATTGTGTGGAAGGCGTACCAGAACCAGTATCAAAGGGAAGGTCGCAGGGCGTCCGAGCAGACGCTGGCGCAGCTCAGCGCCGGCACCGGCGGCAGGCCCTCCAGCTATGCTGTATCCGCAGCCCAGCAGGCCGCCAACTACTACAATACACAGCTGACGGATAAAATCCCTGAGCTGTATAACAGCGCCTACAGCCGGTACCTGGCTGGCTTGGAAGCGGATCAGGCGGTGCTTGCCGCACTGGAGGCAGATAAGTCTGCACAGTACAGTAAGTGGTTGGATGGTTTCAGCTTACTGACTAATCAGATCGGGAATTATCAACAGGCAGCGGATACCTTATTCCAACGGGAGCTGCAGAAGCAGGAGCAAGCACGGCAGGCGGCTCAGCAGGCCAAGGCGGATGAGCTGGCAAGAGCGGAGCTTCTTGCTGCTGGCGGCGACTATAGCTTGCTGAAGAAATATTACGGACTGAATGATTCTCAGTTGCAATCGATTATCAATGGCGTGACGCAGGAGCAGGAAGGCCCACTTCCGGAAGAAAATGAAGGACTTTCCCGTGAGGCTATTAAGCAGATGCAGCGGATGCTGAAAGTGGAGGAAACCGGTGTCTGGGATGAAGCGTCCCGGGCTGCTGCCGGTGATGTTTCTGCCAGTGAGGCTCATGCCATGTCTCAGCGCGGCAGACTTCAAATGATGGGTGATTCGAGCCTTGGTTTCAAAACGTCTACGGATAAAACCACCGCGTTCATTGATAAGTGGACGAAAAACAGGCACCTGTATAAGGGCGGCACCGGTCAATGGAAGGCGGCTATTGAAAACGAGCTTTCCACTATGCGTCTGACAGAAGGGGAATTCCTGTTTATTACGAGCTGGCTTAACCGCCAGAAATAAGGAAGGAGATAGGCTATGTCGGTCTTCAAGTATTATGATTGGACAAAAAGCGCTGCCGCCAGTGCGAGCGCCAATGACGAGAAGGAAAAGACTATGACCTATGCCGAATATAAAGCGAAGCGCAATAGCGCTTCGCAGAATTCGGTTTCGGGCAGGACGATGACCTACAAGGAATATAAGGCTCGGCAGGTGCAAAAGTCAGCCAATTGGTTCAATTCCCAGATGGAGCAGTACATCAAGGATTATACCAGCTTTGCGGAGGGGGCTAAAAAGGCAAGCGGCGAGATTGGATACAAAAATGCATATGCCCTCCGGGATGCGCAGTTCCAGGCGGCGGAGAGCGTGATTGCAAAGAATCAGGCGTTAAGCAGCTTTTTGAGACAGTACAGAGAGGTCATCGACCCTGAAGTGTACACGCAGCTCAATGAGACACTTACTTCTTCTCTGAACAGCCTGAATGATACCTCCAATTACTTTAGCAACGCTGCAGCGGCCGTGGATGAATTTGACACTGAGGATGCATATCTGGCAGCGATTCGTGCCGGTGGCTATCTCACAAAGTACGAAGGGATGGATCATCAACAGCGCATGGCTCAGCTGTCGGGGCTGGATGCAGACAGTGAAGAGCATGCATGGTTAAAGAATTATATTGACAGCAACATGACTGGTGCGGATTATGCCCATGAAGCACAGAAGACGCAATGGCTGATCGACCGCTATGAGCCTTTGTTGGAGGAATACAAACGCCTGACGAGCTGGGAACAGGATGAGAAGGGGAATGCCCGGATCGACTATATCCGGAGTGTCCATGGTGATGTTTCCGAATTTGAGAAAGAAATCGAGGATCTTAAGAATCAGCTTTATGATTATCAAAATTTGGCGAAGTATGCGGATCTTTCTAAGAACGCGGATTTTGAGGAAAAGTCTGTGTATCAAGGGGATGGATCCGTGCTCCAGAAGCGGATCAACGATCAGGACAAATCCAGGCTCATGGACAATGCCCATACCATTGCGCAGTATGTGCCGCTGGAGCCGACGACGCACACCTATTCGATGATCCAGCAGCTTTGGAATTATGAGAACACCCATCTGATGACTGAGGATGAGGTGAAGAATTTCAATTACTTGTACAACACACAGGGCAAGGCTGCTGCCAAGGAGTACATGGATTATCTGCAGTACGCTTTGAATCAGCGCTCACAGAATAATGTGGCGAAGAAGGTTGCGGAGCTGACGTCTGCGGTGCCGGGGCTTTCGCAGATCGTTGCCTCCATGGCCAGTACGCCGTTGACTCTTGCCGGCGGCACCGGATTTATGGATGCCAGCGCCCAGAAACTGATCAAGGGGATCACCGGGGACGATTCACCTGTGGACTACAACCGGGATGCTATGTTTGCCTCCAATATCAGCAACACCATACGGGGTACTGTGTCCGAGGATCTCACCAATGCGCTGGGAGACGGCTGGGGAGAAGCGGCCAGCACGGCATATCAAATGGGCATGAGCATGCAGGACAGCGCCGCTGTTGCCGCCCTGTCTACCATTAACCCGGCGCTGGGTACTGTGGGAAGCGCTCTGCTTGCCGGCAATGCGGCAACCACCACCATGAAACAGGCGGTGGAGAATGGCGCCAGCGATGAACAGGCGCTGACTGTAGGCTTGCTGGCTGGTGTGTGGGAGTTTGTATTTGAGAAGTATGAGTTGGATTCCATCCTCGAAGGCGGTAAGAGTTTTTGGGGTTCTATTGCAAAAACAAAATTGTCGGAGGCCGTGGGCGAAGCATCCACCGAGTTAGCTAATATCGCAACAGATATTTATGTGCTTGCAGAAAATTCTAATTGGGAAAAGGATGTGCAGTCTTACAAACAGGCATACATGGAGCAGCACCCCGGATGTAGTGATGCAGAAGCTGAGAAATGGGCACAAGAACAGGCATTCAAGAGCGCCGGTTGGCAGGTGCTCAATGCTTTTGCGGCTGGCTGGTTTACCGGTGGTATCATGGGCGCCGGTATGTACGGTCTTCAAAGCTCTATCGCCAACCAGAAGGCAGGAAACAATGTTTTGGACAATCCCGGCGGCGTAGCGGCGCTTATCCAGGCGGCAAAGGATACAGGCTTGGAGACCGGCGGAAGGCAGCAGGCGGCGCTGGAGAGGCTTTCCGGGAAGGTTTCCGGGGAGATCGCCAGCGGCACCGGCTTCAAGGGCATCGCAGCAAATGTGCGCAATGCCATCAATGCTCAGCGTGTCGGCAAGCTCTACAACCAGACGGTACGAAGCAATTCTTCGTTGAACGTTGCAGACATGACTGCCAAGCTGCAGGAGCAGGGATATACCAAAAGAGAAGCCGCCTCCATTGCAGAGGCGGTGGATGATGCCATGTGGGGCAGGGAGCTGACGGATCGGCAGAACAATCTGCTGGAAAATGCCATGCAGGATCCTCGGTATCAGCAGGCTATCGAGTCGGCGCTGCTGGATAAGGATTCTCAGGTAATGAGCCGGTTCATGCGACCGGAGCAGGCATTCGCAAAGCAGAATGTACAGCAGCAAGATGCCGTGGATCGGACGGAAAGCGCCTCTGGCGAGGCTTTGACGGCTGATGAAGGCACTGGTATGGCTGAGGGTTCCGATGCTTCTGCGCCTGCGCAAGAGGCTGCTGAGGCTATGGACTTTGCGGAGGCATTCGAGGCGCTGGAGGCGGCGAAGCAGAATGGAACCCTGGATAATGCCCGGTATGATCAGCTGATGGATTCCATTCAGAATGCGGTGACGGACTATGAAGCAGGCAATATTGATGCGGCTACCTACAACAGCCTCATGCAGTCCGCTATTAACCAAGCCGGAACGGCTTCAAGAGCGGTACAGGACGGAACGTATTCTGCCCGAAATAATGATCTGCAGGTGCACGTGGATGACCAGACCTGGCAGCAGGCCCAGAAGCTGGCCAAGGCTTTGCACCGGGACATTGTGTTTTACAATGGTCGGAAAGGTGAGAATGGGCAGTATGTGGATGGGACCGTCTATGTCAACGTGAATACGGATAAACCACTGATGCAGGTGGTGTGCCACGAGATTACCCACTCGCTGGAGGGAACAAGGGCATATACTCAGCTCCTGAAGTTTGTGCTACAGAAGTATCGAAAGGCAGGATACGACATAGGTCTGCTTCGTACAGCGAAGATATCCCAGTATAAAGGCTTTGGCGTGAATCTGCAGACGCATGCCGAGGTGGATCAGGAAATCGTGGCTGAGTATATGGAGAAGCATCTGCTGGCGGATGAGCAGAGTATTCTGGAGCTGGTTCGGGAAGAGCCGAATGTCGCAAGACGGATCCTCAGTTGGATCAAGGGAATGTGGAAGCGGCTTACTGCTGCAGGCGACGCCAAAACCATTGCGCAGATGGAGTGGGCACAGCGGATCTACTCCAAGGCTCTGAGCCAAAGCCTGAAAACCTTGCCCAACGAGGGACAGGTTTCCACTGGCAAGAGTCCCACTCAAGTTAAGGCTGACAGCATCCAGCAGGGCCGCCAGCAGGTCACTGAGGCATACCGCAAGGGTGAACTAACCGATGAGCAGCATGATGCCGCTATGGATGAGTACGACCGGGCGGAAGAGGACGAGCTTGGTGAGCTGGTGGGAGAGTATTCCTTTGAAGGATATGCGGATGATGGACGTGGCATATATCGTTCGAATTTTCCTAAGGGCACTCCCAAAAAAGCGAAAGGTGAACGTATTTTGCGATATATTCAAGATGTTTGGTCCAAAAAGCCGATTACGCTTAGAATTGAAGACGCAAATGGTGTTCGATATATTGAAGCTAAGTTTGATCCTACCTTCAGTGAGGATAAAAATGTTAGAACGGATGCCAGTAAGCTTATGGGCGGCAACCGTCACGGAAATGCAGTTGAGCAGAGAGTCACCCTGGATCTTGCGGACGACTATTATCAAATCGCTGAGGAGGCGCAGTACAATTACTCTAAGGATGAAACGGGAAAAGACAGCGAAACCCACAAGGATGTAAAAGTTTGGCATTACTTCGTGAATGACATTTACTTTGCGGAACAGGGGAGCGATGAACTTACTCCCTTTACGGTCTCCATCAATGTCAAGGAAAAAGAGAATGGGAATTTCTTCTACAGTTTCTCTGCTGAAAAAACAGAAGGAACCTCCACCCGGCGGACTTTACATGCCGACGTGAACGATGGCGACAATGCCATCGCAAATGGAAGTTCCTTTAATGCTAGTATACGCAATCCGAAGGAAAAAGTCAATGGTCAATTTTCTTTCTCCAGTGATGTTGCCGAGCAGGAGCAGCGGTCTGGGCAGGGGTGGTATGACACCGATGAGAAGCAGCTGCAGGCGAAGAAGAAGGGGTATCCGGTGCTTCATGGGGAGCAGGTGGTGCCGTTCAATACCTGGGTTCAGGCGAAGGATCGTGGCAATTACGGCCTTGTGACCGGTCTGGCTCCCGGCAATAAGCTGTGGGTGAATTTCCACAACAAGCATGAGGATGCCTCTGCTGAGGTGGCAATTCCCTATGACAACCTTGTGCCGGTGCCCGGTGCCTACCAGATGACCAAGGAGGAATTCAATTCTCTGATGGACAGTGAGCCGTTGGACGTGAGCAGCATGGAGCTGACGGAAGCGGACGAGAAGGCTCTGGAGGAGATGTACCAGCGCTCCGGCGGTGAGAAGTCTGATATGCCCACCGTAGATATCGAAAAGATGCCCCGGAAGGCGAAGGATTATCTGCGCCGTGCGGAAAATCGGCTGCTCCGGGATCTGGCGAATGTGCTGGGCGTGTCCAAATTTGTGGATCGTACCTACCTGAAGGAGATCGTTGACGAGATCGCCAATGCCTATTTGACTGAGGGCACGGTACCCAATGAGCTGATCTCTCAGCTGTTTGACAAGGCGTATGATCAGGGCGTTATCGTAGACAAGTCCTTCTATGAACAGTACAAGCACATCAAGGACGTGCTTCGGACTACGGCGGTGACGCTGAGCGAGCAGGATCGGGCGGACATTGCCGACTTCAGCGACTTCCGGAAACGACAGTTTAACCGGCTTCGGATCGTAGATAAGGGCGGTACGCCGGTAAATGAATTCTATGAGGAGCTGCATGACATGGCTCCGGAGCTGTTTCCGGAGAGCATTACCCATCCTGCGGATCAGCTTGTGCAGATGGCCGAGGTGTCCAGAAGCGTTGCTGTCAGCGAGCGGTTGCTCAGTGAGTATTATGGCAAGGATGCTCAGATGTACCGCGCCTGGGCACGGAATGAGTTTGATTCCCTGGTTGGCCAGACAATGGGCGATCTGTTTGCCATCCGGCGCTTTGCGGCCGATAAGGCTTCCAAGGCTGCCAAGGAAAAGGCGCCTACTACGCCGCAGGAGGCCATGGATGTCTACAAGAAGCTGAAGAGTTCTCGCAGAGTCTATGAGCGTGCTACTGCCCGGAATCTGCTGACGGATCACGATGAGATGATGGTGGGTCGGCTGCTGCGGCATGAGATGGAGCTTTCCCATTTGGATCCTGAACGTGACAATGTCAAGGGAATCACCGAGGTATTTGAAGCAAAGCGGGAATATGAGGAATACTGCCGGTTGATCCGTGATTACAAGAAACAGCTCAGTAAGATACGGCGTTCTCAGGCAGACAGGTATCTGGAAACTGCGCATCTCTGGAAGGATAAGCAGATGGGTATTGCTTATTCCCGGGAGACTATGCGGCGGAATATCTATGACATTGTGCCGGACAAGAACCTTGCCCGGGAGATCAACGAGGTTTTCTTTGAGCCGGTGCATGACTCTGAGGCTGATGCCACCCGAATGAAGAACCGGTACCGGAAGCGTGTTGAATCGCTGGGCCTTTCCCGGAAGGTCTCCAAGGGGAATCTGGTGAGTGAGGCTCATGCGGTTCAGCTCCTGGGCGAAGCTGAAGACAATATCCGGATGCTGGAGAATGCCAAGGGGCGTATGCAGCACCGGGATGGAAAGACTCTCGCTGAATGGCGTGGGGTGGTTCTGGAGCTTTGGAAGTCGAATCCCAATCTGGATGAGGCTCGGATCCGCAATGGCGTTGCGGAGTTCCGAGAGATTTACGATGAGCTGTTCGAGCAGATGAATCTGATACGGGTGGAGAACGGCTACGAGCCGATCAGCTACCGCAGCGGATACTTCCCGCACTTCCAACCGGATCAGGCAGACGGCATCCTGGCGCAGTTTGGCAGAGCCCTGGGCATTGAAACGCAGGTGGTGCAGCTGCCCACCACTATCTCCGGACTGACGCATACCTTCAAGCCTGGTATTCAGTGGTTTGGCAATGCGATGGAGCGTCTTGGTTTCAATACCGCCTATGATGCGGTGGAGGGCTTCGACAAGTACATCGAAGGCGCCGCCAGCGTGATCCACCAGACTGCTAACATCCAGAATCTTCGTGCATTGGCTATGCAGATCCGGTATCGCACCAGCCAAGAAGGAATCCGGGAACAGGTGGACGCCGTCCGGGAGGATGACCGTCTGTCTGAGGATGAAAAGCAGATCAAGATCAAGGACATCCTGGAGCACGGCAAATATGAGCTTGCAAACTTTGTTGCTGAGCTGGATGAGTATACTAATCTGCTGGCTAACAAGAAAAGCAAGTACGATCGTCAGATCGAAGCGCTGATGAGTCGTAAGGTCTATGCATTTTTGAAGTGGTGGGAGGGCCGCGTGGCCGCGAACATGATTGCCGGCAACCTTTCCTCTGCGTTTACCAATTTTATCCCGCTGACGCAGGCCGGAGCGCAACTTAACAAGGTGGCTATGCTCAGAGGTATGTGGGATACACTGAAGACCGTAAAGGCCGATGACGGTTTGGTAGATATGTCTTCCTTCCTAACGAACCGGAAAGGTAGTGATCCGCTAATCAGGACAAAGATGGAAACGGTTTCGAATATCTTGGCGACACCCATGGAGCTGATCGATGGGTTCACTTCCGGATCCATCGTGCGTGCTGCCTACTACCACAATCTGAAGCGTGGAATGTCGGAGGCAGAGGCGATGCATCAAGCGGATATCTTTGCTGCCGGCGTCATCGCCGATCGGAGCAAAGGCTCTACGCCGACACTCTTTCAGTCTACGAATCCGTTGTACAAGGCGTTTACGCAATTCCAGCTGGAGGTCAATAACCAGTTCAGCGAAGTCTTCAAGGATCTTCCCCGGAATCATAGGGATAAAGGGTTACTCAAATTTGCGGCTGTGCTATTCCAGTATTTCCTCGGTGCGTTCATGTTTAATGAGCTGTACGAAAAGCTGCTTGGCCGTCGACCGGCGTTGGATCCCATCGGTTTGGTGCTTGATGCGGCAAAGGATTTCCGGAATCCGGATGTTGGATTTGGTGAAGGTTTGAAAAACCTTGCTGTGAATGCAGTGGGGGAGTTGCCTTTTTCCTCTGGATTGACCTTGTTGGGTATCGAAACAGATGGCGGAAGAATCCCGGCATCCAGCGCCGTTCCAGATCTTACTGCGTTATGGGATGCTGCGACCAAGGAAGGGTGGAGCGGTAAGAAGCGCTGGAAAGAGGCTCAGGATGAGCTGAATAAACTTTCCTACATTATCCCACCCTTCGGCGGCAACCAGATCTCGAAGCTTTGGAAGGGTGTCAAGGCTCTTGCCGAAGGCGGAAGCTACAGCGTGGATGCGGAAGGCAACAAGATTCTCCAGTACCCTGTCGATATGGACGATCCCTGGTCGGCGCTTGGCGCGTTTTTCCGTGCGACTCATTTTGGAAAGAGCTCTCTGCCTGAAGCGCAGGAGTGGGTGGACAGCGGCTTCGATAGCCTCAGTGCGAAAGAGACTGCTGTTTATCAGGATATGCGTGATGCTGGAATCTCGGTGGATGAAGCACATGGATTTTTGCAGGAGCTGGGGAGAGCTAAGAAAACGGATGAGCTTTCTGTAGAAGCCGTGAAGCGACAGATCATTCGGGATGCGGATGTGTCGGGAGAAGCGAAGGCTATCGCTTACTACGGTCTAATGGCGGATTATGACGACGAAGACCCGGAAAAGCTGACTGAGCGAGTAGCTATGGATAAACTTGCGGATATGGGGGCAGACTCCTGGGCTGTGACGCAGGCTTTAATGGATCTGAAGGATGCCGCAGCTCTCGAAGGTGCCGAGGAGACTGGCTCAAAGTACGACGCTATCATTAATGCGGCGCTTACAGATGACGAGAAGTCTATACTTGTAGGCAAACTTATCGGCACCGACTATGAGACAGAGAAGGGAAATCCAAGCCAGTGGGCAAAGTTCCACATGGCAAAGGAGACCGGTATGTCTGTTGATGCCTACTTGGAGTATCGTAAGTCTGGAGGAGATATTGACGATTACCTGAAGCTGACGGATGCAGGTGTAGAGGCTGGAAGTGCCGCCGAGCTAGCCCTTCAGATTGATGCGCTGGAGCCTGCAGCAGACACCGATAAGGTATCTCAACTCCAAAAGTGGCGTACCTGCGTTGACTTCTCCAGTAATGCTGCCATGCAGCTTGCGGCACTTCGTGGAAGCATGACTGATAACCAGTACGCCAAGGTCGATGTGGCATATGAAAATAGCGTTTCTCCGGAGATGTATGTTTCGTTCAGGGAATCGCTTCCAAAGTATGACTCAGACGGTAACGGATCTCTAAACAGTAAAGAAGTCGAAAAGGCGGTTAGATCTATGAGCGGCTTGACAAATAAGCAGCGCGCTGTCCTTTGGCAGCTGGCTGTCAGCTCGAAGAGTGCAAAGAATAATCCGTTCAGTACGAGCGTTGGTCAAGAGGTTTTAAATGCTTTGGGCAGCGATTCATAAACCATTCTGAAAAATGAGAACAGCACCGAGGAAGCTCGGTGCTGTTTTTTCTGATCTTCTATATATAACCTTGTGGCTAGGATTCTTCCGTGCCGATATCCGTCAGCAGGCCCTTCAGCTCGTCGAAGGGCATGGAATAGCGCTGGGAAAGATAGCGCAGGGATGCGCCTAATTCCCCGTCCGGACCGCCATACTGAGAGATAATGATGGAAGCAAGGCGAGGATTGGGCTTGTCGATCTTCACAGGGTACTGCAGCTTCTTATTATAGACAAACATGGTTACACCTCCTTATTCGCACAGTATTCCCAGGGCCACGGGTCATCCAACCAACGATAACCACCGTTTGTGGGCGTGCCGTGGTTCAGCGGTCCGCATTTTTCCGTGTATTCCATCATTCCCTTGTGGTACATCTTCTGAAAATTCCGGTACATTTCTAATGCTTCCTTATCATCCCGGTGGGTGTCCAGGTACAAGGCCAATTCCTGGATGGCAAAGCCAAGGGTCTGCAGCTCCGTTTTGCAGGTGACAGCCTTTTCCTTTTGATTCACCATTCCCATAAAGGGAAGATCCAATCCCGGGAAGAGTGTACCACGCACCAAACCCTTTCGGGGCTCGTATTTCGGGGGATCCTCAAGCTGGAAGGGGACATAGCCATTCGCCAAAGGCGCCATGGCAGGCAGCCGTCCTTCCGTTCCGTTCCGGTCTTTCAAGGTTCATACCTCCTTATCATTTTTGGAACTGTCGTTCCGGGTCATACTATGCCACCATTTGTCGGGATGTTCATTCGGCAGGGGAGTGGGCATAGAAATAGAAGGGAGGTGCTGTCCATGAAAAAGTGGGGATGGTTTATCGTGTTGTATATTGCGGTGGTTGTGGTCAGCATCGGCGGTGCCCATTTGGGAAGCGCAATCGTGACTGTATTCCAGCAAAATCGACCGATAGAAAGGGAAGTGTGCGTAATCATCGATGCCGGACACGGTGGGGAAGATGGTGGCGCAACCTCGTGCACCGGCGTATTGGAAAGTCAGCTGAATTTGGAAATATCCTTACGGCTCAATGACCTGCTGCATCTGCTGGGCTACCAAACCCGGATGGTCCGTACCACAGATACCGCCATTTATACGGAAGGGAAGACCCTCTCCCAAAAGAAGGTGTCTGATTTGCGGAACCGTGTGGCGCTGGTTAATGAAACAGAAGGCGGTATTTTGGTAAGCATTCACCAAAATACCTTTACCGACGAGCGCTATTACGGCGCTCAAGTGTTCTATAATAAGGATGGCCAGATGTTGGCAGACAAAATGCAGGCATCCTTCATTCAAACACTCAATCCGGAGAGTAAACGCCGTGCAAAGCCATCCGACGGCATCTATCTGATGCAAAACATTCAGCGTCCAGGCATCTTGATCGAGTGCGGTTTTATCTCCAATCACGAAGAGGAAGCAAAGCTCAGATCGAAAGGCTATCAGCAACAGTTGGTCTGCGTGATTGCCGCTGAGATTGCGCATTACTGCACTCTTGACCCATAGAACATATCTTGCTATAATATAGAAAAAACCAAGGAGAAATCAGATGGCAAAGGCGAAAACCGTATTTTTCTGCACCTCTTGCGGCAACGAAACGCCGAAATGGCAAGGGCGTTGTCCAGGCTGCGGTGCGTGGAATACCTTGGAAGAACATATTGAAAAGCCGGTAGCCGTTGGCAAGGCTCGCTCCGCACCGGTGGGCTTGAGCCGCACACCCCAGCGGTTGACGCAGGTGGATACGGATGCAGAGATCCGCTTCTCCACCGGTATGGGCGAATTGGATCGGGTGCTGGGCGGCGGCGCTGTTGCAGGCAGTTTGGTGCTGGTTGGCGGTGCGCCGGGTATCGGTAAGTCTACGCTGCTGTTGCAGATCTGTGATAGCTTGTGTGCCGGTCGAAGTGTGCTGTATGTGTCCGGTGAGGAAAGTGAACGGCAGCTGAAGCTCCGTGCCCAGCGGCTGAATGTTGCGCCTGAGCAGCTCTATATTTTGTCGGAAACCCGCCTTTCGGACGTGCTCAGCGCAGTTGAGGAGATCAAGCCCGATATTCTGATCGTGGACTCCATTCAGACCCTTTATAACGAGGAAAATGAGTCTTCTCCCGGCAGCATTTCCCAGGTCAAGGACTGCACCATGTCCATGATGCAGCTGTCCAAAGCCCAGGGACTGACCGTTTTTGTGGTGGGTCATATCAACAAGGATGGCAATATTGCAGGTCCTAAGGTGCTGGAGCATATGGTGGACTGTGTGATGTATTTTGAGGGCGACCAAAATTCCAGCTATCGCTTGCTTCGTGCGGCGAAAAATCGCTTTGGCTCTACCAACGAGATCGGCGTATTTGAAATGATGGATAGGGGACTGGTGGAGGTACCGAATCCCTCCCAGATGCTGCTGGCCGGGCGACCTGAAGGCGCACCCGGAACCTGCGTGGCATGTGTCATGGAAGGAACCCGTCCCGTTCTGGCTGAGGTGCAGGCCTTGGTGGCGAAAACTACCTTTAACGTGCCCAGAAGAGCCGCTGACGGCTTCGATTATAACCGGGCTGTTCTGCTATTGGCGGTGGCTGAAAAGCGCGCTGGGATGAAGCTAAGCCTCTTTGACGCCTATATTAATGTGATCGGCGGGCTGCGTTTGGATGAACCGGGAGCTGATCTGCCGGTGGTGCTGGCTGTGGCATCTTCCTATCGGGATCAGCCGATTGCAGATGATTTGGCTGCCATCGGTGAGGTAGGCTTGACCGGAGAAATTCGTGCCGTTTCGCATATGAATCAACGGCTTGCTGAAGTTGCAAGATTGGGCTTCAAAAAGGTAATTATCCCTAAAGGCGGTGCTGAAAAGTTGGAAATCCCCAATGAATTGACAGTTTTCCGGGTTAAAAATCTGCGTGAAGCGATCGAGATATCGATGTAACGAAACCACGCCGCGGCATTGCCGTGGCGTGGTATTTTATTCGTCATCATCAGAGAAATCCAGCTTGGATAGGGGATTGGCTTCTGCTGCAATTTTCAGCTCAGTGTTCTCAATATGGGTGTAAATTTGGGTAGTATTAAGGTTTTCATGCCCCAAAACTTCTTGAACTGTCTTCACATCCACACCGCCGGACAGCATCATGGTAGCGGCTGTGTGGCGCAATTTGTGAGCAGAAAATTGGGTTGAATCCAAGCCGGCAGCAAGCAAATATTTCTTAATCATGCGGTGAACGGCTTCAACGCTGATGCGATTGCCGTTGCGGGAACCGAAAAGCGCACGATTGTCCGATAATATTTTTTTGTTGCGTTCGACCAGGTAGGCATCGATGGCTTTCCGGCAGGCGGAGCCGAAGTAGACGAAACGCTCCTTGTTGCCTTTGCCAACGACACGGATCCGATCCTCATAGACATCGCTGATATTCAGTCCCACAAGCTCGCTGCGGCGGATACCGCAATTCAAGAATAGCATCAGAATCGCATAGTCACGCTTTTGACTGGGTCCGGAAACAGCCTGCAAAAGCGCAGCAGATTGCTCAATGGTAAGGTATTTCGGCAGGCTTTTGCGCAGCTTGGGATACTCCAGATCAGCCACCGGATTGTCTGTAAGCTGCTTGGTGCGTACAGTAAGATATTTATAGAAAGATTTGATTGCAGAGAGCTTTCGGGCTCTGGAGCTGGCGCCGATGCCGTGGTCGGGGTAATGAGCATCCGGATTTGGCGTGCGGTCTGTAGCAAGGTATGCAAGGAAATCAAAGATCTCAGAGGTGGTGATGCTGCGAATGAAATCAATGTCGATGTCTTTGATCGGAATGTCATCCAGCCGCGTGTTGATCGGCATCTCTGAACGCATCAAACGAATGAAGCGAAGGAACATGCGTAGATCTAGATAGTATTCTTGAATTGTGAGTTGCGATTGACCTTTGATGGTTTCGTGATAAGTAAGGAAGTCCCGCAGAATCTGCGGACAGTCGTAAAATCGTTTCATAATAGCCTCCAATGCGTATAATCGCTCAAATAGCCCTCAAAAACGTCCACGAGAGCCTTGATGACAATATTATAGCACATATCCACTCCCAACGCAACAAAATTTTTATTTTGTTGCGTTCACCTTGTCCAAAATAAATTGGCCAAGGTATGGCCAAGATGAACCCTTGTGCTGTCCGCTTGGCACTAGGCCTACGGCCTGCGCCTTCGCGAACGTGCTCAGTCGCAACAAAATTAAGGTTTTGTTTCTTTTGGCGAGGTGCTTCCACCTCCCTCGACATGATACTACCAGAAGCGGGCGCAGTTGTCAAGCCTTTTTCCGTCCCGGCGAGGCTCTCCGGCGTTTACCCTTGGCCCGGAGCCGCTTGTCAGCCATGGCATAAATCAGCGTGACCTCCACGCCGCCATGATTCAAGGCCCGGCGCACTCGGTCAATGTCGCCATACTGCCGCAGGAGCTCCACGGCGTAAACCTTGCGCATACTGTGCGGAGCGGCGTTTGCAGTTAACCGACACGCCCGCGCGGCGCGCTTGATGTCCTTCCATAGTGCTTGCCGTGTCCGGGGCTTCGTGGGGTCTGCCCCGGAGAACACCCAGTTTTCCCCGGCGTATGCTCGGAGGTCAGAAAGAAGCGGCTCCGGTATACCAACTTGCCGCCGCTTCCCGGTTTTCTGCTCAGTAATCCAAAAATTCGGCTTCAACTGCTCCGGGCGCAGCCGCAGCGCATCCCCTACCCTAAGCCCGGTATGCAGCAGCAGCCGCGCGAGAAGCCGGTTCTCATAGGTCAAGAGGTCGAGCACTTGCTCGACCTCTTTCTGTATCAGGTATTCAGTCCTCATGCTGAAGCACCGCTATGCGGGCGATAAACTCGCCAAGGGTCACCTTGCCGGATTCCGCGCTGATGGTGTTCCCGAAGTAGCGCCCGGTATTATGGTACATTGGGTCATTGTTGAATGCCGCCTCGATGGCGTGGCGCATGGCTCGCTCCACCCGACTCGCCGTACTCCCGGAGAGCTTCGCCACCGCCGGGTAAAGCTCCTTGGTCAAGCTGATGCCGGGGACATACATCCCGATAGCGGCCCGGAGATACCCGGTACCGAGGTGGGACTCCTTCATACCAATGTCCAAAAAAATCTCATCAATTTTGCTCATTTTGTTCTCCTTTCATGCGTAAAACCTTCATTTTTGCGCCGGGAATGGAAAATTCCACAGCATTTTCACACCTTTCTCCACAAGTCCGGTAATCGAGGTCAGCATACTGCTTTTCCGGCTCATGGAGCGCGCCGCCGGAGTAGTACCAGCGGCCCATGGGCCGCTCACCGTCCTGCTTGCCGATGTACTTGCAGCAGTAACCAACGGCAGCATGGTAGTCACCGTACAGCCGTTGGGCGGTGGTAAAGCCCAGCTTCCATTGAGGCAGATTGTATACCGGGCGTTCGCCCCACCGAACGCCCGAGTCCACGGCTTCAAGTCCGTGTCCGGCCATGAAGCCGTGGAAGTGGTACGCGCCGTCTTTGTGTTGCTCCGGGACGAGGATGTACCGGAGGCCATGCCGCCGCACCATGTTGTCACACCAGCGATTCAGCGCGCGGGTGATGGCCTTGGTGTCATAGCGGTCAATCTTGGCGGGGTCAAGGGTCAGAGTGACAAAGTATTCGAAGCCGTTCGCCAAGGCGAGCCGCCGGAGCTTCGCCCGGGCTCGCCTCATGCTTCTGATTCGGTCCTCTCCATCGGACTTTTTCCCCGGCTCCCGGGGCGCGGGCAAAGCCCGCGATTCATCCCACCGGGCATCCTCCCAACCGGGCTCCATGAAGATGGGCTCGCTGCAGCACAGCACATCGGAGTCGCCGTTGGGGTACACATATACGATGCCATTGTGGGAAATTTCATGGACATTCTTTCTCATGGCTCGATGCGCCCTGACGTAATAATGTCCTAGTATCAAGTAGAGGGCCCGGGCTACGCCCGAGGCCCACAGCACCGCTCGCGCTCGCTCTGCCGCGGCGCTTCGCTCCGCTAACGCGGGCTCGCGTCGCTGGTGCGGTGCAACATGTGCGGCTACGCCGCACATCCCCCTCGCAAGGCTCGGGGGCCTGCGGCCCGGGGCCCGGGGCCAAGGCCCCACCCGGGGTGAAATCGAGCCCAGGCGCGGTGTTCCGGCGCGGTTGACAATCCTAAAATTGTAAACCGGGGTTCCGTCCGCCGCCGCGCGAGCCATTTTATCCGGCGGTCAAGGCCAAGGCATAGGTGGATAGGAAAAAGCCGCCTCCCCAAGTCGGGAGGCCAAGCGGTCTTAGGAAGACAA
>JAZNRS010000098.1:0-4727 GCA_045590815.1 Faecousia sp.
ACAACACCGGCATCCAGGTCATCGGCTGCCCCAAGACCATCGACGGCGACCTGAAGAACGAGGACATCGAGTGCTCCTTCGGCTTCGACACCGCCACCAAGACCTACTCCGAGATCATCGGCAACATCGAGCGTGACGCCAACTCTGCCAAGAAGTACTGGCACTTCGTCAAGGTCATGGGTCGTTCCGCTTCCCACGTTGCTCTGGAGTGCGCTCTGGAGACCCAGCCCAACATTTGCCTGATCGGTGAGGAAGTTGCCGCCAAGAAGATGTCCCTGGCTCAGATCGCCGACTACATTGCCGACTCCGTCGCCAAGCGTGCCGCCAAGGGCTGGAACTTCGGCGTTGCCATCATCCCCGAGGGCATCGTTGAGTTCGTTCCCGAGTTCTCCGTGCTGATCGCTGAGATCAACGAGCTGCTGGCCGGCGCCAAGGCTGACGCCTTCAACGCCCTGCCCACCTGGGCTGACAAGTACGCCTTCATCGAGAACGGTCTGACCAAGGAGTCCATGGCTGTCTTCGCCATCCTGCCTGAGAACATTCAGCAGCAGCTGTTCCTGGAGCGTGACCCCCATGGTAACGTTCAGGTGTCCCTGATCGAGTCCGAGAAGCTGTTCTCCCAGCTGGTCAAGAACAATCTGGCTGCCCGTAAGGCTGCCGGCACCTACACCGGCAAGTTCTCCGCTCTGCATCACTTCCTGGGCTACGAAGGCCGCTGCGCTTTCCCCTCTAACTTCGATGCTGACTACTGCTACTCCCTGGGCTACAACGCCGCTATGCTGATCCAGTACGGCTACACCGGCTACCTCAGCAAGGTTTCCAACCTGTCTAAGCCCGCTGATGAGTGGGTCGCCGGCGGTATGCCCATCACCAAGATGATGAACATCGAGCGCCGTCACGGTGCCGATAAGCCCGTTATCCGCAAGGCTCTGGTTGAGCTGGAGGGCGCTCCCTTCAAGTTCTTCTGCGCCAACCGTGAGAAGTGGGCTGAGGAGACCTGCTTCGTCTACCCTGGTGCCATCCAGTATTTCGGACCCAGCGAGGTCTGCGATCTGACCACCCGCACCCTGGCTCTGGAGAAGGCCTAATTGCATAAACAAAAGCGCCGGTGTGACCCACCGGCGCTTCACCTTCTCCCTGGGGAGAAGGTGCCTCCGAAGGAGGCGGATGAGGGGTAAATAATACAGAAAATTTGTACATTAGACCCCTCATCAGTCAAAAATCATAGATTTTTGCCAGCTTCCCCCCAGGGGGAAGCTTTTAGCGCCGGGGCGATGCCCCGGCGCTTGCTCTTTTAGTCCTCGAAGGTCAGAATGTCCTTGTACTTCTCCTTGAACACGTCGTACACTTCGTTCAGGAGCTTCTCGTCGTCGATGGACAGGTAGTTCTCATTCTCCTCGTCCACGGGCTCGATCTCCAGGATCAGGATCTCCCCGGACACATCATCCAGGGGCAGCAGGAACAGATACTCCTTGCCCTTGTACTCGATGACATCCAGGTACTCAAAGGTGGTGTCCGCACCGTTTTCGTCGGTGAGGGTCAGCAGGTTGGTTTCTTCCTCCTGCAAAATCTCGTTGTTTTCCATAGTATTTCCTCCTTATGCTTCATAAATGGCTTTACAGGCCAACATAGTCATATAGCAATCCAGCTTGCTCACCAGCTCCATGGGCGCATGCATACTCAGCACCGGCACGCCGGCATCCACGGTGACGATGTTCCGGTTGGCCATGTAGGCCGCCACGGTACCGCCGCCGCCCTGATCCACCTTGCCCAGGGTGGCGATCTGCCAAAGCACCCCGGCATTTTCCAAGGTAGCGCGCACATGGCTCATGGCCTCGGCGGAGGCATCGGACGCACCACCCTTGCCACGGGAGCCGGTGTACTTCAGAATGGCAACGCCGTGGTTGAGCATGGAATTGTTCCGGCGGTCGCAGGTTTCCGCGAAGTTGGGGTCGTAGGCGTTGGACACGTCAGCAGACAGGCAGAAAGAGTTGGCGAAGCACTCGGTCAGCTTCACATTCTGGCTGTCGCAGAGCATTTCCATGAAGTATTCAAATACCTGACTCAGCATACCGGACACGCCCACAGAACCGATCTCTTCCTTGTCTGCCAGGATGCACACAGCGGTGTGCTTGGGGGTGCCCATGGTTAGCAGGGGCTCGATCTCGGCGAAGGCGCAGACCCGGTCGTCATGACCGTAGGCGCCCAGCAGGCTCCGATCCAGACCCACCTCCCGGCACTTGCCGGCAGGGACGATGCACAGCTCCGCGGAGATGAAATCGGACTCGATGATGCCGTACTTCTCGTTGAGCAGCTTCATGATGTGCAGCTTCACAAGGTCGCTGCCCTCGCCGGTCAGGGGCTCGGTGCCCAAAATCACATTCAGCTGCTCGCCGGCGATGCCTTCAGCCATGGTCTTTTTCATCTGGTCGGCAGCCAGATGCGGCAGCAGATCGCTGACCACCAGAACGGGATCATTGTCATCCTCACCGATGGTGACGGTGACCTTGGTGCCATCCTTACGGCAGATGACGCCGTGGAGCGCCAGCGCCACCGTGGGCCACTGGTACTTCTTGATGCCGCCGTAGTAATGGGTCTTGAAGTAGGCAATTTCGGAATCCTCGTAGAGGGGGTTGGGCTACAGACCCATCCGGGGGCTGCCCACATGGGCAGCGCAGATGTTGGCACCCTTGGCAAGACTTTCGCTGCCGAAGACAGCCAGCATAATGCTCTTGTCCCGGTTGTTGTAATAGACCTTGTCGCCGGGGTTCAGGGGCATACCGGCGGTGAGGGGCTTGAAGCCATGCTCCTCAGCCACGGCAACCGTCCAGAGGGTGGCCTCACGCTCGGTTTTGCAGGCATCCATAAAAGCGGCGTAGCGCTTGCAGTAATCCTCCATCTCCTGCCGCTGCTGGGCAGACAGATTGGTATAGCCATTCTTGGGAGAAATCAGCAGGGATTCTCTCAGTTCTTCATTGGTCATATGGGTTCCTCCTATTCTATGCCCTCCCCTTTGAGGGGAGGTGCCTCCGAAGGAGGCGGTGGGGTGTAAACTTAAACTTATCAACACCCCTCAGTCCAAAATCAAAGATTTTGGACAGCTCCCCTCACAGGGGAGCCAAGCGCTGCTTCGCAGCGAGCGGTGGGGTAAGTCCTCGCCCTACATTATTCTATTATACCCAACTCGTTGAAAAAAGCAAGGCAATTCGCCTCAAAGGCGGGCAGATCCCCGTCGTTCACCAGAATATGGTCTGCTTTTTCCCGGAACCAGTCATCGCTGGGTTGGGCGGCGATGCGTTTTTGGGCGTATTCAGCGGTGATGCCCTCACGGCTCATCAGCCGCTGGATCCGAACCGCTTCCGGAGCGATGATTGCGACCGTAACATCACACAAATCGCTAAGTCCGCTTTCAAACAGAGCGATGGCATCGATAGCCGCCAGCGCGGGTTTCGCTTCCAGACGGCGGCGAACTTCTTCCCGAATCGCAGTATGGGTAATTTTATTCAAATCATGCAATGCGGATTCGTCGGAAAATACGATATTTCCCAACTTTTTTCTATCCAAGGCACCATTTTCCATGGTGCCGGGGAAGCGGTTTTCGATGGCGGCAAGCAGGTCTTTGTCGCTGCCCAGCAGCTCATGATAGATGGCATCGCAGTCCAAAATCATACCGCCCTGCTCCCGAAGCATTTCCAAAAGGGTGGTCTTTCCGCTGCCGGTGCCACCGGTGATGCCGAGAACCAGGCCCCCTTGTGCAAAGGGGGCTGTCGCCTCAGGCGACTGGGGGATTGTCGTGTATCGTTCCATTACAACCCCTCCGCCCCTTCGGGGCACCTCCCCTTGCACAGGGGAGGCTCTTCCTCCTCCGCATCCACGATGTGGAACGCAGCCGCCTTTTTCAGACGGTTCTGCACCGCATAGGCAATGCCGCCGCCCACGGGACACCGGGCATAAACCTGATGAATGCTGGGATCATCCAGCTCCCGGAGCGCTGCGAACAGTCCGGCGGAGAGAGTATTTACATCCGCCTCCTGCCCGTAGGACAGGGGGTTACAATCGGCGTACAGAGGAAGCTCCTCCTCAAAGCACAGCACCCGGTCACCGGGTTCAAAGTGCCGGTGGATATACTGCGCCGCCTTTTCCCGACTGCCGGACACGATGACCACCGGCTCGGAAGGGGCATAATGGCGATACTTCATGCCGGGAGCTTTCACCACTTCGTCTTTATCGATTTGGGCGGTGACCGCCTTGTCCACCACCAGATCTCCCAAAACCTCCAGCAGCGCCTCGGGGCTGATGCCGCCGGGACGAAGCAGACGGGGGCGCTCCTCCGTCAGATCCACGATGGTGGACTCCACGCCCACACGGCAGGCGCCGCCGTCCACGATCATGTCGATCTTGCCGTCGTGGTCGTGGAGAACGTGCTGAGCGGTGGTGGTGGAGGGCTTGCCGGAAATATTGGCGCTGGGGGCGGCGATGGGAACACCGGCCAGTCGGATGATTTCTCTTGCGGCATCATGGTCAGGGCAGCGCACCGCCACAGTGGACAGGCTACCGGTGGTGCGCTTGGGCACACACTCTTTGGCAGGCAGCACGATGGTCAGGGGACCGGGCCAAAAGGCCTCCGCCAGGTCATAGGCCTTTTGCGGAATGTGGTGGCAAAACAGCTCGATCTGCTCCGGGCCGGAAATATGCAGAATCAGAGGATTATCCTGAGGACGGCCCTT
>JAZNRS010000099.1:0-22295 GCA_045590815.1 Faecousia sp.
TTCTATCATCCGTTCTCAGCAGGAACAGATATCATTGAAAAACGACAAGCTTCTGTGGAAACTTGTCGTTTTTTGTGCCTAAGAGCAATATAACGGTGCGTAAACGGGGCAAAGAAAAGCGAAAAGGTGCGTAAATTACACAATGCTGCTTTTGATGGTTTCCCAAATTTCTTTTTCTGCATCTTTGCCGTAAGCATAAAGTGTAACAGTAACACTCGTTCCATCTTTGAGCCTTAACATATAGAAAAAGCAATCATTAGAAATAATCTTGTCACCTTTGTGAAATTTGCTTTCAACAGAACCAATATCACATATTCTGACAACAGTTTTTTGAAAAACTGTTCTTCCATTTATCTCCGCGCCTCTGGGGAAAATAACCCTATCTGTATCCAAGACCAAGGCTCTACTTTTTTCGGCAAGAAAGCAACTGAAAAATATAACACCTAACAGTCCACCCATCAATATCAGACCAATAGGCAATCCGATATTTTCAATGCCTGCAAAAGCAATGATAATACCGGTCAATAAAACTACACCACAAATCAAAGAAACTACCATCAACCACTTTTCTGCTCGAGAGGAGTATTTTTTCATTTCACATTCTCCTTTGCTGTTCTGCAGGATGCAATCAGCAGTCTGCGAATGTTACCACACAGTTTTTCTGTATATTGATAAGTCTCAATGTCTATTCTTTTGGTTTCATACATCAATTTTAACCAATAGCTGGTTTCACTGGATTCTTTTAGCGCAATCTCTAACTTTGCAACAAAATCTTTCTTGCTCTGTGCATATTGCGCTTCATGGATATTGGCGCCGATCGACGTACCGGCTCTTGCAAGCTGATCGGTCATATAGGAACTTTTGGGTACAGTTACGCCGTCCACAAGATTAACGATCGCAACTGCAAATTCAAAAGATAAGTCGAGTAACTTGTTTTCGGACATAAAAGCACCTTCTTTCGTCAGTATTATATCGTAATTTGTAGCAATTTTCAATGATATATCGCTGACGCGATATGATATACGGCTGTCGCCGCATGATATACTTGTATCGCAAGCATGATATAATATCCGTTCCCTCATACGCGAAGCGTATATCATCTGCGAAGCAGATATCATACCCGCAGGGTATATCGCCCGTTCCGCAAGGAACGGATATCATTGTAAAAAACCTCTTTTGTCTGGTAGACAAAAGAGTTTTTTTACATGGAGCAGGGTACGGGAATCGAACCCGCCTTCACGGCTTGGGAAGCCGTTGTATTACCGATATACGAACCCTGCATCAGTATGTGCCAATTATACCAAAGGTTTCCGTCAAATGCAAGGGAAATTTGCGGCGGCGCACAGTGTGCGCAGACAATACGTTACGCAGCCCGGCAGTTCCGTCAGTGCTCATGACTGTGCTCGATTCGACACCATTGTCATCCTGAGGAGCAAAGCGACGAAGGATCTTGGCACCGATTTGTGGTACATGGGAAATTGAAATGCGTAGATTCTTCGACCCCGCTATCGCTACGCTCAGAATGACATCGGGTGGCAGGTTGTCGCAGCTACGATGGGGATTCTTCGTCGGGCGAAGCCCTCCTCAGAATGACAGGCGGACGGTTGATGGTGATCTACCGGGAAGAAAAGGAAAAGGCGGGGGCAAATGCCCCCGCCTTATGGGAAAAACTTAGGAGATGGCTACACCGCAGACGGTGCAGTTGCCAGTGCCGGTGTGGGCGCCCTTGGCGTAAGCCTGGGTGCCGGACACGTAGCCGCTCACGTTGCCCATGCAATCATAGGTCACAGAGTAGTTACCTGCTGCACTGACCTGCTTGCTACCGGCGTTCAGCGTGCCTGCAACAATCTCAATGTTGTAGCTCAGCGCAGGATCGTTGCTGGCAGCGTCGATCTTACCGCTGTTGACGGTCATGGTAGTGCTGGCCGTACGCAAGCTGATACCGCCGGTGATCGTACCACCATTGATGGTGACGATCGCACCGCTGGCGAAGTCGATATTGTCGCCGTAGCGGGTTGTGCTACCGGTGCCGATATGCTTCTGCCCGCCGGTGATGGTGCCGCCGTTAATGGTGACAGCCACGCCGCCGACCTGAATGTTACCGCCGTTGGCGGCAGCGCGACCATTCCTGATGGTACCGCCGTTGATGATCAGGTACTTGCTGGCGCCGCCATCGGTGTAGATAGCGCCACCGTGGTTGGCTGCACGGCCGCCGATCAGAGTGCCGCCGTTAATAATCATGTCGCCCTTGGTGGAAACACAGCCGCCGGTGGTGACAGTGTAGTTCGTACCTTCGGACTGGAGCGCCTCCAGAGTACCGCCGTTGATGATGATCAGGGAGGCAGACTGGCCGCCGATACAGCCGCCGGATGCACCGGAGCCGCCGGATCTATTGTACTGGCCCTTGATCGTACCACCGTTGAAGATCAGTTTGCCGCCCACGGTGACCACACCGCTGTTGGCAGATGAGTAGGTGGAAACGATGTTGTTGCCGTCAATAGTCACGTCATCAATGTAAGCGATGGCGTTGGCTGCGATGCTGATCAGACCTGCATCGGAGGTGACCTTGTCTTCGGTGTTGGCAAACTCAGCCTTAATGGTAGCGGGGGTAGCGCTGGAGTCAATGACCGTCAGCACAGTTCCTGCAGGTGCAGAGAATACCTGTGCGTCGGTGCCGCCAGCCGCGACGGTCCGGGTGATGGACTGGCCGTTCAGGTCCACGGTCAGGTTACCCGTGAGGGTAACCTTTCCGGACAGAGTTACAGGAGCGGTCAGCTTGATCGCGCCGGAGGTGGGCAGAGAGGTGGTCTCCGTCCACTCGGTCATCTTGACGTTGGCAACGATGCCGTTGACCTTGCCGTCGGTGCCGTAGGTGAGCTGGTAGTCACCTGCGGTGGTGGTCAGAGCCGTACCGGAGGCGCTATCGAGGTAGATGGGTACGCCTGCCACATTGGTGATGCAGTAGGTAGATGCGCCCAGGGACTCATCGATGATGGGGGAGCCGGTGACAACCAGCTTGCCGGTACCACGGGCATAAATACCGCCGTAGACCACAGCATTGCCGCCGATGGTCAGAGTGCCGTTGTACAGGTCGATGGTGTCACCCTGCCCAGCGGTTCTGGAAATGCCGTCAACAATCGTGCCGCCGGTGATGGAGCTTGCGCCGGAGCCACCCAGGAACATGGCACCGCCGGAGTAACCGCTGGCGCTATAGATGGTACCGCCGGTCATGTTCACGTAGCCGCTGCCGCCGGAGATACTCACAGCGCCGCCGCGGGATGCGGTACGGGAGCCGTACAGCTCACCGCCGGTGATATTCACCTGGCTGTTGGAGCCGACACAGGCGCCGGATGCGCAGACATTGGCAGAGAAATCGCCGTATTTGTAGCCGTAGAGCTTACCGCCATTGATATTGATGACGGACTCACCGGCGCCGCCGACGCAGCCGGAACCCTGGCCGGTACCGGTATTGGTGCTCTTCTGACCTCTGATGATACCACCGTCGATGTTGACGGTGCTGATGATACCCGCGACGTAGTTGTAGGCAGTGACCGCACCGTTGTTGGTGCCCTTATAGTTGGAAGTCACATTGGTGCCGTCCAGAATACCACCCTTCAGAGTGAAGGAGGAATTTGCATCATGGTCGTTGACCAGGATCAGGCCGGCGAGAGCGCTGGTAGTGATGGAATTGCCGATGGAGACGGTGCCCTGCTCCTCCGGAGCCTTGCCGCTCAGGTCGTCAATGATCAGATTGCCGCCCTTGTCCACCAGGAACACATAGGAGGAGGCGTCCACAGTGGCCACAGTGCGGGTGATATCGAAGCCGTTCAGGTCGATGGTCACGTTGTTGTTGATCTCCACTGCTGCCGCGACGGTCACATTCTTGGTCAGACGGTATGCACCGGCTGCGGTGGGCAGGGAGTTATCGGAGGTCCACTCGGTCCACTCAGACACACCAGGCTCGGGCTCGGGCTCGGGCTCGGGCTCGACGGTTGCCTTCTGCAGACCGTTGACATTGCCACTGCCGTCGTAGGTCAGCTCATAAACTACGCCAGCCTCAGCAGTTGCGGGGGTAGCATCCAGAGATCCGATGTAGTAGCTGGCTGCATTCACGAAGCGGATGTCCTCCATGGTGATCTTGTCAGCCACGACCAGCTTGGTGGTAGCCGAACGGATGGTGACTTCGCCGTTGATCTGTGCCTGATCCTTAACGGTGAAGACCGCGCCGCTGGCCACATCGATGGCATCGCCGTTGGAGCCGGCTGTGCCAGCGTTGATGATCGCGTTGCCGCCAATGGTCAGGTTTGCGCCGGACTGGATCGCGCCGCCGTTGGAGCCGACTGTGCCGCCGGTAATGGTGCCGCCGGTGATGGTCACGCCGTCATCGATCTCGATGAGTGTGCCGTCAGCCCAGTAACGGCCGGAGTAGCTGACGTAATCTCCGAAGATCGCGCCGCCGTGGTTCTTGACCTGGCCGCCGATCAATTCGCCGCCGGTGATGTTCAGGATACCAGCAGTAGCAACACAGCCGCCGGTTGCAGCAACATTATTGGTGCCGTCCACAGCGCAGATCAGCTTGCCGCCATTGATATTGATGGTGGTACCGCCGCGGCCGCCAACACAGCTACCGGACTTGCCGGAGGAAGTGGAGGTGCTGATCTGGCCCTTGATCACGCCGCCGTTCATGGTGAAGGTACCGACGTGGACGTACTGCTTTCCGTCAACGGTCTTGCCGGTGTTGACCGCAGTGACAACGCCGGAGTTGCCAGCAGAATGGGTGCTGGTGATATTGGAGCCGTCCAGAGTGCCGCCGTCCAGAATGAACTCGGCATCGTAACTGACAAGGACCAGACCTGCTTCAGCAGAGGTGGTGCCCTTGTTGGACAGGGAGATCACACCCTGGTCCTCAGCCTTATCGGAGCTGGAATCCAGGATCTGCAGGGAGCCGGTAACCGTGTACAGGAAGGGTGTGGTAACAGCCTCTGCAGGTGCGGTGACGGTAATGTCATAGCCGTTCAGATCCAGGACCAGGCTGTCTACCGATGCGGGGGTGTCGGTGGTGATGTTGGTCATGAGCTTGACCTTGCCATTGGTGGGCAGCTTGGTGCTGTCGGTCCACTCGACCCAGGGCAGCTCGTAATTCTTGTAGCCGATACCGATAACGGTATCCTTGGCGTCGTAGACCAGCCAAGCCTCAACCGGCGTGGTGATCTCGGTGGCATCTGCGCTGTTGTCGATGGTGACCAGTGTATTCTCCAGCTGCAGATCGTAGAAGGTATTCTCGTTGCCGGTCTTGTCGATCACAATCTTATCAGCAACATTCAGCACGATGGGCTTCGTGGCGTCGGTGCTGCGGACAGAAACACCGCCGTCGATCTTAGCCTTGTCGGTGATGGACACCACGCCATCGCTGCAGACAACATAAACGTTGTCGCCGTACGCGCCGTCAGCAATACCGCCGGTGATGGTGCCGCCGGTGATGACGGTGGTGGGGCCCACGTTGCAGATGTTACCGCCGTTTATACCGGCAACACCGCCGGTGAAGGTACCGCCGTTGATCACCAGGTTGGTGTTGGAGCCACCGTAGATGATACCGCCGTGGTTGCGGACTCTGCCGCCGGTGAAGGTACCGCCGTTGATGGTCAGGTCACCGTTGACGCTGATGACTGCGCCGGCGGAGCCGACGTAATTATTGCCGTCCTTGGCAGCAGTGAAGGTACCGCCGTTGATGGTGACCTTGGTGCCGCCCCAGGAGCCGATACAGGCGCTGTTGGAGCCGGATCTGGTGGAGGTGCAGTTGATACCCTTGAAGGTACCGCCGTTGACCACCAGCTCGCCGCCTACGGAGATACAGCCGGCGTTGGCACTGGAGTATCCGCTGGTTGCCATGGAGGCATCGTAGGTACCGGCGTTGATGGTCAGCTTACTGCCGGCGGAAACCGCAACCATGAAGGAGGAGTTGGTGGTAACTGCGCCCTCTTCGAGCTTGAAGCCGCCGCCCTTCTTGGTATCGATAATGGTCATGCTGTTGCCATTGCCAATGGTCAGAGAGGGATTGCCAATGGTTCTGCGGCCGGTCTTGACAGACTCGGTGACGGGATTGCCGTCCGCATCCAGCACAGGATTGCCCTCGGGATCCAGCACGTTCTGCTTAACGGTCTCGTCCACACCCGTACGGGTCCAGGTATGACCGTGCAGATCCAGGACCAGATCGGTCTTGGCGATCACGTTGCCGTCCTTATCCAGCTGGTCGGCATCGGCCAGCTTGGTCGTGCCGTTGGACGCCAGGTCAGCAGGCAGGTAGAAGTGAGCCGTCTTGGGCACGCAATCCGCCACAGGGTTGAAGCCTGCGGTGATGGGCTCCCACCACACGGTCTTGCCGCAGTGCGAGCAGTAGCCATAGCCGCCCTTGGCGTGGCTGCACTCGTTCTCAATATAAATAACGGAGGCTTCGCCTTCATTATTCTTGTAAGCGAAGATACGGTCACCCACCTGGAGCTTGGCTGCCTTGCCCCTTGCGTCGGGGGTAACATTCTGGTCCCACATGTAGACCTTGCAGTTGGAAGCCATGGTGAATTCCGCGGTCTCGCCGGTGTCGGTCTGACCGGGCTTGTTACGCTTAACGGTGACGGTCTTGCCGCTGATCTTGGTGACATCGTAGTAGCTCACCAGGCCGGCCCAGATCTCAGGCGCGGAGGAAGCCGCATACATCTGCTGGATCTTGGTGCCGCTCACCTTCAGGCCGAAGCTCAGGGACTGGCCGATGATCTGCTTTGCAACATCCTCGTCGGAGCAGGTGAACTCCTTAACCTTGCCGTCCACAGCCAGCTTGAAGGTATAGACACCGGTGTCTGCGTCAAGCGTATAGGACACACGGCGGTAGACCTTGGTGTTGGCCTCGCGCTCGTAGACGAAGACGACCTGCGCCTTACCGTCCTGACCTGCGATGGCGTAGAACTTATCGCCGGTCTTCAGCGTGGTGGTTTCGCCGCGGTACTTGTTGTAGACCAGGCTGACATTGTAGATCTTGCAGTTATCCTGCAGGACCATCGTACCCTCAGCACCGGTGGAGGCAATATCCTTGTAGGTGTTGGGCTCGGTGGGGTGCTTGCCGGTGATCCAGAAAGCGGCGTGGATGTAGTAGCCGCCGTTCCAAGCCCAGCCGGGATAGATGTCGGTAACGATGCCCTTGCTGTTGACCTTCAGAGCCACAGGCTGGGTGGAGCTGTAGCTGTCGATCTTGCTGGCAACAGCCTTGGACTGGGTCTTGACAGTCATTTCCTTGCCGCCGGCCTTGATCATCTGATAGGTGTAGTAATTGTCAGCATCGGGTTGACGGGTAGTTTCCTTGGTTTCGGAGTTGTACTGCATGGACTCCACTTTCCAGAACAGGGTCGTTCCGGCCACCTTGCGGTTGACGATGTAGACGTGGGTCACTTCGCCGGGAGCGTTGGTGTAGCAGATAACGCGGTCGCCCACCCGGAGAGTGGTCTTTGCGCCCACGAACTTGCCGCAGCCGGAAATATCGTAGATCTCGCAGTTCTCCGCCAAAATGCCGTTGGCTGTGGCGCCGCCGGTGCTGGTGCAGGAGATCATGGGGTCGGCATAGCCGGTGACGAAGTAGTTACCGGCGAAGGAGTAGTTGCCGGACACGCACTGAGGCTCATAAGAAGCCTTGACGATGCCGTTCTCCACCTTCAGACCCATCAGGCGGTAGCCGTAGGTGTTGATCTCGGTGACCAGGTCAAAGTCCTTGGTCTTGTAGACGTACTCCTTGCCCTTGGCGGCAAACTTCAGCGTATACCAGCCATTGGCATCGGGCACTGCGGTGCAGCCCAGCGCGGAAGAGTATGTACGGTTCTGCAGGTAGTACATGGGGCTGTCCACCATACGGTTGACCACGTAGATGATCTTGGGGTTGCCGTAGGTGTCGCCGATGATGTACAGACGGTCATCCTTCTGCAGCTCGGTCACTTCACCGATGAACTTCTCACGGGTGGTGTTGACGTTGTACACCTGCGTATCCTCAGTGATGGTGCCGGTGTAGGTCTTGCCCACATCGTTACCGAACAGGATACGGGTAGCGGTGAAGGTCTTGCCATCCTCGCTCAGCTCGGTCACGTCATAGCTCTCGGCTACGACAGCGCCCCGGGCAGCCATAGCTGCGTTGAAGCAGTCGATGATGTTGCCTTCCTCGTCGAACACCAGACCGCAGCAGGAAGCGTTGATGGCGTAGCTGTCGATGGCGTTGATGACTTCCTGCACGTTGGTACGCAGGGTGACCTGCTTACCGTTGACAGCGAAGTCCACATACCAGTAGCCATCCTCGTTCTGCTCACGGGTGGTGGATCTGGTGGTGGAGTTGTAGAAACGCTGCACACGCCAGTAAACCTCAGACTCCCAGAAACGGTCCAGGATGAAGATGTCGGAGGGTGTCTTCTCCTCCAGACCATAGATCAAAACCTGATCCATGATCTCCAGCTCGTCGATCATGCCGGGAGTCTCCGCCAGGTGGCCGACGTTACTGATCATAACGTCGCTGGGCAGCTCCAGCTTGATCTGCATACCGTTGAGTGCCTGGGAGGTATTCACGGTAATGGTGTTGCCCTCGATGAACTGCACAAAGACCTTCTCAGCGATCTTGGTGTAGATCTCCTCGGGAGCGATCAAGTCGACCGCCGTGCCGTCTGCGTCGAACTTCAGTCCGAACACGTCCAGCATGTCAAGGCGGTTGACAAGCTTCTTATCGACGATCTTGATTTCCTTCAATTCGCCGTTGACGGCTAAGCGCATGTAGTACATGCCATCAGCCGCAGGTTCACGGGCAGACAGACCGGTCTCCGCCTCTACCATCTCGTCACGGTCGACGTTCCAGTACAGCTCGGAGAAGATCTTCTCAGGCTCTCCCTCTTCCCCGGGCTGACCCAGGAACAAGAATGCCAGAATTCCGCCAGCGATCGCCAGTACAGCCAGGACACCGATCAGGATCCACAGCCATAACAGGCTCTTTTTGCCATTGGATTCTTTCTTCATAGCAATATCCCCTTTCATAATATTCGCTAATTAGAATTTTACACTTTATTTTAATCGATTTCCCCTGTTTCGTCAATAAGATTTTGCTTCTTTTTAAGAAATATTTTCTCGGTTTCGCAAATATTCCCTCGGACTTTTGGGTAACCTATACAATTTCCCTCCACCCGGTTTAGACACATTGCCCTTGTAGGGACCGGTGTCCCCGACGGCCTGCAAAATCGCCCTGTAATGGCAAAAAAAGGGACAGGCGTTTCCGCCTGTCCCCAAGGATCACAGGATTCAGTTTTCCTTCAGTTCCTTCAGCATATCCACGAAGTTCTCCGCCAGGTGCTCGGCACAGCCTACGGGATACCGGCGGGTATCCACCTCATAGCTGCCGTGGGAGTAGGCCAGGCGGGAAGCCAGATAGCCCCTGGCATCGTTGCAGAGGGAGACCACGAAGGTCATGGCGTAGGGAGACCAATCCTTGATGAACTCGCCGTTGGTGCCGAACATTTCGTAGGGAGCGCAGGCAAAGCCCAGATCACCCACCCGGAAGGCGTAGATGTCCATATCCTCCTGGGTATCCCGCTCGGCCCGGCCGATGACGGCAGATACGGCATAGATGCTGTTCAGACCGATCTCGTTGGCCCGCTTGTTGGAGGCGGGACGGTCATAATTCTGCTTCCACTCGGCCCAGATGTCCTCGCACATGGGGACCTTGTGATCGTCGGAGTGATCCAGCTCCATGGTCAGGGTCCGCTTCAGGATCTCCACCTTGCCGCCGGCCACTGCCACAGGTGCCTCCAAGGCCTTCAGGGCATATTCGCCCAGGAGCTGGCCGTACTCGGTGCTGTCGTAGGTCCGGGTCTCACGGCGGTAGAAGCTGATGCCGTTGTGGTTTCCGGCTGCGCCCTGGAAGTAGGCAAACCGGGCGCCGGTCTTGGTCTCCATATACTTGCGCAGGTCACCGATGTAGTCAGCAGACAGGACCTTCTTGTCGATGCCGCCGGTGAAGCAGGGGTGGGCCTGGAAGTTCATCAGGATCACGTCCTTGCCGCCGACGCGGACAAACTTGATCACCTGCAGCCAGGGATCGTTGGTGCTGGCGTGGCCTACGCAGCCCTTGGCAAAGCTGCCGAAGTTGGCACCGGCGTAAGAGCCGTCGGCCATTTTGTAGTGGCGGATGAAGTTCATGCCCTCCGTCTGCTGGAAGCCAACATAGGGCAGGGCCGGCAGCCGATCGGCCATAGCCGCCCGGGCAGCCTCACACAGGCCCTGGACATACTTGATCCGGTAGGCAGCCACGGTGGGGACTTCCTTCATGGAGGTCTCGGGGGTGGAGTGGGTGTGGGTGGCGGCGATCATGATCTGACTGCGCTCCAGGCCCAGCTCGGGACACAGGATGTCCCGGGCCTCATCTGCCAGAACGGGATTTGTCCGAATGGCATCGGTGGTAAACAGCAGGACGGTGTTGCCGTCACAGTCGGTGAAGGCGATGCAGGTGGCGTACAGAGGGTCACGGACCTCCTCATTGTAGCGGTTGGAGGGGTTGCCGTAGCCACCCATGGGCACGCTGCCCTCGGGGGTAATATCGGCGCGGCCGTAGCCGACTTTCAGCAAAGTTTCCATAGTAACAGTCTCCTTTTTCCATCATTATTTCTCTGCCGTCGCTGCGGCAGGCGCTTGGTGGGCGAAAGCCCCGGACAGGTTGCTGTTTCGTCAGCATCATAATACCCGAACACCGCGAAAAAAGCAAGGTCAAAACTAACCAAATCCAGCGCAAAAAACCATATATTTTTCAACCAAACCCGGCAATTTTGCACAACAGCGGTCCACCGCAATCGTCATGCCCCGCCGGCAGGCTGTGCCTGCAGACAATGCGTTACCAACCCCGGCAATCATCCAACTTATCTTGATTGCGCTCGATTCGACACCCGGTCATCACCAAAGAATGTAGGGGCGGTCATTGACCGCCCGCGGGCGCACACTGTGCGCCCCTACAGCCCCCGAATTGCCCGCTCGGTATCGTTACCGCCCTACAGCCTCCCAATTGACCCATCGGTATCGTCATACCTTGTAGGGGCGGTCATTGACCGCCCGCGGGCGCACACTGTGCGCCCCTACAGCCTCCGAATTGCCCGCCCGGTATCATCAGACCTCGTAGGCCCGGGCACTGCCCGCCGCAAAGAAAAAACGCGAACGGCGTAAAACCGTTCGCGTTTTGATGCACTTGCTTAGCCCTTGACGGAGCCGACCATGACACCGCCCTTGAATGCCTTCTGCACAACGAAGTATGCGATCAGCGGAGGCACGGTAGCCACCATGATCAGACCGTAGCGGACCTGATCCAGACCCTCGTTCGCCGTCTGCTGTGCAGCGCCGGACATCTGGCCCACATCGATGGTCGCCACAGCGGCGGTCATGATGGGACGCAGCACCAGCTGCAGCGGGTGGAGGTTGGCGTCCTGCAGATAGATCATGGAGGTGAAGTACTCATTCCATGCGCCGACGATGATGTACAGCACCAGCACGGACAGGGTCGCCTTTGCCAGAGGCAGGGCGATCTGGAACAGGCACTGGAAGTCGTTAGCACCGTCGATCTTAGCCGCGTCAAACAGCTCACCGGGAATACTGCTGGCGAAAGCGGTACGCAGGATGATGATGTGGGACACGGACACACAGCCCTGGAGCATAACAGCCCAAATGGAGTTGTAGAAACCCAGGTTGGTCTTCAAAATGAAGGTGGGGATCAGACCTGCACCGAACAGGGTGGTCAGGTAGAAGATGAACATGTACTTACCGCGGGCGCGGAAGCTGGCTCTGGACAGGGGGTAGGCAGCAAAGATGGTACATGCCATGGTGACCAGAACACCGGTGACGGTGTAGTAGATGGAGTTACGGTAGCCGACCCAAACCTGCTTGAATTCCAGAATGAACTTATAGCCGTCCAGGGTGACGCCAAAGTCCTTGAAGAACGGAAGGTTCGACAGGAAGCCCACATCGCCGAACAGCGGCTTCATGGTGACAGGCCACAGAATGACCTGGCCGGCCTGCAGCGCAGCAGAGCTGGAGAAGGAGCAGGATATGCAGAACAAAACAGGGTATCCCACAATGATGATGACCAGCAGCAGCAGGATGGAGGTGATGACATTGAAGATACGGTCACCGGTAGTCTCATTGATCTTGGACAGCTTCTTATTGGCCTTGTCCACCATTCTGGCAGCAGCCTTGGGGTTGGTCTTGGACAGCTCCATGGCCTTCTTCATAATGGCGGCATGGGCCTGCTTACGCTTGGCGTACTGGGCAGCTTCCTTTTCCCGCTGCTTTTGGGCACGGATCTCCCGGGCGGTCAGTGTTCTTTGTGTAGTTTCAGACATAAGACGACCCCCCTTAGAACAGACCCATCTCATTGTCGGTCAGCCGGTTGGTGATCCAGTTGACGACAACGACCATGGTGGTGTTAACGACGGAGTTCATCAGACCGACGGCGGAGCCGTAGGAGTACTCCATCTTGCCCAAACCACGGGCATACACGTAAGTAGAAATGATCTCGGAAACATCGATGTTGCCGGAGTTACGCATCAGCCATGCCTTCTGATAGCCCACGGACATAACAGTGCCGAAGCGCATGATCAGCATGATGGCGATGGTAGGCATGATGGTGGGCAGGTCCACGCTCCAAACACGGCGCAGACGGCTGGCACCGTCCAGCTTGGCGGCCTCGTGGAGGTCCTCGGAAACGCCGGACAGAGCGGACACGTAGATGATGGAGCTCCAGCCCATGGTCTGCCAGATACCGGACCAAACGTACAGGTGACGGAAGGCCGTCTCACTGCCGCGGATATCATCCATGTAGCTCCAGCCGAACAGCCGGCAAATAGCGCCGGGCATACCGGAGATGGGGTTCAGAACGGTGTTGAGAATACCGATCAGGATAACCACGGAAATGAAGTGGGGAATGTAAGAAATGTTCTGTGCAACCTTCTTCAGGCCCTTATAGGTATTGACGTGGATGATCAGCGCCAAAACAATGGGAATGGGGAAGCCTGCCAGGATGGTGTACAGAGACAGGATCAGCGTATTTGTGATGATGTTGTGCCAGCGGTAGTACTGGAAGAAGTCGATGAACTGGCCGAGGCCGACCCATTCAGAGTTCCAGATACCGGCACGGGGAGTAAAGTCACGGAATGCCATTTGCAGACCGTACATAGGTGCGTAGTGGAAGATGATCAGATACAGCAGAGGCAGAAAGATCATCAGGTGCAGCTGCCAGTTTTTGCCTAAGGTGACCAGGAAGTTCTGGAAACCGGTGCGCTTGAGAGACTGGCTCGGATTCAAAACTGCACGTTTTGCCATTTGATTCATCCCTTTCTAAGTAATATTTTGAACTGGGGGCAACGGATCATATGCCCCGCAGCCCGGTGCCCGGCGACGGCTCCACAGGGATGGGGTGGGCGAAAAATGCCCGGTATCGTCGGCACGAAATTTGGTTACCGGCCGGGAGCTGCCCCCCGGCCGGTTATTCGGTTTTCTACAGATCCACGCAGGGGTTACGAATCAAAGAGCAAAATTACTTCTGACGGTCGTAAGCCTTCTGAGCCAGCTGCTGGCAGGTCTCCAGACCCAGCTCCTGAACGCGCTTGACGTAGGTGTTCCAGTCGCTATCGGAGTAGGGATCCATGACGCCCTTGCAGAAGTCAGTACGGGTCTTGGTGCAGTAGTCGGAGACAGCGGTACGCTGGACCTCGGTGGCCTCCTTCTCCTGCTCGGTGTAGACCAGGCTGGGGCAGATGTTCTTGGGGTTGTTCTTCTCGGAAGCGGCGTCAAAGTTCTTACGGGACTGAGCAGCCAGAGAATTTCTGTAGGCCAGCCACTCGCCCTGCTCCTCAGCCAGCTGTGCGGCCTCAGCCTCAGCATAGACGTTCAGAGAGCCGGAAGCGGAGCTCCACAGGCAGGTGTTCTGGGTGCCCAGGGGGTCCTTCAGCAGCTTGATGGTAGCGGGGAGGCCCATGGGAGACACAGCGCCCTCGTCAGCCTCTTCCCAGTTGACGCCGTACTCGCCGTAGCGGATACGGGTGGAAGCCTCAGCAGTCCACATGGTCATGATCAGGTTGAAGGCCTCATCGGGGTTGGCGCAGTCTGCGGTGATGTACACGTTGCGGCGGAAGGTGTTGTCGTTGTAGACGCAGTACTGGTCCTTCAGAGGAGCCAGAGGCTGGTACTGATACAGCACCTCGTTGTTCTCAGCAGCATGGAGGGTCAGGTGACCGACGAAGATGCCGCACAGAGCAGTGCCGGAAGCGGGGGTGGTGATCCGCTTCATATCGGAAGAGGAGGTGGTGAAGCAGGAGTCCTGCATCAGGCCCTCGTCAATGAGCTTGTTGATAAACTTCAGGCCCTCGCGGTACTCTTTGGAGATGTAGGGGGAGGACAGCTTGCCGTCGTCGCCAACGGTCCAGGCCTTACGGTCGTTGAAGTACAGGAACTGGTTCATCAGCCAGTTGATAACGTCAGCACCCAGGCCAGCGCTCTCAGAGCCGAACAGGGGCAGCTCGTCAGCCTTGCCGTTGCCGTTGGGGTCCTTGGTCTTGAAGGCCACCAGGACCTTGTACAGGGAATCCAGGTCGGTGGGAGCATCCATGCCCACGGCATCCAGCCACTCGGTGTTGATCCACACCTGGTAGTCCAGGATGTCCACCAGAGAGGTCTCCATGGTGGGGATGGCGTAGATCGCGCCGGTCTCGGGCTCGGTCATCTTACGGATAACGTCAGCCTGCTCCACCTCGGACAGGTTCTCGCCGATACGGGTCCAGAAGGTCTTGGAAGCGCCTTCCTTGTCAGCGAAGTAGTCCTGCAGGTCGATGAAGTAGCCGTCATCGCCGTAGCGGGAGATGACCTCATCGCCCAGGGAGATATCATAAATGATATCGGGCAGAGCCTGGTTAGCAGCGACGGTGGTGGAGATCTGGGTGGCGATGTCGGAACCGCCGGAATAGACCTGGAAATCCAGCTCATAGCCGGTCTGCTCTTCCAGGTACTTGGTCAGAGCATTGTTCTTGTAGTCAAGAACCATGGCGTTGGTGGGCAGGCCGATGGTCAGCTTGACGTTCTTGCCGCCAGCGCTGCCGCTGCCATCCTTGCCACCTTCGGTGCTGCCGCCGCCACATGCTGCACACAAAGACAGCACAACGACAATCGCCAGCACAAGTGCGATGATTTTTTTCATTTGGGTTTCCTCCTCTTGTTATGTTATGTGCTAAGGGCTTGGCATCCCTCTTACATATAAATTGCGCAACGCCGGGTATATTCCCATACATCCGCTTATTCAGTTTATCATATTTACTGGGCAATTACAACACGACAAAAACCACAAAATCCGCACCCAAATATCGTCACTTTGCACAAATATTCCCTCTGTGAATTGGGCGATTCGCCGTTTGCGGTCATTTTGTCTACACCTGTCCGCCGCAGGCGTATTCCTTACTGGCTCAACCTAATTCCCCTCCCCTATCTTTCTCTCCTGTCATGCTGAGGGAGCACCCCCACCGAAGGAGCCCCATCCTAGGAAATCCATGGCCACCGACCTGCCTCCCAAGGGCGGTCTGTGACCGCCCGGCAAATGAACCGTAACCACAGTAGAGGCACCCGTCCCCGGGTGTCCGCTTATATATAGATTTCTAGAATTTATTGAAAACAAGAGAGGCTTATGTTATAATGTATAATGTATAATGTAGAATTAGATTTGATTTCCAAACGCTTATTGATACACCAGCAAAAAGGAGTAGGTTGTATGAAAATCAAAGCTTATATAAAAAGAATAGCTGCACTTGCTCTAAGCTTGATTGTGATGGTGGGGTTGATGCCGATGACAGCATTGGCTTCAAGCACATCTGTTTGCGGTGCAGAGGGACATATTTTAGACAATGTTTATACTGGCACGTTTACCAACGGCTATGATTCCACGATTTTTATTTATGCAACTCCGGGAGCCTGTGAGCTTCCATACACAACATATTCCATTGCTGGCAGTGGCGGAAACTTCGGAGTGCCGAAATATGACCGTGATCAATGGTATTTTGCCGGTTGGAGAACATGGTATAAAGGCAGTCATTCGGGGGCAGGCGTAATTAACAGTGATAAGTCAAACCCTGAATATGATGATAAATATAACTATTTTAATCCAAATGCTGATAACGGAGCATTGTTGGGAACTTATCCGCAAGGGTATATGACAGTTCTTAAAGAATATTTCTGGGACGGCACCTATTATTTGAGCGCGATATTTGAACCGCTGGTAACGGTAAATGTAGGGGAAGGTGTAACATATACTGTTCCCCAGGCGTCGATGCGCGCTGAAAACAAATACTCCACCAAATATAATAACGGTATGACGATCCATGTTGATGATCCGTATGTTATAGCCGGTGTGACGGCAAATTATGGAACAAATTATTCCATAAGCGAAAGTTCTGTTACGGTCAATTCTATTACGAAACCGACTACCGTCAATGTGAATACCCGCCTGAAACAGCATAAGGTACATTTTAATGCCAATGGCGGCACCGGAACGATGGATGCGCAGGTGTTTGAATATGGGGTCAGGCAGGAACTTGCTCCCAACAGCTTTACCAGAGAAGGATATGAATTTGCAGGGTGGCGGACCACTGCGGACGAGAGCGGCGATTACCATTATGATAGAGAGATGTTTGTTTTCACACCTGAAAACGACGGTGAGACCTCTACCTTGTATGCTATATGGAGACCGAAGCAATATACCGTCAGTTATCAGGCCGACGGAGAGATTGTCTTTACCGAAATGGTAATCCACGGCAGGGATGCGATCCTCCCCGACGTTCCTAAAAAGGAAGGGTTTGTCGGCAAGTGGGACAGTGACGGCAAAAATATCACCGCAGATACCACCATCACGGCGGTATATACAAGCAATACCTGCACCGTCAACTTCGATGCCAACGGCGGCGAGCCGGTGGATCCCATCCGGGTGACCTTCGGCCAGAAGTACGGCAATCTGCCCTCCTCGGCAATCACGGGTCTTTCGGGCGGTGATCAGAATTGGTATCTCATAGATGAAAATGGCACCGTGACCGATACTAATATCAAAAAATTGACCGTGGTAAGTGTAGTAGGCGATCATACTTTGTTCGTGAAACGCAGTGTGCTTGCGCCTAGTGTCAGCATTGGGCGGACCGTGCCTGGCGGTATTTCAGACGACTATCCATACTATATTCCCGGCGCCTCTGAGCGAGTGCTAACCGCAACCGTGGGTAATAGGAATACCGATGTTTTAGATTATACTTATCAGTGGTATAAGGACGGAACACTTATTGAAGGCGCTACTTCCGATGTACTGACCCTTGACGGCAACGTGTCTGACAGCGGAACCTACAAGGTGGAAGTGACCGCAGCACTGAAGGACGGCACCAACATTGTTGTAACGGCAAATTCCGCAACCGGCTCTAAGGAGGAGAAGGTGAAGATCCTGCACGCTGCCAATACATTAAACTACGATGCCAACGGCGGCGAAGGCGGACCAAAAAGCTCCTACACCGGAGGAACAAGCTTGGATGTTTCCACTGACAAGCCTGCCAGAGAGCATTATGATTTCGTCGATTGGAACACCGCTCCTGACGGAACCGGTGAAGGATACAAGGCAGAAGATGTTTATACCTTTGCCAACGACGGCGGTAACGGCGGCTGTGTTGTGACCTTGTATGCTCAGTGGAAGCTGAAGGAATACACCGTAACCTACTGGGCAGACGGTCAGCCTGTATCTACTGAAAAGGTAGCGTACGGCAAGGATGCAACACGCCCCACTGTTCCTGCAAAGGAAGGATTTGTCGGCAAGTGGGACAGTGACGGCAAGAACATCACCGGCGATACGACCATCCGCGTGGTTTACACGGAAATTCCCGTTGTGAAACCCGACGAGGTGAAGCCGGAGGATAAGACCAGCCTTGAGGATACCAAGGCGAAGCTTGAAGAAGAACTGAAGGATGACGCCTACACCGAGGAAGACAAGAAAAAGATCCAGGATGCCATTGATGACATTGACGAGGCTCTTGCAGAGCTGAACAAGCCTGCTGACCCGAACACTCCTGCAACCGGCGATAACAGCAACCTTTGGCTGTGGCTTGCTCTGCTGATCCTCAGCGGTGCCGGTATCTTCGGGATCGCTCTGAACGACCGCAAAAGAAAAGCGGCAAGCAGACGATAAATAAAAGCTAACCCCCAAAGGGCGATGACAACTCCGTCATCGCCCTTTTATCTTTTTCTTTTGGGCGGTATAATCTCCGTCCGTTTACAGATACTAACAGCGTAATTTGTAAAATGATTGTAGTCGGACGAACACAGTTCACCCCTACGAAAATGTCGGTTAGGATCCGTAGGGGCGACCTTTGGTCGCCCGCGGGCGATTGATAATCGCCCCTACGCATCACGCACCAACATTTACGGTGTAGGGGCGGATATTATCCGCCCACCAAATGTATCGTAAAAGGAGAAAGATATATGAAAGCGACAGGTATCGTTAGACGTGTGGAGGCATAAGGTATAATAACACCAACTGACAATGTGTTGGGTAGATACATAAAAACGGTCACGCAGTTTTTCTGCGTGACCGTTTTAATTCAGGGATTGCAGATAAACGTCCAGTAGTCGGAAGGCGGTTTCCTTATCCTTCGGGTTACTGGCATTCAGCCGTTCCCACAGATACTCCTGTTGTATGGTTTCTGGAGTGCGATCTTCCGTAAGAATCTCGTCAGGGGTGATGTGTAACACTTGGCAGATACGGAGGATGGTTTCAATTCGCATATTAACTGTTCCGCGTTCAATGTCTGCATAGGTGCGGTCAGACAGGCCGGCAGCTTCCGCAACCTCAGCCTGCGTCATACCGATCCGCTTACGGATCGCAAGCAATTTGTTCCCAATGGCACGAAAATCGAAAAGTAGCATTTTTCTTCCTCCTAATAGTACTCATATAGGAATTATAGTTCCATTTTATCTTGACAAATAGGCAGAAAAGTATCATAATTAACAGAAGATTAGTTCCTATGTATATATGTTGATTAATAGGTACGGTTTTGCTTTATGAACATTTTTACATTGGAGAAAGAGATATGGAGATTTGGATACTGAATTTGATTGACACTCGAGAGAAAAATAGAAACACACCGGAGAAGTTCCGGCAGTGTAAGGATATGGGAATACTCGCAATTGGTTGGGCGAAAGAGAATCCGTTAACCTTCTACAAGGATGGTGATCTAAAGGCCTACAAAGCCGCCGTTAAAGGACTCTCAAGCATTGAGCCGGACGATTTGATTTGGGTCCGGGATGCAGCAAATAAAGAGTATTACATATGCAAAGTGTGCAGCACTTTGGAAAAAGCTCCGCCGAATTTTTGGCATAAGGATATTGGTGCGTATAGGAAAGCGGAGTGGTATGGTCCTGTGTCACAAAACGCTTTGCCTCCCCCTCTTACAGTGCGGCGATTGGTGTCAAAAGCCACTATCCGTCGTGTACTGAAACCGGAGGTGATCAGAGCGACGCAGGAGTTTTTTAATAGCATACTCACACACAAAAAGGTAATTTGGAGGGATTCAGAATGAGAAAGTTTTCATGGATTATGTGCATTGCAATTCTGACAGCTTGCTTGATACTCACACTTCCTGCAGAGGTACATGCTGCGGAAATTGTTGATAGCGGCACCTGTGGCGAGCATTTAAATTGGGTATTAGATGCTTCTGGAGTGCTAACGATTTCGGGTTTCGGTGAGATGTATAGCTTTGAATTTAACAATCAGCCCTGGGCGGATGTTTCCGAGGTTTCGACTGTAATCGTAGAACAAGGAGTAACCTCTATTGGCAATTATGCTTTTTATGGTTTTCCCAATCTTGTAGAGGTCACAATAGCCGAAAGCGTTACAAGCATCGGTGCTTCAGCATTTAGCGATTGCTATCGGCTAACAAGCATTTATTTGCATGATTCAGTCTGTAGTATAGGCGTTGCTGTATTTGCAAATTGCAGCAGTTTGATCGATGTTAAGCTGTCGGAAAGCTTGGAACAGATCAGTGCCTCTGCGTTCTCCTATTGTGTTAGTTTGGAATCAATCGCGATCCCCGATAGTGTAGTGCAAATCAATGCCGATGCGTTCGCTTATTGCAATAGCTTAAAACAGGTACTCTATGCCAATGGTGCAGACGGTTGGAACAATATTGCAATTGATTATGGCAACACGCAATTAGAAAATGCGTACAAAATCACAAACTGTACGCACCCGTTTTGGCAGGATGGGGTGGTAAAGAAAACGGCAACCTGCAAGGAAGAGGGCATTATATCCTACACTTGCACAGAATGTCCATTTATTATAGAAGAACCAATAGCCAAAACAAATGAACACAATTATGGTGCGTGGATCGAACAGGGAAGTGGTCATCAGCAGACCTGCTCCATTTGCCAGGAAGTAAAGACTGGCAACCACAGTTGGAACAGCGGCATCACAATTAGGCAGGCAACCTGTAAAGAGGGTGGCCAGGTCAAGTATACTTGTACCATTTGCAACGCTATCAAGACTCAGGATACCGCCAAAACCAACGACCATAAATATGGCGGCTGGACAAAGGTAAACGACACCACCCACAAGCACACCTGTACTGTCTGCCAAAAGGAAGAGGCCGCAAGCCATAGCTGGAACAGCGGAGCCATCACCAAGCAAGCAACCTGCAAGGAAGAGGGTGTGAAGAGCTACACCTGCACCGGCTGCAGTGCCACTAAGATAGAGTCCATTGCCAAACTGACTACTCATACATACGACCACGCTTGCGATGCCGATTGTAATGTTTGCGACGCGACCCGTACGATTACCCACAAATACAAGACCTCTTGGAGCAAGAGCAAAACAGAGCACTGGCACGAATGCACCGTATGTAAAGAAAAGAAGGATGCTGCCGTACACATCCCTGGTGCAGAGGCTACCGAGAAGAAGGCGCAGACCTGTACCGTATGTGGTTACATTATTAAGCCTGTATTGGGACACAAGCACGACTACGCAACCAAGTGGACTATGGACGATAAAGGTCACTGGTATGCCTGCTCCGGCTGTGAAGAAAAGGGTAGCTATGCAGACCATAATTTTGAGAATGCTTGCGACAAGGATTGCTCCATCTGTGGTTATGCTCGTGAAACCAATCACGCCTACGAAGAAAAGTGGACAAGTGACGAAACAGATCACTGGCACGTCTGCACCGGCTGTGGACTGAAAGCCGATGAAGCAGCACATGAACCCGGCGCAGAGGCCACGGAAACGAATGCTCAGACCTGTACTATCTGTGGCTATGAGATCGCCCCATCATTGGGCGACGAAACCGCTGAACCTACTGATGAACCCAAAAGCACAACACCTGTTGAGCAGGAAAAGCCCGCGGACAGCAGCTTCCCCTGGGGGATCATCATTGTGGCAGTTGTCGTTATTGGCGGTGCGGTTGCATTTGTGACAATCAGAAAGAAAAATACATAATTAATAATAGAAAGAGATGGCTGAAAATCAGCCATCTCTTTTTCGCGCGCTCAGTATAATCTCCGCCCGTTTACAGATACTAACAGCGTAATTTGTAAAATAAGGAGATAGATATATATGAAAGCAACTGGTATCGTCCGTCGGGTGGAGGAATATGGTATAATAGGACAAAAGTCGAGAAAACCGCATAAACACTAGGGTTTTCGCTGATTTATGTCCAACTCAATTTGCACAAAATCCGGTCAAAATCGGTTTTTCGGAGATTTTAGAAAGGAGCAGAACACATTCTAATATGCGTCAGAAATACATACTCTGAGCAGCCAAAATTAAATATTCAACTGTAACAAGTAAAGCCGGATGAGATTATATCTTATCCGGCTTTCGCTTGTTTTTCTGATAAATTTATTTATAAAGCAAATTAACCAAATTCCGTTAATATATATTGCAATTGTCGATTAATGGTGCTATAATATATTTTCGCATGATATTTTCATAAAATGAAGAAAGGTAGGGATTTGTTTTGGATGGCATTACACAACTTATCAAATCAGAAATAATAAAACAATACAAAAGTGTACGTAAGTTTTCCGAAAAAAGCGGTATTCCGTATAGTACGCTTTCTAATGCGTTGTCTAAAGGGATTGGCGGAACATCCTACGAAACGGTTATAAAGATTTGTAATTTGCTTAACCTAAAGCAGGCGTATGATGCGGATCTTACGGTGTTTAATGAGCATTGTTATGAGATTTGT
>JAZNRS010000100.1:0-20283 GCA_045590815.1 Faecousia sp.
CGATCTGAGAAACGATGACACGCTCCGCGCCGTTGATCACGAAGGTGCCGCCGTTGGTCATGATGGGGAAATCTCCCATGAAGATCTCCTGCTCCTTGATCTCGTCGGTCTCGGTGTTGCGCAGACGGACCCGAACCTTGATAGGACGGGCATAGGTGGTGTCCCGCTCCTTGCACTCCTCGATGGTATACTTGGGAGGCTCGTTCATGGAGAAATCCAGGAAGCTCAGCTCCAGTTTACCGGAGAAGTCAGTGATGGTGCCCACATCCTTGAACACCTCCCGCAGTCCCTCGTCCAGGAACCACTGGTAGGAATCCTTCTGGATCTTGAGCATATTGGGGATCTCCAGGATCTCCTTATACTTTGCGTAGGACTTACGCATGGTCTTGCCGAACTGTACGTCCTTGACCATTTCCATATGGATCATCACGCCTTTCTTTCGAATTGGTGTTGCTTACTAATTTGATACGCACGGGTTGGTTGCTGATTATTTCAAGGTTTCCTCTTGACAAACAGCCCGATCCGTGTTAAAATGCCCATGCTAAGGGAAAAAGGGCATAGTGCGCCTACTCCCCATAGTATGGAAATCCATTTTACACCATTGACGATCAAATGTCAATGGCTTTTTTCATTTTTTCGGGGATTTTTTCTTGACGGGATATATTTATATAGGCACCCCTCGCAGGGACAGGCCTCCCGGACTGTCCTTCTTTGATTTTGGGGCTCGATGCACCAAAATCAAAGTCATTTTGAGAAGGACCGTCGAGGACGCCGGTCCCTACAAAGCATTTCCAAACATAGCAAAAGCCGGACTTCTGAGGAAGTCCGGCTTACATTAAATAATATCAAATTACAGGTTGTAGTACTTCTCAAACTCAGCAGGATGGGGAATGGCGGCCAGTTGGCGGCACTCCTCACGCTTGGACTTGATGAAGTTAGCCAGCAGCTCCTTGGGGAACACACCGCCGGCGGTGAGGTAATCCTGATCGGCCTCCAGAGCATCCAGTGCTTCCTCCAGAGAGGTGGGCAGGTGGTGCAGCTTGGCCTTCTCCTCGTCGCTCAGGTGGTACAGGTTCATATCATAGGGACCCCAACCGTTGGCGTGAGGATCGATCTTGTTCTTGATGCCGTCCAGACCAGCCATCAGGATGGCGGCGTAGCAGAAATAGGGGTTGCAGGTGGCATCGGGGTTACGCAGCTCGAAGCGGCGCTTATTGGGGCTCTTGGCGTAGGCAGGAATCCGGATAACCGCAGAGCGGTTGGAGGTAGCATAGCCCACAGTAACGGGAGCCTCGAAACCGGGCACCAGGCGCTTGAAGGAGTTGGTGCTGGGGTTGGTCAGTGCGCACAGAGAAGCGATATGCTTCAGCAGACCGCCCATGAAGTAGTGAGCGGTTTCGCTCAGATGGGCATAGCCGTTGTCATCGGAGAACACAGGCTGACCGTCCTTCAGCAGCAGCATATGAACGTGCATACCGGAGCCTGCCTCGCCGTAGATGGGCTTGGGCATGAAGGTAGCGGTCTTGCCGTACTTCAGCGCAGTGTTGTGGATGATGTACTTGATCATCATGGTGGCGTCAGCCATGTGGACCACTTCGCCCAGCTGGGGCTCGATCTCAAACTGACCGGAGGCGGCCACCTCGGGATGGTGGTAGTTGATGTCGATGCCCATTTCCTTCATGAGCATGCACATCTCGCTGCGGCACTCGTAGGAGGTATCGAAGGGCTTGGCGATGTGGTAGTTCTTCTGCTTGGGAACCACGACACCCTTGCCCTCGCAGGCGCTGTTCCAGTAGGACTGCTGAGCATCCACACCGGCGCTGATCTCACGGCCGGAAACCTCCCAGCCCACCTGGTCGAACAGGTAGAACTCAAACTCCGGCAGGATCAGCATGGTATCAGCAACGCCGGCGTCCTTCATCTGCTGCACAGCGGCACGGATGATGTTCCGGGGGTACTGGGGCAGCGGACGGTTTTCGGGGTTGTCGATGATCATGGCGTTGCCGGTCATGGACAGGGTGGGGATGCTGCAGAAGGGATCCACAACAGCGGTGTCGGGGTCGGGGATGAATACCATGTCGCTCTTTTCCACCACGGCGTAGCCATAGTTGGAAGCATCGAAGCCGATGCCGCTCTTCATGGTGTCCTCAGAGAAGTTCTCCGCGGGAATGGTGACGTGACGGTACTGACCGTTGATATCCACCATCTTGAAGTCAACCATTTTGATGCCCTGCTCCTTAATGAGGTTCATGACATCCTGAATGCTCTTTGCCATAATTATTTCTCCTTTTCAGGTTGTTAATTTGTTTCCCGGACGATCACGTAGCCGTCCACCAGATTGGCGCTTTCCAGAGTGCCCTCAATCTCAAGCTGGCGCTCCATCAGGTCAGTGAGGATCACCTTGCCATCCCGGCACTCAATGCTCATCACATTGCGCATGGCGATGGCCGCAGGCTCCATCACATTCTTGTAAACAGTAGAAAGACACATATTTACTCCTTTACATCCAGGCTTGCCAGCACGGCGCTCAGCCGCAGGTTGCCCTTTTCAAAATCGGACACCGCCGCCATCACCTGCTCGTATGCCACATGGCTGCCGGCCTTCTCCAGCTGAACCGCCAGATCCGCCAGCTCACGGGCATGGGAGGCATTGTGACCGACCATATACTTCATCAGCGCCAGCAGCTCCTCCATGGGCGTATGCTCGCAATGCTCATGGCAATGACCGCAGTGACCGGCACAATCGTGGCTGTGCTCATGGGTGTGACCCTCGCCATGGAGGTGGTCGTGCTCATGGGGGTGGGCATGGTCGTGGCTGTGGGCATGGGAATGCTCATGGCTGTGGGTATGCCCGTCGTGGGTATGCTCATGGGTATGACAATGGGTGTGCTCATGATCGTGAGCGCCGCCCAAGGAATCGTGATGAACGTGCATATCAGTCGCTCCTTTGCGTTTTTCTTACATTATAACCACATAGGCGCTGTATGTCAAAACATTTCTTTCCATGTAACCCCTCCGGGGGCTTGCGCAACGCGGAAAAATAGGGTATAATTTGCCCAAAGTCACCGAAAGAAGGGATCTTATGTCCGACCATCACGATCATGCTTATCTTCATGCTCACGGGATCGCCCACTCCCACGGCCATGTTCACAAAAATCAGAAAGCCGTCATCAACCGCCTCGCCCGTGCCATTGGTCATTTGGAAAAGGTCAAGCGCATGGTGGAGGACGGTGTGGACTGCTCCGAGGTGCTGATCCAACTGGCGGCGGTACGCTCCGCCTTGGACAATACCGGCAAGGTCATTCTCAAGGACCATATGCGCCACTGCATGGTGGATGCAGTCGCCGCCGGAGATGAGGATGCCATTGAGGATCTGTGCCAGGCCATCGACAAGTTTATGAAGTAAAAAGGAGCCGCTCAGCGGCTCCTTTTCTTATTTTTGCAGGTCTGCGCCGCCGAAGTATTTCTTCATAGGCACGAACAGAATTCCGGCGATGACGATGGCAATGATGGTGTTGGGGAGCATGTAGACTCCGTTGTATACCAGAGAGTACAGGCTGGGATTGGAGAAGACACCGAACCCGGTGACCTCTGTGGGGACCAGAATCTTATAGATGGTCACGCCGCTGATGTAGTGGACAGCGAATCGGCCAAGACATCCCACGGCGATGCCGGGGAAAATCCCCCAAGCCTTGCCTTTAAAGATGCCGCCCAGACCCAGTGCGGTATAAGCCAGCAGATAGTCAAGCAGAATCGACTGCCAGCCCCAGGCGTAGCCGCCGTCCAGCAGCATATCAAGCAGACCGTAGGCGAAGCCCATGAGCATTCCCCGGGGTACGCCCCAGCGATGGGCGTAAAACAGAATCGGGAACATGGCAAGACTCACCGAGCCGCCATTGGGCATATTGGCGAATACCACCTTGCTCAGCCAGTTCAGCACAATGGCCAGCGCCAGCATGATGGCACCCTCACAGAGTGCATGGATGTGTAAACGTTTTTTGGACATAGGTTACCTCCAATAAAAAAGTATCGCACTGCAAACCCATCCAGGTGCAATGCGATACGGTACCAATATCCCATATATGCATCTTTCCCTCCGACGGTATTAGCCGTATCAGGTTCACGGGTCAGGGCACGTTCTTGCCCAATCTCAGCCGGATCGTCCGGCACCCCGAAGATTGATTTGTTTTGCGATCTGAGCTTATTATAGCGAATTTTGTCGATTTGTCAAGCCATTTCCAGCGTCAGCTTCCGACCGCCGAGAATATGGAAGTGCAGGTGATGCACCGTCTGACCTGCATCGTCACCGCAGTTGGAAACCACACGGTAACCGTTATCCAGGCCTTCTGACTTGGCGATGGCAGGGATGACCTCAAAAATGTGTGCAACCACAGCGCTGTTATCGGCGGTCACCTCCGCAACGGAGCCGATATGCGCCTTGGGGATCACCAGAATGTGGGTGGGAGCCATGGGGGCAATATCCCGGAACGCCAGGACCAGCTCATCCTCGTAAACCTTGGTGGAGGGAATGTCCCCGGCGACAATTTTGCAGAACAGACAGTTTTCCATGATGATTACCTCACATATCCAAAATATGAACGCCGCAGGCACTGAGCACTGCGATGATAATACCAGCCAGGATCACGCCCAACGAGCAAGCCAGTGTGGTTTTTTTAATACCCATGTCCAAAAAACTGGCCGCCAAAGCACCGGTCCATGCACCAGTACCGGGGAGGGGGATGCCCACAAACAGAATCAGGGCGATCAGGGTGCCGCCCTTCTTTGCCGCAGAAGCGGTGAGCTTTCTGCCGCCGCTTTCTCCCTTGCGGATGCAGTAGCGGAAAAATCTGCCGATATAACGCTTATTTGCGCCCCATTCCAGAATTTTACGGGCAAAAAAGTAGATAAACGGCACCGGAATCATATTGCCAATAACGCAAATGATGTAGGCTGCCACCGCCGGGATGGGCTCGCCCATCCAATTGGTCATAGCAAAGGGCAAAGCGCCGCGGAGTTCTATAATCGGCACCATCGAAATCAGAAAAACCAACAGATATTTCCGGACCATAATTTCCTCCAGAATGAAATTTGTGTTATTGTAACATAATTAACCTGGATTATCAATGGAAATTACCGATAAAAATCGGGTATTTTCAGAATTTTCCTTGTGCGGTATTTACCTATTGACAAAGTAGGTAAGCCATAGTATACTACCCACAGAAATACTAGGCAAAAGAAACGGAGGTATTTTCATGCAAGTTTATGCGGATAACGCCGCAACGACCCAGATGAGTCGTGTGGCGATCGAGGCCATGGTGCCTTATTTTGATAAAGTTTACGGCAACCCTTCCAGCCTGCACTCCATCGGTCAGGAGGCCAAGGAGGCGCTGGAGGATGCCCGTGCCAGAGTGGCCGCCTGTTTAGGCTGCGAGCCCCGAGAGGTCATCTTCACCTCCGGTGGCAGCGAAGCGGACAATCAGGCCATCATCTCCGCCGCCCGTACCGGCGCTCGCAAGGGCAAAAAACACATCATTTCCACCGCTTTTGAGCATCACGCCGTGCTGCATACTCTGGAAAAGCTGAAAAAAGAAGGCTTTGAGATCACGCTGCTGAATGTGAGCAACGGTCACAACATCACCGCTCAGCAGGTCAAGGATGCCATCCGGGAAGACACCTGCCTGGTGACTACCATGTACGCCAACAACGAGATCGGTTCCGTGCTGCCTATTGCTGAGATCGGCGCTGTTTGCAAGCAGGCCGGTGTCCTGTTCCACACCGATGCGGTGCAAGCAGTTGGTCATCTGCACATTAACGTAAAAGAGCAGAACATCGATCTGCTCAGCCTCTCCGGACACAAGTTCCACGGCCCCAAGGGCGTGGGTGCGCTGTATGTCCGTCGGGGCGTACCGCTGGTAAGCATTATCGAGGGCGGCGCTCAGGAGCGCAGCCGCCGTGCCGGCACCGAGAATATCCCCGGCATCATGGGTCTGGCCGCCGCGCTGGAGGATGCCTGCGCCCATATGGATGAGAATATGCCCAAGGTGGCCGCTATGCGTGACAAGCTGATTGCCGGTCTGTCCCAGATTCCTCATTGTGCTCTGAACGGCGATGCGGTGAACCGTCTGCCCGGTAATGTCAGCTTCTGCTTCGAGGGCATCGAGGGCGAAAGCCTGCTGCTCCTGCTGGATATGAAGGGCGTGTCCGCCTCCTCCGGATCTGCCTGCACCTCCGGCAGTCTGGATCCCAGCCATGTGCTGCTGGCCATCGGTCGGGTGCATGACGTGGCACACGGCTCTTTGCGCCTGAGCCTCAGCGAGTACAATACCGATGCCGAGGTGGAGCACATCCTCACCGTGGTGCCACAGGTGGTTGCCTACCTGCGGAGCATTTCTCCGGTGTGGCGTGACCTGCAGATCGGCAAGAGAGAGTATATTCTGTAATAAATTTTTGTGTCATTGCGAGGAAGCGAAGCGACCGTGGCAATCCCCCGGATTAAGCGCAAGACTTAGGGGATCGCCACACCAGTCTGCGGACTGGTTCGCGATGACAGCGTGAATAAAGGAGAGATTATTATGGCACTTTACAGCGAAGTTGTGATGGATCATTTTATGAACCCCCGGAACGTTGGTATCATTGAAAATGCCGACGGCGTCGGTGAGGTGGGCAAAGCCAAGTGCGGCGATATTATGAAGATCTATCTGAAGATCGAAAACGACATCATCGTGGACGTGAAGTTTGAAACCTTTGGCTGCGGCAGCGCCATCGCTTCTTCCTCCATGGCCACCGAGATGATCAAGGGCAAGTCCATTCAGAATGCCATGGAGCTGACCAACAAGGCCGTGGCTGAGGCGCTGGACGGTCTGCCGGCACACAAGATGCACTGCTCTGTCCTGGCTGAGGAAGCCATCAAAAACGCCCTAAAGGATTACTACGACCGCAATGGCATTGCTTACGACAAGGCTCTGTTCCCCGACTGTGAGCATTGCCACCACTGTGAGTAAGCCATGATCGTATCGACGAAGGGGCGCTACGCCCTGCGGGTGATGGTATATCTGGCGCTGAAGGGTGAAGAGGATTTCATTCCTCTGAAGGACATCGCCGAGGAGGAATCCATCTCTCAGAAGTATCTGGAATCCATCATGTCGGTGCTGTCCAAGGCCGGGTTTGTGGACGCTGTTCACGGTAAGGGCGGCGGCTACCGGCTGAACCGCTCCCCGGAGGAATACACCGTGGGCGGCATTTTGAAGCTGACCGAGGGCAGCCTTGCCACCGTGTCCTGCACCACCCAGGGTCCTTCCGCCTGCTCCCGTTCCACCTGCTGCCATACCCTGCCTATGTGGGAACGGCTGGATCAGATGGTGGATGCCTTTTTCGAGGGCATTACCCTGGCGGATCTGCTGAATGAATCGAAATAACAAAACTCCCGGGATCCCCCGGGAGTTTTGCTGTTGCAGATGTGAAGATGATTGTTTGACGTAAAGCTTCTCCCTGGGGACTGCGCCCGCAGGCGCGTTTCGGAGCGCGACCGAGCGAAGCGAGGCTCTTGGCGCGGAGATGAAGCTGGCAAAAATCTTTGATTTTTGACTGATGAGGGGTAAATTGTACATCGCTGGTATATACCCCTCATCCGCCCCAGTGTGCGCACTGGGGCACCTTCCCCCTTGGGGGAAGGCTTATTCGCCCTCGGTCTGTTCCGCTTCCTGCTGCGCCTTCACATGGACAAAAAGCTTGGCAGGATCGGGCTTGCGGAAGTGCATGATGACCAGCACCGTCACCGCCGCAAGGCAGCTGGCCGCCGCCAGCAGCTGGCTGACCCGGAAGGGTCCAATGTACAGACTGTCGGTGCGCAGGCCCTCGATGAAGGCTCTGCCCAGACCGTACCACGCCACATAGCACAGGGCGATCTGACCGTCGTACTTGCGCTTTTTCGACAGAAAATGCAGCAGCACAAAGCCGCACAGATTCCACAGCGACTCATAAAGGAAGGTAGGATGGTAGTAGGTAACCAGTCCGGTGCGCTCGTCCAGCAAGCCCATCTTGCAGAAAATATCCGTTTCCGCACCGAAGGCCTCCCGGTTGATGAGATTGCCCCAACGACCTACGGACTGTCCGATCATGAAGCCCAGCGCCGTCAGATCCAGCACGGAAGTCAAGCGCACCTTATTCTTCTTCACCAGAGCAAAGACCACGATACCAATGGCCGCACCGATGACGCCGCCGTAAATGGCAAGACCGCCATCCCAAATTTTGAAGATCTCCGCAGGATGCTGCCCGTAGTAATCCCACTTGAAAATGCAGTAATACAGCCGGGTGCAGACGATAGCAAAGGGCACGATGCACAGCACGCCGTCAAACAGATCGTCCTCCGCAAGACCGAACTCCTTGCATCGGCGCACGCCATAGATCACCGCCAGCATCAAGCCCACGGCGATGATCACGCCGTACCAATGGATATCCAGCGGACCAAGGGAAAAGCCCTTGGTCGGATCCATTTTGATGCCAAAGGCAGGAAATGAGATCTGCGTGTAAATCGGTTCCATATCAATTACCTCCTGTAGGCACGATGACCGACAGAGCACACCGCTCCGGCTGTGCCACCGTATGCAAAAATTCCTGGACCTCCCGGACAGTGACCGATTCGTACACCCTGGGGAAGTCAAAATAATCAAACTGAGAGAAATGGTAGGCGCAGATCCGGAAGCAGGTGGAATCAAAGCTGTCCAGATCCCGGATCCGTCTGCCCAGGGCGCTGCGCTTCATCCGCAGGAAGTCCTCCTCCCGGATGCCTGCCTCCGCCAAACGGGCAGCCTGGTACAGCACCGCATCCCGAACCGCTCCGGGACGCTCGCTGTCACCGCCGCAGGTGAGCATGGCGCAGCCATCCACCGTTTCAAATCCGCCACCGAAGGAGGAATCGATATCCCCCTGCTCATACAGCCGCAGATACAGCTCCGAGGACTCCCCGAACAGCGCCTCCGCTGCCAGGTCGCCCACGATCTCCCGACGGATCGTCGCCTCCCCTGCCCCAATGGGTTCGCACTTGAACGCCATTTGGAAGGTGGGCATGGCAACCTCCATCCGTGTCTGACGGAGGGGCTCCACGCATACCATCGGCTCTTCCCGGTGGGGACGCTTTTCTCCCACAGGGCGAAGGGTGTCGCCCAACCGCTCCCGTGCGATGCGGCTCACCGTTTCCGGTCGAACATCGCCAACCACGCACAAAATCATATTCGCCGGATTGTAAAACGCCTTATGACAAAGCTCCAAATTCTCCGGTGTGATCTGCCGGATGGACTCGCAGGTACCCAAAATCGGCACAGAAATATTGTGATGCCGGTACATCCCCTCCATGAGCATTTCAAACACTCTGGAATCCGGGGCATCGGCATTCATACCGATCTCCTGGTCGATGATCCCCCGCTCCTTTTCCACACTTTCCGCCGTGAAATAGGGCACGGAAACAAACTCCAGCAGCAGCTCCAGGCATTTGTCAAACTGCTCGGTGCAGGAAAAATAGTAGGCGGTCATGTCGTAGCTGGTAAAGGCATTCACATTGGCGCCCAGCTCTGCCAGCTCCCCGGAAACATCCCGTCCCGGCAGGTCGAACATCTTATGCTCCAGATAGTGGGCAATACCTGCCGGAACGGAGTATTCTTCCCCATTGAGCAGGAAATCCCGGTGAATGGAGCCGAAATCCGTAACAAAATACGCCATTTTTCGTGTAAAGCCCGGACGGGGCACCACAACCACCGTCAGACCGTTGGCAAGGGTTTCCCGGTAGGCCTTCTCCCCCAGCTTGGGGTATTCAAACAGCTTCATGCCTCCACCCCCTTCAGGAAATAGCCGGTGCGGTAGCGCAGGGTCTTGGCGGCATCCGCCACCTGCTGCGCCGTTACCTGCTCCACAGCGTTGCGGTACTGCTCCACGGTCAAGCACAGACCGCCGATGGCAGCGGTGGTTTCATACCCCTCGATGGAGCCGGGGGAATCATGTACACCACGAAGCCCTGACACGATCGCCTCCTTGGCAGCCCTCAGCTCCTCGGGGGTAATGTCCCCATCCCGGCAGGCGTCCAGCTGGCAGAAGATCTGCTGGCGCACCTGCTCCTCTTTATCAAAATCGATACCGGCGGACACCGTCAGAATACCCTTGCTGCCGTAATAACCGGAGCCGATGGAATAGCACAGACTGTGCTTTTCCCGTACCTGCATGAACAGCTTACTGGTCATGCCTGCGCCAAAGAGGGTGTTCAGCACCTGCATGGCGGCAAAATCCGCATCCCGGTTGGTGATGGGCGTGACAAAGCCCATGGACAGTTTTCCCTGGGTGACCTCCATGCACTCGGTAAAGTCCCCGATCTCGCCGCCCTGGAACGCCCTTTGCGCCGGGAGCGCCACCGGCTCACGGAAGATCTGGGTAAAGATATCCTTCAGCCGTGCCGCCACCGTTTCCGGTGCGGCGCTGCCCACATAGAAAATTTCCACCGGGCTTTCCTGCAGCACACGGCAGTAGTGGCTCCACGCCGCCTCCGGCGTAATGGCCTCCACCCACTCCCGTTCACCCAAACGAGGGATACCAAAGCTGTCGCCGCTGCACAGCTTCCGCAGCAGCTGACTGGCGGCGTAGGCACGCTTGTCGTTGCGCTCGGCTTCGATGGTGGTGATGAGATTTCGCTTCTCACTTTGGACAAATTCCCGGGAGAAAGCGCCGTCCTCCAGCACCGGATGCAACAGCAGCTCCCCTACAAAATCGATCATAGGCTCCAGCACCCGATCACCGGGCAGGGCATATTTATCCTCGATAAAACCGCAGTAAAGTCCAACAGTCTGGTAATCGCCGATGCGCCGCACCAATGTGCCGACAGATGCGCCATACAGATTGTCCAGGTGCAGCGTAATGCTGCGCAGGTCCGGATGCGCCCGGGTGCCACGCAGAAGCACCGCCGGGATCAAGGCATTGATCGCCGCCTCATCCGATGCCATGGGGCGCAAAAACTGCACACTCAGACACCCCTGCTTAAATCGCTCAGCCGGGAAACACCGCAGGGTGACCCCCGGCAAAAGCTCCGTAACTTCGATCATGGATATACTCCTTGGATAATAGTTTCCGTTATTATATACCACTTTCCCCGAAATAGGAAGTCCCAAAAGAAAAATTCACAAATTATCCATGCAAAACCGTTGCCATTTTCGCTCGGATGGGGTAAAATGGAGCAAAGTGCGACATACAAAGGAGGATCGGCCATGGCATGGCTTGAGATCACGATCAACACCACCCCCTCCCGGATCGATTTTGCAGCCACCAACCTCACCGCCGGCGGCTTTGCCGATCTGGTCATCGAGGACCAGGAGGAATTCGAGAGCTTCCTGGAGCAGAACCGGGAATACTGGGATTACATTGACGAAGACCTGCAGCAGCAGCTTCAGGGTCTTTCCCGTATAAAGCTATATTTGGAGGATGACGATACCGCCGGTATGGCACGGCTTGAAGCGCTGGTGAAAAAGCTGGAGCTGACCATGTCTGTGACCACATTGCCGGATGTGGACTACGAGGAAAGCTGGAAGGACAGCTATCCCCCCCAGCCCATCGGCAGCAAGCTGATCGTTCTGCCCTACTGGCTGGCGGACACGGATACGGAGGGCCGCAGTCCCGTGATTTTGGATCCGGGTCTGACCTTCGGCACCGGTGCCCACCCCTCTACCCAAATGGTCATCGAGGCCATGGAGGAGAAAATCGTCCCCGGTGCAAGCTGTCTGGACCTGGGCAGCGGCAGCGGTATTTTGTCCATCGCCGCCTTACGGCTGGGTGCAAAAAGTGCCATCGGCATCGACATTGACCCCAAAGCAGAATCCATCGCCCGGGAAAATGCCGCCTACAACGGCTTCGCCGCTCCGGAATTCACCGCTCTCACCGGCAACGTCACCGAGGACCAGGCGCTGATGACCGAGCTTTCCCGGAAGGAATATGACGTGGTTCTTGTGAACATCGTCGCCGATGTGATCATCAGCCTCGCACCGGTGCTGCCCCATTTCCTCAGCAAAAACAGCACACTGATCTGTTCCGGCATTCTGGACACCCGGCTGGAGGAAGTGGGCGCTGCCCTTGCCGCTGCCGGTCTTACCGTCAAATGCATCCGCAGCAAAGAGGATTGGCGCTGCGTTACCGCCGAAAGGAGCCGCCTATGAGCATGACATACAAAACCCGTCTTGGGCTTCGGCGATTCTTCACCGGCCTTTTGATCTTCGGTATCATACTGACCATCGTGCTGGTGTGCTGGTTTCTTTGGCTGGATCGGTTTGTGGTATACTACCGGGATCGGGCTGCCTTTGATTTCAGTCTGAGCAAGGACTTCCCTGCCGGTCAGTCTGCGCCCAGCGATGTGCAAAAGGATCCCGTGAAGATCGTTATCAACGAGCTGAATCCGGAAGATGGTACCCCCATTTTGGAGCAAACCAGCATTCGTGGCTACTATCTGACCATCAGTGAGCTGAAAAGCGACATCGCAGGTGTTCGGGCGCAGATCGAGCAGCTGCCTGCCGGTACGGCGATCCTGCTGGACATGAAAAACATCCGTGGTCAGTTCCTCTATACCACCACCTCCGGTCCCATGGCCTCCGATGTGGATATCGCCGCTATGGACTCGCTCATCGAGTATCTGGCGGAAAGCGACCTTTACACCATCGCCCGGGTGCCTGCCTTCCGGGATCGGGATTACGGTCTAAACAACGTCCCCTGCGGTCTGCCCATCAAGGGCGGCGGAGGCGCACTGTGGATCGACTCGGAAAGCTGCTATTGGCTGGATCCCGCCAACGACAAGGTGGTGGGTCGACTGATCCAGATCGCCACCGAGCTGCGCAATTTGGGCTTTGATGAGGTGGTATTCGACGAATTCCGTTTCCCGGATACCGACCGTATCATTTACAACAACGACAAGGCCCAAGCCATCACCGATGCCGCCAAAACGCTGGTGGACACCAGCGCATCGGATCGGTTCTGTGTGTCCTTCATCAGCACCGATCCCGCATTCCCCCTGCCGGAGGGTTATGCACGGCTGTATCTGTCCGGTATTAATGCCGCAGACATCGAAAACGCAGTCGACAAAGTACAGACCGATGACCCGGCTGTCCATCTGCTGTTTATGACTTCGGTTTACGACACCCGTTTTGATAAGTACAGCGTCCTGCGTCCTTTGGACACCGCCCACTAAAAACACAAGCGCCACGGCTAAGCTGTGGCGCTTGAGAGCGTGTCAAAAAAAGCGGTGTCATTCCGAGCCAGTGCGCACACTGGCGTGGGAATCCCCGAGTTTTTCGAACTTTTTTAGTCAAAAAACCAGCATTTCACTCCTATTTAGGGGATTGCCACACCAGTGATTCAGATGCGGTATGATTGCCACTGGCAATCATTGAGATTGAAATTCGCTGCGCGACGCACCGCGGTCACTGGTTCGCAATGACAGGTTTTTTGACAGTCTGGAAACGACAGCTTTCGGCAGAAAGTTGTCGTTTTCTTTTGTTCTCTTCTCTTTTCATTCTTCACTATTCTCTTTTCTCTAAAGAAGCTGTCGTTTCAGAGAAGATGCAAGACAGAAGAGAGAAAAGAAATGGTATCCCCTTCGGGGATGGATTCAAAATTTGATTTTCGGTAAATGGTATGCATTTATTGGTTAACATTGCTAAGCAGAACCGGCTTGATTGAGTTTGATTATTTACCACGCCTGTCGCTTGCGGAAGAGATAAGGCGAATGTTGATTGCATCGCTGAATACCGCAAAGAACAAAAATTTCTGAGGGTTCGAATCCTAAAGCTAGACAGCTCTAATGTAGCATGTTTACAAAGTGACAGTCGAAAGGCTGTCTCTTTTTGTTTTGCGGGGTGGAGGAGGCCCTGCAAAAATATAACAGTAGGGGTGGCAATCTGCCGCCCCTACGATGCGCCTATTAGGCAAAGGGAGGGTCAAGACCCTCCCCTACAATATAGATTCCCTTGTTTACGCCAAAAAGATGGACTGGATGGATGCGATCTCTTCCGGGGTCACGCCCACGGTGGTGGTCAAGTAATCGATGATCTTCTCCTGCAGCGTATCGCCCTCATAATTCTGCAGCCGCATCAGCACCACGTCCATTTTATTATTGGTGGCAACAGAGGCGGTCACATAGCCGGTCAGCCGGTACTCCTTGAGCAGATCCTCTTCGGAAACATTCAGCAATCCCTGCAGCAACAAGACCACCGTTCCGGTGCGATCTCTGCCCCAGGTGCAGTGCAGGTACATGGGATAATTCTCCGGTTTCGCCAGATCCGCAAAGATCTGCCGCATGGATTCCAAATACTCCTCCTGGAAGATCTGGGCATAGGCCGGTGCGTCATAGAATTTATGCCCCACGTCCGCACCCAGTCTGGACGTATATTCCCCTTCTGCGATCTCCGGGGAACGCAGATCCAGGTCGTACACAAAGCCAAAGTTCTCCCGGACTGCCTCCCCATCCTCAACAAAATACGCCTCGTTTTTCAGTCCGTCCAGCTCGCAGCCACGAATCAGCAGACCTTGCTTCACAGTCTTGCCATCCAAGGTCTTGTAGCCGCCGATGTCACGAAGATTTTCCGTTCCGGGAATGGAAATAAACCGATTGCTCTGGGCCGTCCGGAAGCTTCCGGTGTACTGCGCGCCGTTGGCTTCCACCTTATAATAGTAGGTGGTGCCGGTCTTCAGATTATCAATACTTACGGATTGCTGCGATTGATCCAAAGTGTACTGCATTCCATTGGAAAGATCCGCATTCTCGCTCAAATAAAGCAAGCCGGAGCTGTTTTCCAACCGATAGGCAAATTCAAAGGGACGATAAGGCGCACCGCTGACAACGGCATCCTTGATCTCCAGCTGTCCGTCGTGCACCCGCTTCGCCTGCTCGCTGCACAGCAGCACTTCCTGCTCGAATTGGGGCAGCGCAACGCCATCCCCCACGGACACCGTGGGATTGATCGGCTGTTCAGTAACCCCATCCCGCTTGCCGCAACCGGACAAAATCAGACAAACCGCAAGCAGCGCAGCCGCTATACGCAGGTATTTCATTTTCTCTTTCATACCGAAACCAACTCCATTTTAGAATTTGTATGTGGCCGACGGTGCCACGCAAAACACCTGCCCGTTTTTCTCAAACCACAAAGGAAGCTCTGACGGATTGCAGATCTCCTCCTGGGTGATCACAGCGCTGCGCATAGCTTGCAGGTAGCGGACGAGCTCCAGGTTTGTCATGGGCAAAATGCTGTCATCCTCTGCCACACGCCGCAGCACAGACTCCATATGATCCCACATATTTTCCGCATCCAGGTCGTAGGTATGACCCACGATCTGGCACAGCGCAAGCTCCTCATCTGCGTGGAAGAACCCCTCCACGAAGCCCCGGAATCCGGGCATCACATGATAGCTGCCGGCAGACCAGTAATAATATTCCTCCGGCGGTGCGTAGGAATACCGTTCCTCCGCATTCCGGGCATAGACGAAGCCGCATTTCCGGGCGCAGTCCGCGATCATTGGGCTCCAATGGCTGAACGGCCCTGCAAAGCCCAGCACCGGTCTGCCGGTAAGGCGCTCCAGGTTTTCCTTGTCCCGTGCCATCTGGTGCATCACTTCCGCCTCGGTGAGCTGGCTCAAATAGGGATGGGTCAGGGTGTGACTTGCCACCTCATGATTTTTGTACAGCTCCGCCACCACCGATGTGGGCAGGCGCTTGACGGTCATGCCATTGGGGTGGATCCATGCAAATTCCGATTCCAACAGAGCGGAGTTGAGGTTAAACGTGCCCTTCAAGCCGTACTTGTTCATCAGCTCCACAAACCGGACATCCTGCAAGACCCCATCATCGTATGTAATGTTAAATGCCTTGGCTTTGCCATTGGGGTACAGTTTTCTGACCACGGGGCTACCTCCGAAATTCGTACAATCGGTACATTTTCTTTGCGATGCCGCCTGCATAGAGTGTCTTAAATATCTTCTTTTCCATGCCGTGCAGCGCATCCACCAGCACTGCCGGTGTCATTTCATGCTCACCTGCGAAGGCGACGCCCTCCTCCAGCAGCAAAGGGTCATCCAGACCGTATACCTGCGTCACACCCACATCGTTGATGGGATTTCTGACCCTGGATGCTTTGGCGGCAAAGGATGTATAGCAATCCAGCAGCACGCTGAGCTTCTCAAAATGGGCAGCAAGCCGCCCCAAAAGCGCCTTCAATTCCTCCGGGCGCAGGTACATACTCACGCCCTCCATAACCACGATCCCGTTGCCGCCAGGAACCGACTCCAGCCAGCGATCTGACCGGATATCCGCGCCGTGCATTTTGTAGCTTTCGCTTTCTCGATAATAGCGTTTCCGCTCATGGATCACATCCGGAAAATCCACATCGATCCACAGCTGCTCCCGGTTGCCCACCCGCTCACAGCGGCTGTCCATGCCGCAGCCAATGTGCACGACCACTGCCGAGGGATCTGCAGCCATTGCCTGCTTCACCCAACGGTCAAACACCGCAGAACGCATCCCCATATAATAGGCCAGCCATTTGGAGCGGGACTTTCCCTTCAGCGGAAAGCCTTCCGCCGCCCAGATTTCCTCGGCTTTGGGATCGTGCAGGATGATCCTTTTTTTGCTCACATAGGCCTTGCCGTAAAGGGGGATGTATAGGGTCTTATTCACATTATCCACAGTTCATTCTCCCAGCGGCTGTTATATCAGCACCCCGTTGCAATGATCGATCTCGTGCTGAATGATCTGTGCCGTCCAGCCCTCGAAGGACTTGAGCCGGGTCTGCATTTGGGTCGTTTGGTACTGCACCTTGATCTTTTGGAAGCGCTTCGTTTTCCGGGGACCGCCCAGCAAAGAAAGACAGCTCTCCTCCGTTTCGTATTCCCCGGAGGCTTTCACGATCTGCGGATTCAGCATGAGCATCGCCGTGCCGTCGTTATCAAAGACGATGATCCGCTTGCACACACCGATCATATTTGCCGCCATGCCCACGCAGGTTTCCCGGTGGGCATTCAACGTATCCAAAAGATCCTGCGCCACGGTCAAGTCTTCCGCGGTGGCGGTTTCCGAGCGTCTGCCCAGCAGCAGCGGATCGTGGATCAACTCTCTTACCATGCCTTGAACACGCCTCCGTCACGAATCCTGCCTGCAAATTCTTCGTACAGCTTTTCCAGCGCAGCCTCAGAAATAAAGCCCTCGGCGCCGCCGCTGGTGCCGATCTTGGCAGAGGCAAAAAGCTCCGCCCGGATCAGTGCCTCCAACGGCTCCATGCCTTTGGCATAACAATGGACAAAGCCGCTGAACAGCGCATCACCGGCACCGACAGTATTGATGACCTGGCACACCTGCACCGCAGGCAGCTCCAGAACCCCCGCCTGTCCACGGACATACAGCGCAGCGCCCTTGCTGCCTCTGCCCATGACGATGATCTCGTTGTCGTAGGTCTTCGCCAGCTCCCGGATCAGCGGAATATAGTCATGCCCCACCCCTTCGTCGCTGAGGAAGAGGATGTCCGCAGCGGTCATGAAATCCCGGTTGTAGTCATCATGGGCGTTGGTCAGCACATGGACATCCGTGGCGATCTTTTTTCCTGCGGCCTTTGCGGCAGGGAGCAGCGGACGGTTGAAATTGATGTTGCATGCAACCACCAGGTCCGCATCGGCACAGCAGGCAGGATCAAAGCCATAGTCCGTTTCCTGGATATCCTTCAGATCGCAGTACACCTGCCGGCGGCCGCTATCCTCATAGAGGATCACGGAATTGGGGGTCTGGCGCAGCTTTTGACGGATGCCGTCGGTAGCCACACCGCACTTTTTCAGCTGGCTGTGGATAAATTCTGCCTGGAAATCGTCGCCCACCATGGTATGCAGGAATGCGGTATCCCCCAGCACCGTCAGCGCCCGGGCAATATTGTACGCCACGCCGGACACCGCCGTATTCACCCCGAAGAAGGGGTAATCAATGGGATAATACGGGATCGGAAAGCCGTGAACCTTCACGGTGGTTTCCACATTGATAAGACCCGAAACAGTTATTTTCATGGGGATTCCCTCCAATTTCATATTTGCTTCATCATAGCATAGGTACGTCCATTTTGCAAGGTTTTTGGTGAATATCCCAATTTTCTTCGTATCATATATTGCTATATTGACAATTATCACATAAATTGTTAAAATATTTAGGATAACTTCTACAGAAGGGAGCGTACCGGTCAACGGTACAACACACCACATGAAGCAATTGAGGAAAATTTTGTCTTTGGCGCTGGTTCTGGCGATCTTGCTGTCCTACGCCTGCATGAATCCTCTGCCGGAAGAGGTTTCTGCGGCGAATCTGCTCTCCCAGGCCTACGTCTCCAATATTTTGGTCAAGACCACCAAGACCGTCAATCTGATGGACAATGCTTCCACCTCTGCCACCGCCAAGTACACCCTCCCGGAAGGTACTGTGCTGACCGTGAAGCAGCTGCACAAAACCAACGGCTACTGGTACGAGGTGCTGTACTACGATATGACTCTCTATGTGGATGCCACCGCCACCACCATGCTGGAGCATCTCACCGGTGATGTGACCATTACAGACGTAGTGTCCCCTGCTTCCTTGACCTACGGCCAGGGCTTCTACATCGGCGGCAATATCAGTTCCACCCTCAACCAGATCGGTACAGTCACCGCCTCTTTGTACCCCCACTGCGATCTGAGCCGCAGTCCCACCATTTCCTCCAGCGACACCGTAAACGGCAAATCCTACAACCTCACCGGCAGCGCTGTGGACAACGCCCTTTACTTCAACAAGCTGACCCAGGGTCTTTACTCCTATGTGGTCAGCGCTGAGGCCATCAGCTACTACATCAGCGATTCCGGCACACTGGAGACCTCTGTGCAGACGGTGATCCTGGAAAATCAGCCCTGCGTGGTCACCAACTATTCCACCGCAGCCAACCGTGTTGCCTGGGGCATCGACGTTTCCGTGTGGAACGGCTCCGTTGACTGGGCAAAGGTCAAGGCTGCCGGCGTGGATTACGTTATCATGCGTATCGGCTACGAGTACACCATGGACACCCGTTTCCTGGAATATGTGGAAGGCTGCCAGAAAAACGACATCCCCTTCGGCGTGTACATCTACTCCTACGCAGAAAGCGAATCCGAGGCTTTGGGCGAAGCCAATTTCGTCATCAACACCCTGAAGCAGTACAACATCAAGCCGGAGCTGCCCATTTGGTTTGACTTCGAGGATTCCTGCCAGGTATATCTGAGCAACTCTCTGATGAACACCATCGTGCAAACCTTCTGCAACACCATCCGTGATGCCGGCTACGAGGTGGGTCTGTACACCTACATTTGGCTGCTCAAGGGCGCATTCTCCGGCTCCTACTACGACACCATCCCCATTTGGATCGCCCAGCCGGATGTTGGCACCACCTCCACCTACAACGGCGGCAACTGGCAGTGGCAGTATTCCTGGGAGGGCAGCATCAGCGGCATGAGCGGCGCTGTGGACTGCAACTATTACTACGGTCCCATCCCCGGTATCAATTCCGACACCAGCTATCTGAGCAAGTGCACCTATTACCCCTCCAACCTGGATGTGACCGTCAGCTCCGCCGTGAATATGCGCCAGTACCCCAGCACCGATTACTCCATCCTGGAGAATCTGGCTGTGGGCACCCAACTCCATGTCACCGGCATGTATAAGAACTCCGGCGGCTCTCTGTGGTACCAGGTGGAGAAGGACGGCGTTACCGGTTACGTTTCCACCAACTATGTCACCATCGACGCCTACCGCTACGACGATCTGGCTGTTGTGGATCCCACCATGGCATCCAATATCAACCTGGGCGCAGGCTACTATCTGCAGGGCCATGTGGTTTCCAAGTACAACGCTTTGGGAACCGTCAAGGCTAAGATCTACTCCGGCGAAGAGCTGCTGGGCACCCCGGTGATGACCACCAGCGAAAGCACCTCCGAAAAGGAATACAATCTGAAGGGCAGCACGGTTTGCAGCAAGATGATCTTCAGCGATCTGTCTGCCGGATACTATACTTACGAAATTTCTGCCGATGTGGTCAACTACTACGCAAGCAGCGGCAGCGTTGCCAGCAAGACCAAGAATGTAGTGGTCTGGACTGCTCCCTTCACGGTAGGTTCCGCCCCCATCGAGCCTCCTGCATCCGTTGCCTGCGATCACAACATCATCACCGATGCGGCTGTGGCTCCCGGCTGTGTTACCACCGGCTTGACCGAAGGCTCCCACTGCTCCAAGTGCGGC
>JAZNRS010000101.1:0-7829 GCA_045590815.1 Faecousia sp.
GGTGCGAGAGATGGGACTCGAACCCACACGGCGAAACCACACGCACCTCAAACGTGCTTGTCTACCATTCCAACACTCTCGCAAGCGCTTGATTATTATAACCGCACTGGCGTGTTTTGTCAATAACTTTTTCCGCAAAATAGGGAGGGTCAATACCTGCCACTACAGCACATTGTTGTAGGGCGAGGGCATGCCCTCGCCGTCGCCGAAGGCGCAGAAAAGGGCGGGTCAATGCCCCGCCCCTACGGATATTCATTTAAGAATTTCTGAATTTCCTCATCGTACTTTTCCGGGGCGTTGACCCGAACCTGGGAATGTGCGCCCTTTTCGAACCAAACCAGCCGCTTCGGGGCATTACACAGATCGTACAACTCCTGAGCGCCCTCCGGGACGGAGTAGGCATCCTCCAGGCTGTTAAGCATCAAGAGCGGCTTATCCAGCTTGTGGATCATATCAACGGGACCATACTTCATGGTGCTTTTGGTAATGAGCCGCATCCACATATCCACCAGATCGATACAGGGATGCACCGGGCGGTTCAGCTCGATCATGTGCTTTTCAAAGCTGTCGTAAAATCTGCGGTACATCCCCTCCGCCACCAGCGCCGTATAGTAGTCCGGGCAATCCGGTGCCGTGAGCACACGCAGCGAGGTAGAGCAGCCAATGCAATTGCCGTGGAGCACGATGGCTTCCACCCCATGGGCATCATGCAGCTCCTTGCCCCAGGCAAGCACATCCCGTGCCTCGGCGAAGCCCAAGGTATTATACTTACCTTCGCTTTCGCCGTGGGCACGCTGGTCAAACGTCAGCACATTATATCCCATTTCCCCATAAGGCTTGCCGAAATAGTAACCGTATCGCACCGCTTCCGTCCGTCCGGGGACGATGATCACAGCCTTTTTGTGACCAAAATCGAAGTAATGTCCTTTCAAACGGAGCCCTTCGTTGACGATCTCAACTTCCTTCCGGAATGCCTCGTTTTCCTTCGCCCAGGCAACACCGGTATCGTACATTTTCCGTGCCAGGGGCTCCTCACTGGAGCATTCCCGGGTCCACTTCCCCGGTTTGCGCTTAAAGTGAATGGCGAAAACGATATAAGCGATGATAAAAAACGAAGCGATGTAAAACAAGATCAGCGACGCACCGAAGCACGCCAGCACGATCCACAGAATTTTCAGTCCTACGTTCATTTTTCCTTCTTACCCAACAGCGCCACAGACTTCGGCAGGAAGAATGCCAGCACAAAGGCTGCCATGCAGAAAGCGGCGACCAGAACGGTGGTAATGGAGATCAGCCCGTTCTGCTTCAAAAACACCAGAATGGGGCCGGAAGCAATACCCGCTGCCACGCCCTCAAACAGTCCCTGCACCGCAAAGAACATGGAGGACATATTGATGTTGCCCTTGGCATTGACTTCGGAGGCCATGTGGGCAGGCACCGTGTAGGTGATGGAGAAAAATGCGCCGATACCGAAGGACACGGTAATGCCGCAGAAAATGGCGTAAGGAAGCATCAGCTTTTCCGGCAGCATAAGGCAGAAGAACATCAGCGCCATACCGGCAGAGAAGATCAGCAGCGCATAGCGGAACGCAAAGCTCAGACCCTTCTTCTTGATCAGCTTGTTGTACAGCATCAGCGTAAAGGGCACCGGAGCAAATGCCGAGGCCATAACAAAGGTCATATCCAGCCCGGAGGTGGAGAAAAACTCATTGATACCGCTGAGGAACAGCTGCAGACCCACGTTCATCACAGAGGCAATAAACAGCCAGAACACAAAATGCTTGTTCTTGATGGCATAGATAAAGCCGGTGATAAAATTCACAGACTTTTCTTTTTCCAGCTTTTCGCCCTCCCGGAACGCGCCGTCCTTGGTGGAGCGCTCCTTGATCAGGAAAATGGGGATCAGCATGGTCGCAGACAGAGGCAGGAACATCAGCGCTACATAGCGGATATTGATACCCATGCCCACAAAAACCGGCACCAGGGCGAAACTCATGCTGAAGTAGACCACATCACAAATGGACTTGGTATTGGACACAAACACCTGGTCCTTTTCATCCTTCAAAATCTCGGCGTAGGTGGCGTAATAAGTCACCATGGTCAAGGTGTAGGATGCGTAATACACCGCCAGAATCGCACCGAACCAAATGGTATTGGCAAGGCTTGCTTCTGCGTGAATAGGGAACAAAAACAGCACATAAGACAGGATCGTCGGCACCAGACCGATGATGATCGCCGGTCTGCGGCGACCCCAACGGGTACGCAGATTATCGGTGAAATTGGACAGCGGAATATCAATAATGCCGTCAAAGATCTTGACAACCAGGATCAGCGTCGCCCAAATGCCGGCGATGACCAGATCACGATTCAGGTATGTCCAATGCTCCACATTTTTCTCGAAGCCGCCCACCAGCAGCGCACTGCACAGATAGGAGCCAACGATCATGTTCATCATGTTCAGACCCAGACCGGCGCAGCCGTAGAGGATCAGTTGCCACTTTTTACTCAGCTTTTCCATACTCTCTCCAATCTGTCATTCAAAGGACAAGATGATCTGGTAGAACACATCGTCCGTATCGATGATGGTGACTTCCGTATACTTAAAATTGTCCGCCACAAAGCGGGTAATGCCGTCTTTGATACCGTCGGGCACTGAGGGATTCGCAAATGCCGTGACCACCTCGAACTCCTGCCGTGCCATCACCTTGCGGATCGCCTGACCGGCAACAGCATCCAGGCTGGTACCGGAGGCAAGAACCTCCTTATCGATGGTCGCTACGAAATCGCCGCAATTCACTGCCACATTGTCGATGCAGGCGTTCTTGGAAGCCTGGGTCATGGTGACGATGGTCATATTTTCAATGACCTCTTCGATCTGGGGAATCAGCGCCTCCATATCCTCGCTGGTGAAATCGATCATGGGCAGCGCCGCATAGCATTCCGCATCGGAACGGCTCTTAACCACAAACACCCGGGCATTTTCGCACAGCCGCTGCGCCTGCAGAGCGGCAAGCTCAGTATTCTTATTGTTCGGGAACACCAGGATCACACCGGGCACCGACTTATTGAAGGCCTCAATAAAATCCGAAGCTGTAGGCGGTTGCTGATAGCTGGCGACCATCACATGATCGGCACCAACCTCCAAAAACCGCCGTTCCATCTCATGATTATGAGCAACGGCAACCACTGAGAAGGGGTTCCCCTCGCCGTAGGGAGCGATGACCGCATCCGAATCCGCATAGATCTCCTGGTGCTGAACGCTCATATTCTCGATCTTCATGGAGAGGAACTCGCCGAAGCGATGGCAATACATCAGCACCCGCTCCGGGGTGAAGGCATGGATGTGGATCTTCACTTTATCCCCTTCAAACACCGTCACCAACGAATTGCCCAGCTTTTTCAGCTCCGCCAGAAATTCTTCCTGGCAGAAGGGCTCCTTGCCGTTAGTCAGCTGGAGCAAAAACTCGGTGCAGTAACCGAATTCAAAGGTGCTGTTCCGGTCAAAACGGGAGTAATCCTCATTTTTCTGGGCGCATTTCGGTGCGGATTCCGGCAATTCCTCGCCGCTGAGGTACTTTTGCATACCCTCAAACACGCACACGATACCGGCGCCGCCGCTGTCTACCACGCCGGCGGACTTCAGCACCTCCAGCAGCTCCGGGGTGTTCTCCAAAGAGGTCCGGGCCCGATCCAAAAAGGTGTCAAACAGCCCGTTCACCGACAGGATCTGTCCAGCGGCAAGCTGCTCGTTGGCGTAGCTGGAAGCCTCCCGCAGCACCGTCAGCAGCGTACCCTCCACCGGGTTGGGCACCGCCTGGTAGGCGCATTTCACGCCATTTTCCATGGCATGAGCAACGGTGGAAAAATCCACCGCTTCCGCATCGTAAAACAGCTGAGAAAAGCCCTTGAAAAACTGGGAAACGATGACACCGGAGTTACCTCTTGCCGCAAAGGACACAGCTGTGGCAAAGCGCTTGGCTGCGTCAGCAAGGGCGTCATTGCTGTCCCGGATGGCGGAAAAACCGCTCTGCAGGGTCACCAGCATATTGGTTCCGGTATCGCCGTCGGGCACCGGAAATACATTCAGGGCGTTGACCCGATCCTCATACAAGGCCAAATTCCGCACACCGTAATCCAGCAGATTCCGGTAATGCTGACCGTTGATTTGTGTTATCATATCTGCGCTCCTTGTGGCGGAAAATTATTTTCCCTGCAGCTTGGTAATGATCTCCTTTTCCCGGGCCAGATCCTCGGAAATGGTATCGCCCAGGTAGTAAACACCCACCATACCGGGACCGATATTGGTGCCACAGCCGCTGAACACGTCGGTGACGAACACCTTCTTGGGCTTCAGCTCGGCAACCACCTTATCCCGCAGGGCCAGGGCGTAGCTTTCACGGTCGGAATGGGCGATCAGCAGGATCTGATCCTCCACATTCACCGCAGTTTCCTTGGCATACTGCACAGTCAGATCCAGCGCCTTGCCGATGCCCTTGACCTTGGTCATAACGGTGGTGTAGCCCTCAGCGTTACAGTCGCCCATGGGCTTGACACCGGCGAAATTGCCCATAATGGCCTTGCCCATGGTGATGCGGCCACGGCGAGCCACAAAGATCAGATCGTCGATGGGACCCATCTGGTGGACCTTGTGCTTGTTCTCTTCCAACCAGGCGATGACCTCCCGGTAGCTCTTGCCCTCCTTCTGCAGAAGGCAGGCGTGCATGACCAGCAGACCGAAGGCGCCGGACATCCGGGCAGAATCGAAGCAATACACCTCAGCCTCGGGGTACTCCTCCTTCAGCCGCTTGGTGGCAACCAATGTCTGATTATAGGTGGAGCTGATGGCAGAGGACAGCGCCATGGAAATAATGGCATAGCCCTCACGGACATACTTTTCGAACGCCAAAATATACTCCTCCGCATTGGCAGGAGCCGTGCTGACCTTCGCCTTTTTGTTGGAGAGTGTCTTATAGAATTCCTCACGGGAGATGTTGGACCAGTCCAGAGTGGTCATCAGATCACGACCGTCATCAAAATGCACATGACCGGGGATATAATCCGTCAATCCCACTTCTCTGCGGATCTCCTCAGAAAGATCACAGGTCACATCGGGCAGGATCACATATTTCATCGTATCGTTCATAACATCAATTCCTTTCAGCCACATGTGGCACGCATTAACAAATTATTCACATACCAGCGAATATACTACCATAAAACCGTCAAAGAATCAACCACTTTTCGACAAAAAACCTCTTCCAGAACTGGGAATTATCTTTCCGCGGAGGGAAAAATTCATCAACCGCCGCTTCCCCTCTTTACACCCGTAGGAAAATCATGTATAATTTTCTTGAAGTTCTTTGTTAGAGAAAGGAGCCCACCATGAAAACACAACTTTTGAAGCGTTCCATCGTCATATTTCTGATGGTCGCAATGATGATCCTTCCGCTGGCTGCCCCCGCCTTTGCCGCAGAGGACGCGGAATACCGCAACAACCTTTACGCACCGGGCACCGGTCTTCGGGTATCCCTTTCCGGCTCTTTGGAAAAGCCCGAAAAGGCATTCAAGGTCACCGGCCCCGACGGCAAGCTGGAGATCACCTCCGTCACCGCGGAAAGCGCAAAGATCTATGTGCTCACCTTTGCTGAGGAGCTGGATCTGCGCAGCGAATACACCCTGACCTACCGTGGCGAGAGCTACGATGTCAATCTTCCCAGCTACTACTCCACCGAGGAATTTGAGTCTGCGTACACCTACGAGGGCGACGATCTGGGTGCCACCTGGTCTGCCGAAAAGACCACCTTCCGTGTCTGGGCACCTACCGCCACCGCCGTTTCCGTGAATCTGTACGAAACCGGCGATATCGCCAATGCCGACCTCATCGACCAGCACCCCATGACCGCCGATGTCAACGGCACCTGGGTATTTGAGCTGGAGGGCGATCACAACGGCGTTTACTACACCTACCAGGTGGAAGTTGACGGCGAAACTGCGGAAGCCTGCGATCCCTATGCCCGCACCACCGGTGTCAACGGCAATCGTGCCATGATCATCGACCTGGATGCCACCGATCCCGAGGGCTGGGACTCCGACAAGGACCCCCACTACGATGACAACATCACCGATGCCATCATCTACGAGCTGCACGTCCGTGATCTGAGTGTGGACGAAAGTTCCGGCATCAGCCACAAGGGCAAGTTCCTGGGCGTCATCGAAACCGGCACCACCAATCCCAACGGACAGTCCACCGGTCTGGACTACATCAAGAATCTGGGCATCACCCACATCCACCTGCTGCCCAGCTATGACTATGCCACCGTGGATGAAAGCAGTCTGGAAGACAACGAGTTCAACTGGGGCTACGATCCCAAGAACTACAACGTTCCCGAAGGCTCCTACTCCACCGACCCCTACAACGGCGAGGTCCGTGTGAAGGAGTTCAAGACCATGATCAAGGGTCTGCACGACAACGGCATCAGCATCATCATGGACGTGGTCTATAACCATGTATATGACGCAAAGAATTTCTGCTTCAATCAGATCGTTCCCGGCTACTTCAGCCGTATCACGCCCTTCGGCAACTACTCCCAGGGCTCCGGCTGCGGCAACGACACTGCCTCCGAGCGTGCCATGGTCAAAAAGTACATTGTTAACTCCGTCACCTACTGGGCTGACGAGTACCACATCGACGGCTTCCGCTTCGACCTGGTGGGTCTGATCGACACCGAAACCATGAACGCCGTTATTGAAGAAGTCCACAAGACCCACCCCAACGTGATCTTCTACGGCGAGGGCTGGAATATGTCCACCGATCTGACCAAGGACGGCTACGAGCTGACCACCCAGGGCAATTCCGAGCTTGTCAGCGGCTTTGCCTTCTTCAACGACACCTTCCGTGACTCTCTGCGCGGTCCCATGAGCAAGACCAACGAGCCCGGTTACATCTCCGGCGCAGGCGGCTATGCCGGCGACATCGCAAAGTGCTTCATGGGCAACGTCAGCTGGTGTCAGACCCCCACCCAGTCCATCAACTACGCATCCTGCCATGATAATCATTCGCTGTTCGACCGGCTCATTTTGTCCACCTCCGGTGCCACCACCGCTGAGCGGATCAAGATGAATAATCTGTCCGCAGCCATCGTCATGACCTCCCAGGGTGTTCCCTTCTTCCAGGCCGGCGAAGAGCTGTTTCGCTCCAAGCCTCTGGGTGACGGCACCTACGATCACAACAGCTACAAGAGCCCCGACTCTGTCAACAGCATCAAGTGGGACGCCCTGGATTCCAAGCTGGTGCAAAGCAGCTATGCCTATTACCAGGGACTGATCGCCTTCCGTAAGGCGCACCCCGCGCTTCGCCTGACCACCGCGGAGGAGGTGGAGGCAAGCATCACCAAGCTGGAAACCTCCAACAGTAACCTTTTGGCCTTCCACATCAGCGGGGATGCCGACCAGGGTGCCAGCAAGGGCATCGTGGCGATCTTCAACCCCGGCAAGGATGCCGTCACCGTCGACCTCCCCGAGGGCAACTGGACGGTATACGTCAACGGTGAAAAGGCCGGCACCAACTCCCTTGGCACCGCCCATGATTCTGTCACCGTGGATGCCGTGTCCGCCATGGTCCTGAGCATCGACAGCGATGTGATCGAAGCACCCGAAAAGGACTATCCCCCCGTTTCCAACCCCCGGGCAAATATGAAGCCCAAGGTCATCGCCGTTGCCGTAGCGGCTGCGGTCCTGGCTTTGAGCACCGTTACCGTCCTGGCAGTACGTTTCTTCAAGAAGCGCTGATTGTTCAAAAAACATTGCGAGCCGAAAGGCTCGCAATGTTT
>JAZNRS010000102.1:0-27543 GCA_045590815.1 Faecousia sp.
GTTGTTCCTCGCATTTTGCGGCAGTTTTTGTTCGTATATTCACAACTTCCTTTTTGGATATTTTCGTCATGACCAATGCTTTTCCAACGTTTGCGGAAGTTCTTTTCGAAATCTGCACGCAAAATCTTTTTCATCTTATGGGGCTTATTTCGGTGTTTTTTCAAGTCCCGAAAACGAAATAAGCCCTAAAACAAAAATCCAAAAGCCTGTTACCGGAAGAATTCACGGTGGCAACAGAGGGGATGGTTAGCATATTGGTGAACTTGACAAAGCTTCTCGTTCGATTGCCGTTTTTCTTGCCAATGTAGAGCCTGTCCAAGGTGTAAGTTTGCACACCGGAGTTTTCCATGACATAATTGTCAACAATGTTCTGCGAACTGGAGCTGGTGGTGACCTGGGGATCGATGGTGATGGTGTAGGTATCCCGGGCGGTGGCGGTCATTGTCACGGCGATGTCCTCGGACAACTCCCCGGCGCTGTCATACATATAGGGAGAGGTCATGGTGAACACAACTTCCTTGTCCCTGTTGAGGAACAGAACCTCCCGGTTTTCCTGCAACTGCGCCGTCAGATTCTCCACCTGAACGGTGATCACATAGGCAGAAATATCCTGCTCGCTGTTAAGGATGATATTTTCCTCCGGGCAGGACGGCTCCCCACCGCCCTGCCTAACTACTCGGTGCCGCCAGGAGATTACTTTAAGGTAACTGCCATTCTCAGACCGGTAGAGAATTCAATTCCTGCCTGATCACGTAAATCAATTACGATTTCAGTTACAACGCAATAATCCCCATCAGGTGTTATGCGGAGCTTTTGATTCTTAGTTTGGTAGGATATGAAAGTATATTTTTCGTGCTTTCCATACATATTTTGCACTTTAGTTCTTAACGCATCCTCAATATCAGCGAAGGGAATATCGTTATTTCGCAGATCATCAAATTTACCAATATCTCCGAGCTGGCAGGTAACAATATCGCCTTTCGATGAGATGGAGATATAAACAAAGTCGCTTGTTGGTAAATCGCCAATCCTCTTGACAAAGTGTATGTCATAGAATGTCATGGAGTATTCTTGCTCGTTGATTTGCTTGGTGTATTCATCTGAATCAAATTCGGTTTCATAATCCTGAATATTTATGTATTTTGCAGCGATTCTTTTTGCTGTTTCTAAAGCATAATCTTCCGAATCGGGAATATCATCCATTAACATAACAGTTTCGAAATAGTCGCGGCCCATAAATGCAATTCCTCTGAATTCCCCTGTATCCCCATTGAGCATAATATCAAAGCCATCGCTTGTGAGATAGTAATCTGTAGCATAAGGAAGATTGTCGCGATCTACCGAACGCTGATATTCACCGTGGTATTCAATTCCTTCAAACACTACAGAACACTGTGCAGGAGCATTTTCATTGATTTCGTCGTGGATATTCCATATGGATGTTAGTTCCGCAGACAAAATGCCGTCGTTGGCAACATCGGTAATGTATGTGTCAGCCACCGCTAGTGGATTTGCGTGAATATTGGAACATCCGGAAAAAGCAATCACCATCAGAACAACCAATGCGCAAATACGTTTATATTGCATTTTTATCCCTCCCTATGTAATATGTCTGAAATTTACGAAATACGATATGAAGCATTTCCTGCAATAACCGCCAAATCAATAAGGTCAGATAATTCTGGCTTCGTGCGCTTTGCTTCCAGCAAGGCATCACTAATCGAATATCCCTTCTGAATCATTAAACGAGCTAGTTCTTCCGCCAATGGATTGCAATCTTCGGGATAGGTCGCATCGGAAAAGCCAACAACTGTTTCAGCCCCGCAGATCACCATTTTTTCTATGATGTTGACAGGAGTTCCATATTCTATGTTGGATGGTGAATATCCACCACGTCCGGTGTAGCAAGTTAATAGCAGCGCAAAATCCAAATAAGATAAGTCCACGCCGTCAAGGGAATTCGTGGTGATGGAATCATCGCCTAAGAAAATCGAATTCTGCAGACCATGTGTATGAATAATTAAGTTCTTAGAATTCTGGAATCTGCAGTATCCGTTTTCCAGAGTCATATTCGAGAATATTTCGGAATGAATGCTGCTGATAGTAGAATAATAGCTACGTGCTGCCGCAATATAGGAATCTCTGTCTACACCACCTTGGTCAAGAGCCAGTAACGACAGATTGCTGGTAACTCGTGCGTTATATGAACCAATAGCAGAAGAGTGATGTGCATTAATTACGGTATTTCCGGGTGCGCTAATAGTTAGAGTGCCTAAACCAGCATTAACAGTAGCAACGCTCATGTTAGTGGATGACCAGGTTACAGTTTGGCTGTTTGTTGTTGGATGGTAAACAGAGGTTATCAGGTTCAAATCATCAAGCGTAATACTACCATCAAACCAAAACGTTGTGTTGTTTTTTACCGCACCGGTTGCGGCATCGTAAATCAGCACTCCATATGGGGAAGAGATTTTCTCCAACGTCCATTTGAATTTGCTGTTGGATGATGTGTAGGGGCCAATTATAACACCCAGCCCGGGAGAGGAAGCACCATCCGCAGCTCTCATTACTGTGCCGCTGGAACCGTAGTACCTGAAATTGTATCCACTGCTGTCATAAGTAATCGTCCACCAAAAACCGGAAGGGACAGCTGAGATGCTGTCTGTTGTACTGGTTTTACGGATGACCACATTAGACCCCGAGAGACCAACCGCCATATCCAGCTTGTGCATTGGCCGGATGCTGTAATAGCCGTTGTCCAGATAGGTGATTTTCCAGAGCTGGCAGAGTTGATTGAAGCCTGATGTGGATTTAGCCAACATCTGCGTCAATGTGTTGTCTGAAATAAGCCCACCTGTACCTAGGTAAAAGTTTACTCCGCTATTTTTAAGATAATACACACCATTGGCAATCTTGACGTAAACCACAAAGCCTTTTTGCACCACACCGCCGACGGAGGCGGTGATGGTGGCTTTACCGGCCTTGACACCGGTGACCTTGCCGGAAGAATTCACGGTGGCAACAGAGGTGTTATCGGAGACCCATGTGATCGTGCCCGACATGCCGGAGGAACTAAGTGTATATGTTGAGCCCTCCGTAATGCTGGCAGCAGTACCTGGCAACTGATATGTAATTGTCAAGGAGGGACGTTTGGATGCGGTGGTATAATCTGCGGAGTAGATAGGGTTATAGTCGTTTATGCTTTCGTCGTAGTAACGAACCATGATGCCATAGTTCTTGTTCTGACCGGTGGTACTCCCGGAGTACCACGTCCGAACAGCATAATTGCACGGGAATACATACTTTGTCAGATTGTTATGACTGATGTCAACAGAAACAGGCCCGGAAGCGGATGGCATATTTGCCCAAGAGATGGTCGTGGAAGACCAATCGCCACCATTAACAATGTACGCAGCGGCATTGCTGCCGGTGGACTGACCGGTAGTCAGCCACAGGGTCATTTGGGTAGCGGTAATCGTACTGCCCGTGGGAATCGTGGGCATGTTGGTAAACTTGATATAGGATCTTGTGCGGTTACCGTTTTTCTTGCCGATGTAGAGTCTGTCCAGGGTGTAAGTTTGCACACCGGAGTTTTCCATCACATAGTTATCAATGATATTTTGGGAAGCAGAGCTTGTGGTGACCTGGGGATCAATGGTGATTGGGTAAACCCGGCTTTCATCGGCAAGCCAGGTCTTGTCCGGGGTCATGGTAATGGTGTAGGTATCCCGGGCGGTGGCGGTCATTGTCACGGCGATGTCCTCGGACAACTCCCCGGCGCTGTCATACATATAGGGAGAGGTCATGGTGAACACAACTTCCTTGTCCCTGTTAAGGAACAGAATCTCCCGGTTTTCCTGCAATTGCGCCGTCAGATTCTCCACCTGAACGGTGATCACATAGGCGGAAATATCCTGCTCGCTGTTAAGGATGATATTTTCCTTCACCCGACTGGGCAGGACGATGTACTCCAAATCCGCTCCCTGGGCAAAGGCGTTACGGTAACGCAGAGTAGAGGTGGATTTGAGCGCAAGGGTCTTCTGCTCCTCCGCAGAGCAATCTCCGCGATTTGCCGGAGCCAGCTCTGCCGTGGCGGTGGAAACGGTATTCTTGCCGGAGGTCACGGCTTGTACGCCCCAAGAGAGGGAATAGTCCCCCTGGGACATAGTGACCAACTGCTCCGAGGTGCTTTGGGCGAAACTTACATCCACAAAACCACCGGAGGTAGTGTAGCGGGATGTGCCGTCCTTGGCGGTGGACAGACGCAACGTATTATCCACTTCCGCCCAGCCAGAGTCGGTTTCATAATGAATGGGTTCGTTGTAAACCACGGCCTGATAAGTGCCGTCGGACATCAAAAAGTGCTTTTCATACTTACCCCGGAGTGATTCTTCCTCATGCAGGATCGTTGCCTCTGCAGGCTCAGCAGGAGCAGCCGCAGCAAGCTCCTCCGTAACCGGCGAAGAAACTTCCTCCGCAATTTCTTTTGCCTCTTCCGCATGACCGGGAATCACCGGCAGCAGAAGACTCAGAATCAGCAAAAGGGAAACGAAAATCTTCGTGTGTTTCAATGGTCTTTCCTCCTTTTCTTATGTGAAAACGGGGGATAAGTCAGACGCATTTCGTATCCTTATTTTACCATATTCCCGGCACTGCGTCAATGCCAAACCCATGAGCCATTGGACTCACCTCCTCTGACAGCTAATAAATATTGGCGAATTCTGTGGAAAAAGCACCATTTTCCGAATAGCTTAAGACAAATCGAAACTATGTAATAATCCCAGAAGAACCCATGCATATGAGAAATGACAATTTTGCCCACACGCATTTCATGAAATAACACGCCGTTTATTATTCAACTACGCAGATATCCACTTGCATTTGGCAGGATAATACCTAATTATCCCGCAATTACGAATTCAACAATTCCCAACCATAGGGCTCAAGTACTATTCCATTATTAATTGTACAAAGAAACCTATTTATTGTCAATGCAAAATAATTTAATTTGCATAATAATTTGGTAAATAAACTTTTTAATTTAGAACAATTGACAAAACTTGTTTGCTGGTATATTATTGACTTGTAACTACACTATTTCTCACAAAAAGATGATTGGAGGGGTGTTATGGCACAAGAAAAAACTCAAAAGCAGCCCTCTATGTCGTTGGAAGAGAACTTGAAGAAGGCCTTAACGGAACTTCTGGTGCTCCATCTTCTCTGCCGTAGGGAGTACTACATTGGCGAACTTACCTCTACTCTTTATGAGAAAAGTGGTGGAGTCCTAAACATCGTATTTCCGTACAGCGCAGTATATCGGTTACAACAAGCGGGGTATATTGTCGAAAGCGAAAAGCGCAATGCGCCGGATGGGCGTCGCCGGCAGTATTTGAGCATTACGGGAACAGGCCGATCCTATTTATCCCAGCTTTTGGCGGTTTATCGAACATTCTCCAAAGGCGTTGATGTTATTCTTAGAGAGGAAGAGAACTAGCGTGAAGAATTGTGTGACCCGGTATAAAAAGATTCTTAAAAGGAATCTGTACTGCTCTGGCAATACCCGGAAGCGGTTATTGCAGAAATTCGAGATTGCCCTATCCGCGTTTTTGGAGGATAACCCCACTCCTAGTATGGATGAGCTTTCTGCCGCTTTCGGGCCTCCGCAAGAAATGGCCTCGGTTTTGATGGAAGAAGCCTCCAAGCAGGAAGTTGCTCGCTATCGTGCCAGAAAAATTTGGCTTTGGTGCATCCTTGGTTGTATCGGAGCCTGTTTTTTTGTTTACTGCATACTGTTGGGAGTGGAGCTCTACAAGCACAGTCTCCAGCCAATAACTTCTACAGACGAAGTCATTGTAGACAATGTTGCTACCTCTGAAAACGGGATTATCGTTGAAGATGACATCATCATCGAGGACGAAATTATCATTGAAGACGAAATTGTTATCGAAGATTAATAGGGAGGAACTACGAAAAGAATACTGTCTTTTATCATTTGCGTTATGCTTCTCCTGGCTGCAACCCTTCCCACTTACGCCGCCGAGCAGACAGAGGTTATCTACTGCGAAGAAACTGTACTGGAAAACGGAATTATTATGCACGATGAGATCGTAGTATCCTCCAATTCCCGTTCTACAGACAAAACCGCAACCCGTAGAAAAACCTTTAAACAAGGCGATACGGTCATTGCTATCATTGCTTTCCAAGCTACCTTCCGCTATACTGGTAGCGCCGTTTCTGTAGTATCCAAAAGTGTAACCCAAACCGATACCTATGAAGGCTACAGCTACAAACAGGTCTCCTTCACCTCCAGCGGTGGCACGGTTACCCTGAACGGAAAGCTGACTAAACTTTTGATTCTGCAGGAATCTTTCACTATGTCCCTGACCTGCGACAAAAACGGTAACCTTTCCACTTAATTGAACACTACTCTATAATACATTATATCCCCGTGGTTTTCGTTTTGAAAACCACGGGGATGTTTTTTGTTATTGCAGCAGCTCTGCTCCACCAAGGGGCAGCAGGAACGACAGATATTCGCCGATACCGGAGCCGATGGCAGCCAGCGCTGCCGGGATGAGCAAAACGCCACTACATAGCAGAATCGCATCCCGATTTTTGGCACAACGAGAGGACAGGAAGTAACATACCTCTCCAACCATCACCAAAACCACCAGCTTTGCTCCATAATACAGCCCGATGACCCATCCCAACGGGATGCCGCCTCGGAACAGCTCCAGGCTATATGCCGGGGCATTCAAGCAAGCAAAGCTGCCGTATTCTTCGACAGTCCTATACATCTCCATACCATAAACCACTGCCCACACTACAGCCGCAAGCAGGATCAGCAGCATCTGTTTTCGCCTCACCAGCTGTTTTCTGCCGCCGGAGGAACTTCGCAAAAGAACAGTCATCTCGTTCTGACGCTCTTGGGAAGCATCAGCATTGGCGTAGGAATAACCATTGGTAAGTTGAAAGAAACCGTGGCCAATTTTGAACGCCAAAAAGGTGGTAAAACAAAATAATGTGTATTATAGACACCAAATAATGCGTTATTTTATACCAAAAACACTCCGATATACAGACAAAACCACTTCTCCACCATCGAATGGGAGTAAAAAAATGCTATAACCTTCGGGTCATGTGGTTATGTAAATCACATGACCCGTTTTTTTGCGAAGAAAGGGCGGGTCAAACGACCCGCCCTGCGTTATTAATTTGCGAAGTATGCTGCTGCGTAATAGCCATAGGCGGCTGTCGCCACAGCGAGTTCCTCCAGCTCGGTGCCCACATGTGTCTTGCAGTAGGTGCCGATGGAGTAAGGCAAAACGCCGGTACAATGGGTCTGCATGCCATCGGAATACACCGCCGCCACATAGACCGCATCATCAATATCCTTCGCCGCGATCCCATCCACCGTGGCTGTATATTCGCCATCGCCGGTCATGACCATGCTGCCGGTGGCATTTTCGGCAGAAAGCGGCTCCGCCTGGGCAAAATCCTCCGCCGTCCAGTAGTACAGGGTCACATCCCCCACCACCGGCTGCGTCACGGTGAAGTAATAGTTGATGGCAAAGGTTCCCCCCAGGGTAATACTGGGCACCTTTTTGCCGAAGCCCGTGCCGGTGGAAGCGAATGCGCCCAGCTTTGCGCCATTGGGCGGCTGAACCGCCGTGACCCAGGAGATATCATAGTCCGCCACCAGCGCCTTCTGCTCCTCGGTCAGACTACCCAGAGAACCATCCGTCGTCACGCCGAAATAATCCCGCGCCGCCGAACCGTAATTCAGCAAGGACACCAGCATCGCCTTCATGGAAACCTCCGTGTCAGACCGCTGCAGCAGGTTATAGGCATAGCTGCTGGGGCTGTAGCTGACCAGCTTGGAATAGACATAGCTGCCGTCGCTCAGCTTGGCATAGACGCTGAAGTAAATGGGGCTTGCCATATCCTTGGCGGCGATGCCATTGGTGGTAACATAGTAGTAGCCCTCGGCATCGCTCCATTGATACCCGGCACGCAGCCCCTCTGCGTTCTCCACGGTCCAATCCTCCACCGCCTGGGCGTAGGTAATGATGCCCATTTCCGTCACATCATCCAGGGCAAATGCCTCAAAATAGACATTCATAATGACCTCATCCTGCAAAAGCAGCGTCGGATACTTCAGATTGATGGTAGGCTGTGTGATCTGCACCTCGCTGCCGCAGACGGTACAGATACCGTCCACAACGGCATGGGAAACAGTTTCTCCGCAGGCGGCGCAGACACCGTCGGCATCGTGTTTGATATGGATGCAGGGGCCGTCATATCCCGACCAGCTTTGGGTATCCCAGCTGAATAGCAGTTTTCCATCGGTGGGCACCAGCAGATCATCGGTCTGAGGCGAACCGTTGCCGTTGAAGATGATATTGTCCGCTCTGGAATCCAGGAACATGTAGTAAAGATCCTGGGTACCGGGCACCTTGGTCATAGGCTCACCGGGCCAGTAGCCGTTGAACTGCTTCAGTCCACCCACGTTTGTCCAGGTGTAGACATATGGCGTTTCAAAGCCCTCGGTATTTTTGAAGTAGACGATCGGTGCCTGCTCGCCGCAATCCGGGCACAGGCCATTTACAAAGCTGTGGACCGGCTTCGCTGTTTCAAGCTGGTAACTGTCACCGCACTCGGCGCAGGTGAAGGTATCGTACCCCCTGGTCGTGCAGGTTGGCGCGACACTGGATACCAGCTCATAATTGTGCCCCTCATAGGCATAACAAACCGTGCAGAAGCCGGTGGCATCATGGATACATTCATGGGATTCCGCGCCGCAGTACCGGCACACGCCGTCCTCATAAACATGGCTGCCATAGCCGTAATACAGCTCGTAGCTGTCACCGCAGGCATCGCAGGTATAGACCCAAACTTCCTCTGTGTTACAGGTCGCCTGGCTGGTCTGCTCGCCCACATAGTTGTGAGGCGACCAAAGTCCGCAGGTTACGCAGTAGCCCGTGGCATCATGCTTGCAGACGTGATCCTCCAGACCGCAGTGCATACACACGCCATCCACATAAGCATGGTTGCCATAGCTGCCATATACTTCGTAGTTGTAGCCGCAGGTCACGCAGCTGTAGGTTATGGTCTCCTGTGTTACGCAGGTCGCCGCCGCAGTCAGCTCCCATCATGCCAATAATCATTACCGGTAAACTTAAATACCATCGTCTGCCCCGCTGTGACAGGCAGTGTGATCGCATACACACCCTCCGACACCTCGGTCATGTCGCCGGCGGCATCGGCAGGATCCCACAAAGCGATCCCAGACAAACCGCTGCCAACGATCGCCATGCTCGCAGGCTTCTCCACCGCAGCAAATACACCGGGCGCCATTGCCAGCACCATGGCTAGCACAAGAACCAAGCTGATAAGTTTCTTCATGATCCACACTCCTTTTCTTTGTTATCAAGTCGATATACAAATTATACCAATTCTCCACCAATTTGGCAACCCCATTTCGGCTCAATATACAGAAAAACGCCCCGATTTATGCAAATCGGGGCGATAAAGCGCTTTATTTGGATTTCTTCTTACTCTTAGTACGCCACTGCGCCGCCCGTCGCCGTTAGGCGCATCGTAAGGGCGGCAACCTGCCGCCCAAAACCTTGTAGGGGCGGGGCATTGACCCGCCCGTGGGCGGATGTGGGCATCCGCCCCTACGATTCAATTTTCCTGTAGGGGAGGGTCTTGACCCTCCCTTCGCCGCAGGCGCATCGTAGGGGCGGGGCATTGACCCGCCCGCGGGCCGATGTAGGCATCGGCCCCTACGATTCAATTTTCCTGTAGGGGAGGGTCTTGACCCTCCCTTCGCCGCAGGCGCAAAAATAAGGGGCGGCAGATTGCCGCCCCTACGATTTTGTTTTAAATGGAGTCCATTTCGCGGTAGATCTCGTCCACGTACTGATCGTACTTTTCGAACTCTTCCTTGAAAGCCTTGTACTCGTCGCACAGAGACTGGATGGTCTCCTCGCCAAGGCGGCAGTTTTCCTGGTAATTCTGCTCTGCTTGCTTCCGGGCAGACTTATTGGAAAACAGCTTGATCAGACCGAAGCCCGCGCCGGCAGCGGTGCCGATGAACAGGGCGTAGGACAGGAAGAACGCCGCCACGCCGCAGGCAAGACCCACGCCGAAGCCAACGTATGCAGGCCAATCCTTGATGCCCGCCAGGACGCTGTCCCGGGCCTCGGCATAGAAGTTTTTGAACTTCTGCTTCTCGTTTTGACCGTCCTCGAAGTCCATGGTAGCGGTGTACTCGCCGATGGCCACCTGAGAATGTCTGCGATCCACACGGCGATACGCCTCGGTGCGCTTGTCGATGGCCTCTCTGTGCAGATCCTTGGTGAGCACGAACATATTCATACGGCTCTGATCGTTGACATCGTCCTTATCCGCGCCGCAGATCCACTCGATCATCTCGTAGATCAGGTTCATTTCCTTCTCATCATGGATCTTCTGCTTGCCAAAGATCTCCTTGGCCTTATCCACGTCGCCTTCCATGCGGATAATGGTTTCATTATACGCAATTTCGTCGTAGACCTCCTGCTCCTGGCTGTTGGCCTTGGCGATGAGCTCATCGATGAAATTCTTGATAAAGGCGTTGCGCTGCTCCGGCTGAACGTGGATCAGCTCCTTGAAATGCTCCAAAATCGGCACATTTGCCTTGGCGCACATCATATTGGCGTGATACTTCTGATATTCCTTGCTGTACTTGCGCAGCAGGGGGTAATCCAGCTGCTCGTTGGGCATGAAGGTGCCCAGATGGGAGATGATGATATCCACCATTTCGTCACGGCTGTAGCCCTCGGCGTTGATAGACATATCGATGACCCGGCGGATGAACTGATTGATCTCATCTCTTGCCGGCTCGCTGAGCTCCTCGCTGGTGTTGATGCAGCGGCTGATCAGGGAGAACAGCAGCAGGAAGGTGCGCTGATCGGAGCCCTTCAGATCGCACTGCTGATACAGCTGGAACCATTTCAGCGCCGCAGGCTCCCGATGCATGCGGATATTGAACAGCATGTAGAAGATGGCGCTGCTCTTCTTATCCAGCTCCATGGCAACGCCCATGGCACGCTCCGCCAGGGACTGGTCATCATTTTTCCATGCCATGATGCTGATCAGCGCACAGGTGAGCCAGTAGTCCGGGGTCTGCAGATGCTGCCGCTCCACGGACTTGTATATGACTCTGTCGCTGGCCATGTTCACGTCCAGATTGTCCATGACGCCCTGGACCAGCTTACGCACCTTGGTGTAGTTGGCGAACTCATAATACTTCCGGTTGTTGCAATCCCGGATCCGCTTGTTAGCCAGCTCCATTGCCTTGAAGCGCACATACAGCGCCTCGATCTCTGCCTGGGTCTGCAGAGCGGCCAGCATTTTATTTTGGGACGCATTCAGATGCTGGAAGCTGTTGTCCAGGGTGTTGCACACTCTGTTGTTGAAGTTCTCAAGCCGGTCATGCGCCCGCTGGACGCCGTAGGTGATGGTGCTCAGCTCACTGCGCAGCTCATTGTTAATGGAGCGCTGCCGGGACAGCTCAGCTTCAAGACTGGCAATACTACTCATATACGAACCTCCTTTTTATCGTACGAAGCGCCGACAGCTCTCTCGCTGCCCCAAGCCCGGATCTGCGCAACGGAGTCCGGGTTTGCCAGGGCGATGGGTACGATGGATGATAGTCTGTCCAGCAAGTTTTGCATGGTGACCACCTGGTCACCGAACAAAAGGGCTCGCTGGGCTAAGTCTTTGATAGAATACTCGATATCCGCATAGGAAAAGCCCTGGGTCGCCCGGACCAAGGTCTGCAGCTGGTCCGCATCCGGTGTCCAGTGGAGTGACCGGGTGCAGTAGTAGTGCAGCGTGGCTTCTCGTTCTGCGTCATTGGGCAGATCAATGAAGAATGTCTGGGAAAAACGTCCCTTACGGAACAGCTCCGGGGGAAGTGCGCTCACATCGTTGGCAGTTGCCACCAGAAACACCCGGCTTTGGGTCTCCTGGAGCCAGTACAAAAACTGACCCAGCACTCTGCGCCCGGTATCGTTGCCCCCGTCGGACACGGAAAGTCCCTTTTCGATCTCGTCGATCCATACCACGCAGGGCGCCACATTATCCAAAAAACGCAGTGCCTCCCGCATTTTCTTTTCGCTTTCGCCCACCCACTTATCGTAGACGGAGCCGATATCGAACCGAAACAGGGGCAGATCCCAGGCCTTGGCGGTCATTTTCGCCGACAGCGACTTACCGCAGCCGGGGATACCCACCAGCAAAATACCTCTGGGCGGCTCCAAGCCTCGTGCCGCCAGGGCTTCATCGGAGGCAAAGAACACCCGCTGCTTTTCCGCCAGCCATTGCTTCATATTTTCCAAACCGGCAACGCACAGCCCCGACGGGACTGCCACCTGCTCCACCGTGGAAACGGCGGCATACAGCCGGCTTTTCTGATTGGTAAGCTGCGGCACCTGAGCCTTGCCCAAGCCGTGATTGGCCACCAGGGTAGAGGACAAAATGTTCTCGATCTGGATCTCGCTGAAGCCTCTGAGCAGCGCTGCGGCCTTGTCCACATCCCCGGCTTCCCACTCCACCCGGAAGCGTCCGCCGAATTTTTGGACGAAGGTACGGATCTGATTGGTTCTCTCCTCCAGATCCGGCAGCTCCAGTCTGGTCATCATACCAAACTGCGCCAGCCGGGACCACACCGGATCCGGCGTGATCAAGATCACGGTACTGGCAGACTCCTGAGCCAGGTAAAGAACATTCAGCAGCTCTCTGCTGTAGGAGCAGTCATCCCCCACACGGCGGGCGTCGGCAAGAGCGAAGATGCAGCCCCGCTTTTTCCGGAACTCCCCCGCGGCAAAAGCCAGCGGATCACTGTCCACATTCAGCTGCCCGTTGGTGGTGCCGATGCGCTCCACCTGCCTTGCGTCGGTGTAGTAGCTGATCTCCGTACGCAGCTCCTGGGCCAGCTCCCGGAGGATCCGTTCCATCCGTTCCCGTTCCGCCGTATCTACGATCACCAGCGGCACCCGGGCAACGAGATAGTTTTTGATCTCCTCCCTGGTTGCGGCAAAATTACTCATTTTTCGCACCTCTCAGTACAAGATGGATACACGCTTCAATTCATAGCAAAGGTCTTCCATCACAATGGAATTACTGTCCTTGGCAGACCTGTGCAGTTCCTGCAGAAAATTCTTCCAAAAGAACTCCAGCTGCTCCCCCAGCCCGTCATCCAGCGTCTGTATGTACGAGGCGCTTAAAAAGGGCAGCGAGCGGTAAAAGAAACACTTTTGGATATTCCTGCGCAGCCGGGACGCCAGCAAAACTGCCATATCCGGCTCACCGTCTGCCAGGGCGGTGTCAAATTGCCGCAAAAACCGGCGGCAAAAGCCCGTGATGCTTACGCTCACCGCCTCGGACAGTCTGGACAGAAAAACCTCCGTAGGCTCCCCCAAATACTTACCCTGGGTCAGCACGTCCAGCATTTGGACATCCAGCGGATGCTCCTTCAAATGGGCAAAGCAAGCCAACCATTGCTGATAGGTTTCCGGGGGGACATATTGCGTGCTCACTTCAGGAAGCTGAAGGGAGGCTCCAGGCTCCAGCTGGGGAGCTTCTTGTTCATTTCACGCAGACGGTCGTTGGAAGCGGAAGCACCGCTCTGTGCGGGGGTGTTGAAGTTCTCACGGATACGCTCTTCCATCATGGATTCAAATTCATCCATCTGAGTTTTCTTGGTTTCCTTACTCATAGTAATTCTCCTTTCGGCATGATGCCTGTAACGTTATTAAATGGATTCCAACATACGCAGAGCATCGTCCTTCTTCTTACGATTATCTGCGAAGTACTGCTTGAATTCTGCGATCTCGCCCATGCACTTGTTGAGGTTTTCCAGGGCGGCATTGACCCGCTTGGGGTACTCCTTCATGGCACGCAGCACCCGGAACACCAGGAAGCCGGCAGCCAGCGCGGTGGCGACCAGGGCGTACAATGTCACAAATGCCAGACCGGCGGACAGGATCAGCACGATGGCAGCAGCGATATTGGGGGTATTGACGTACATATTGTGGAACTTATTGTTCTCGAAATAGTTCTTCATAGCGGTGACCTGCTCAGCCTGGTCCTCACCGTTGCTGGTGCCCCGCCAGGTATCGATAGCCAGGTCAAAGTTCAGAGGCTGACGGTCCTGCAGCTGCACATCCCAGCGATCCAGAGCGGTCTGGAACCACTGACGGGTGTTGCGCATGCCGAACTTCCGGACGTGCACATCGGTCTCGGAATTGTCATCGTACACAGCCCAGCGGATGAACTGCTTGCCGATGCTGAACCGCTCGTTCTGGAGCTTCTGCTCCTCCTCGAACTGGGCCTCGGCGGCGTCCATATCGCCCTGGTTGTCCACGATGTAGCGGTAGTAAGCCTGCTGATTACGCAGGGACAGCTCCTCTGCATCGTAGTTGGAGATCAGATTCATCAGCACCGCATCCACACGGGCCTTGTAGTTGCTGTCGTCCTGGCGCTCCATTTCCACATCCAGCTCCTGGAGCACGGCCAGCAGCCGATCGTACTTGGAAACATCCTTGTAGGAAGCCTTCAGCGCATCGCAGTTGGTGCAGAACTGGGTCAGTGCGCTGTAGGGGAAGCTGACATTGGGGTTCAGATTGTCGAAGAATGCCTTGTAAGCACCCACCAACTCCTCGCAAGCCGCCGCGTCCGCGTTCAGCTCGCTGATCCACTGATCGATGAGGGAGGCGACGTTGTGCTCCAGCTCCTTGTCCTTGCCGAAAATACCGTTGAGGAAGGACTGCAGCAGCACCGCGGTCTCCTGCTGGAGCATATTGGGATCCAGCACCTTCAGATACTCGCAGAACCACTTCTTCGCCGCATCCAGCCGGTCGAAGCGCAGATTCATCAGGCAGAAGAACAGGGTCGTCTTGATATCATCCCGGCGACCGGACTCTGCCAGGGCGTTCTTGGCCAGGTCGGGATAATTGTTGACCCAGGCGGTGATGGCGATCATGGCATAGGACAGCCAGTACCGGGAGCTGGTGATCCACAGCTCCTCGGAAAGCTCCTGGATGGTGCTGTTGCGGACCAGGTTGATATCGAAGTCCCGGACGATACCCATGACGGTCTTACGGATGGCCTCATGGTTGGAGAACTGCTCTTTGATGATCTGATCGATACGCATGATGTTTTCGTGAGCCAGCTGGGTCTGCTCGCTCTTCATCATGTCCTGCTTAAAGCGCTGGATTCCATCGTAAATCTGATTTGCGGTGGAATGTACGCTGTCTGTTGCGTTGTAAACGCTGCTTACCCGACCGTCGACCCGGTTCTCAAAGGAATTGATCGACTGGTCAAGCTGACTGATCAAATAACTTGCATTTGACATCTTATTTCCACTCCCTCCTGTTAAAAACGGTCCAGTGCAGCCTGCACATCGGGAAGATGCGCGTCTGCCTCATGATACAGCTTGCGCCATTGGCCCAATTCCTCCAGCGCCTGCTGGAGCTTGACCTGCGCCAAGCGTTTCTTTTCGTCGAGAATACGTCCCACGTCCACGATCCGGCGCCACAGCAGGAAGCCGCCCAGGACACCTGCCAGCACGCCGATGGTCAGCATCACCGTGGAGAAGGCGAAGGCCACGATCACCAAAATCAGCAGCGCCGCGATGCAGATACCGCCGAAGATCTTCACCTGCTTATCCGCCAGGATATGCTTGAAGCGATTCTTGCCGAAGAATTCCATGAGCTTTTTGCTCTGCAGCTCCAGCTCATTTTCGTTGCAGTCCAGCTGACAGCCCTCGATATCGATCCGGCAGCTTTCCGGCTCCTGGCGTCTGTACTGCTCGGCGAAATTCTCGTAGCCCCGGAAGATCCGCTCCTTCATCATGGAGATGGTGAAGCGCTTGACCGTATTGTTGGTCTGGGTGGGATCCTCGGAGAAGGCCCAGGTGACCATCAGATCACTCAGCGGCTTCTTTTCATCCAGGTGTGCGTACACCAGGTCGAATTTCTCCTGTGCGGCCTTCAGATCGCCCTTGGCCTCCATGATGGCCTCGTTGCGCTTTTGCTCCTTGACCACACGCCACTCGTCATCATCGTAGCTGTTGATGAGGCCGTAGAGGACATTTTCCACCCGCTGAGCCTGCTCTTCCGCAAGATCCTCGGGCTCCTCTGCCAGCTTCAGATACAGCTCAGCCAGATAGGTATGCTTTTCCGCGTTGCTCAGCAGGTCGATAAGCTTCTGATAATCGGAGCTGACCTCCTTGAGTGTGGGGAAGGATTCCTCGGTACGGTGGAGGAAGGTTTTTGCGTAATAGGTGGCATTTTCGGTAAACTTATCCGCAAAGCCCAGGCTGGTCGCCTCTGCCTGCTCCAGCAGACGCTTGAGGTTGTCGGACACCAGGCTCTGGAATTCGGGATCGTTGCCAAAAAGACCGTTTAAGTAAGCCTGCAGCAGATACTGGAACTCATCACCCAGCTTGGTCATATCCACCTTTTCCAGGTAATTGAGGTACCACTCTCTTGCGGTGGGGGTGCGCTCAAAGCGCAGATTGATGAGCAGGAAGAACACGCAGCTGCGGTAATAATCCATGGACAGCGCCTTACTCATGGCTCTGTCGGAAGCCTCCCGCTCGTTCTTCGCCCACAGCATCACAGCCATAATGGCATAAGCCAGCCAGTAGTCCGTGTTCTGAAGGTACGCCTTTTCCACCTCCAGCCGCAGCGACTCATCGGAGATGATGGCATTGTCCAGACCGATGACATATCCCAAGGTGATCCTTCGCAGCTTATTGTAGAAGGAGAACTTGGTAAAATACTCATCGGTGTACATGGTCAGCTTCTTGGATGCTTCGGAAAGAGTCTTGAAGATGAAATACTGTTCCGTAAGATCCCGAAGCGCACGGTAGAACATTGTCACGTCCTCCGCTGCCACCTCCACCCGGTTACTCAGTCTTGACATGGTTGCGTGGACGTTATTTTCCAGCACGCCCACGTTACTGGTCAAGATCTGAACGTTGCTGGATGCCGCATTCAATTCTGCCTGCAGCTGTGCATTTTCCGCTCTCAAGGCATTGATCTGATTGACTAGTTGTTGCGCTCGTTCGTAATCGCTCTGATCTGCCATTCTTGAAACACCTGCCTTTATCTGTGTAAATATTTTACGGGATACTCAGTTCCCGGTAAAAACGGTGATAGGACGGGGGCACCGCCAAAAGCAGCTGGTCTACATATTCTGCATACCGGGCTTTATCCACCGTGCCCTCCTGCATATAGCGCCTGCGCACCTGGTCCAAAATCGTGTATGTTTGCTTGAGATGATCTTTATTTTCCGGCTTATTGGGATTTTCGGTGGAGAACCGTTCATCCTTCCCGGCGGTGGAAAAATCCTGCTCCGCGCAGCTGATGATGCGCACCGGCTGTCCGGTCACCGGGTCAGCCAGCAGCCACCGGGTAGGTCTGCCCAGGGCGCCGCTTTTCAGCTGCTGGGCGGTGTAGGCATAGGCAAAAAACGCCAAATACAGCTTCCCATCCTCCCAACGCAGCACGGGATTGGAAACCCCGTAGGGGATCTTTTTTCCGCCAAAGACCAACGGACGGATCTTCTGATACACCTGCAGCCCGGGAACCACGCCCACATTGGGCATATCCCACTGCCGGGGGTCTTCCCCGTCGGGCAGCGTGGGGATGTCCCCGAAGAGATACTTGCGGATCTGCCGATACCTCTGGAGCTGTGCCAGCTCTTCGGGGGACATTTCCGCCTCCCTTGCCGACTCGATGTAGCCGCTCACGTCAGCGATCATCACCCGGCGGGCGATGCGATCCATACGCAGCTTTTGCAAATATACGGGATACGCCTCATTGGGCTGCCCCGCCAGCAGCTGCACGCTGCGGCAAAGCTTTTCGCCGATGCCCGCCTCCCGCAGCCGGGAAACCGTCCATTCCGGACAGCTGCCGATGGCGTGGAGCCACGCCGCCGCCTGCTCTTCCCAGTCGGTCAGGGCTTCCGCCACCGCCCGAACATGGTCGATGTAGGGCTGACCGTCCCGGTGGGTATGACCGGCATGCGCCTGGGTGGCGATGGTCTCCGCCTTTTGCAGCTGCGCTGAGAGCACCTTACCCTGCCGCATCAGCAGCGGCTGCGCCTCCTGCTCGGGAAGCTGCCGAAACTGTCCGTACAGAGCAGTCCCCTCGGTGATATACGCCTGGAATACCGTTGTCCGTTCCCATTGGAAAGCACCGAAGGAAAACCGGTAATGCTTGCGTCCGTCCTCCCGGATCAGCTCGCCCCGATGGAGAGGATCGGTCAATTCAAAATAACGCATCATACCGCACCTCCTTGCTTCTTGCTGGGCTGATGGATGTCCCGCTGCAGCTCAAAGGCCGCATCGCTGTCCTCGGGACAAGCGGCAAACTGTTCGTATTGGGGATCCTTGGTAAAGACACGGCATTCATCCCACCGTGGTGTTTTTTCCTCCATCGCCTGCTGATAAGCCAGCTGGTCAGCCGCGGAGAGCTGTCCGTAGGTGTCGCCGGCACCGTCATCGAAATCATCGTAGCTGCCGAAGTCGTCCTGGAATTCCGGCGCTCTGAGATCCTCGTTGGTAAAGGAGAAATGCTCCTTGAAGCTGCTTCCGTCCGGACGGACGACTGTGTAGCTTCCTGCGATATGGGTAGGTCTTTGACCTCCTACCTCGTAGTAGGGCTCAATATCCACAAAGACCCGATTTCCGGCCTCCAGATCTCTTGCCCAGGCATTTTCCAGCCGCTTGAACTGGGAACGGTTGATGAAGGAATTCTCCGCGACCATATTCTCCAGACCGGGGCTTCCGCCGAATCTGGCACCGATCAGGTGACCGCCATCATCGGTCAGCGCCCGGTTATCGCCGCCGGCCGCCAGCTGCGCATCCGGATCCCGGACGGGGTTGTCGTCCAGCCGCAGCTCGCCGGATGCGTTAACGATCCGTCCCTGGTCATCGGTTTTGTAAATATAGCCGTTGGATTCGTAGGTATCGTTGGGCTGGATGCCGATCTCCGGATCGAAATGCCGCACCGGCTCTTCCACCACGGGGACATCCGCCACCGGAGCGACCTCTTGCGCCGCCGGCTCCACATCCTGGGGCACCGGAGCAACCTCCTGGGGTACCGGAGCCACCTCTTGCGCCGCCGGCTCCACATCCTTCTTGCTCACCACGATGCAGGTGGGATCCGTCAGCTCCAGGCTGTCGGTACCGTAGCACATGGCCTCGTACTTATCCGCGTCCACGTAGCTCTCGCCGCCACCGGAATCGATGATATCGAACCCCTGGATGGAGCCATCCTCACCCCGCTGCACACCGGTAACGGTGATCCAGTGGTCGGTGGCTCTGGAGTCCAACTCCGGAGCGCCCATGGGATCCGTTTCTCCCCACAGGGTACTGGAATCCACGGCAACATTCAGCGTACAGCCCTCGTCCAGCCGCTGTGCCACCTCTTCCATGGACAGCACATCCTCAAAGTCGTGCCGCTCCACCTCCAGCTGATCACCGCAGACCTCATTCATCCGCTCATACAGCTGCATAAACTCATCGGTGGTAGTACCGCCGCTGTCTTCGAAGCTGTCGGTGTCGCACAGCCCCTCCTGCACCGCCACATCCAGCACCTTATTTTCGGTATATTCATTGGTACCCAGCACCCGGTTCATGGTGGACGCCATGGAGGTTTCACCGCAGGTGCCGGTATAGCCGTACTCATTCACACCCTGGGTGTAGAAGGTACCGCTGTCATAAAAATCTTCCTGATCCAGCCGAACGGTCTCCTCGAATTCATCGTAGACCCGTTCTTCCGGAATCTCTTCCATCGCTTCTGTAATCGGCTCTTCCACAGGAATTTCTTCGATCGCTTCCTCAATCGGTTCTTCCACGGGAATTTCCTCGATCGCTTCCTCAATCGGCTCTTCCTCGGGGATTTCCTCGATCGCTTCCTCAATCGGCTCTTCCTCGGGGATTTCCTCGATCGCTTCTTCAATCGGCTCTTCCGCAGGGATTTCTTCGATCGCTTCCTCAATCGGCTCTTCCACAGGAATTTCCTCGATTGCTTCCTCAATCGGCTCTTCCTCGGGGATTTCCTCGATCGCTTCTTCAATCGGCTCTTCCACAGGAATTTCCTCGATTGCCTCTTCAATCGGCTCTTCCACAGGAATTTCCTCGATTGCCTCTTCAACCGGCTCTTCCGCAGGAATTTCCTCGATTGCCTCTTCAACCGGCTCTTTCGCAGGAATTTCCTCGATTGCCTCTTCAACCGGTTCTTCCTCGGGGACATCCGCAAACAGCTCCGGCTCGTCGCCCATGGCCGCTTCATCCATAATGGCATCCACGTCCAACGTGCTCTCGCCGATACCCGAATCGAAGGAAAACTCGTCAAAATCCGACATATCCGCCGCTTCGTCCATGATGCTGTCCACATCGAAGCCGCCGTCGGAACAATCCGAGAAGCTCTCCGACATTTCGAAGCCGCTGTCCAACTCTTCATCCATAGGATTTTGCCCCCTTTCCTATTTTTCCAGGAACTTAGGATGCGCCAAAATCTTCTTATAGTCCGCCTTGCTGAAGCGGAAGCTCTTGACCAGCAAGCTCTTGCGCAGGAATTTGATCTTCACGCAATTGCGCAGCTGCATGTTCAGCTGGGCACTGCCGGTATCCCGGGCGATCCGCTGCATCGGCTTGTTCAGTTGCACCAGCAGCTGCAAAAAAGCCTTTTCATCCTTCAGCCCGTAGGTATACTCGCTGACCAGCCGGGAAGCGATGAAATCCGCCTCCGCCCGCAGCTCCAGGTCGCATTTTCCGCAGCAGGCGCAATTGTATTTGCATTCCCCATAGGGCACCAGCAGCTGCTGATGCTCGTCCCAATAGCGCATTTTCGCCGCCACCTCGTGATCGGGGATGACGCTGCGAATGGTGGCTTTATCCCGCAGATCGTAGGTCTTGATGTGCAGTGGCGCAAAGATCCTGCCGTAATGGAGCATGGCCTCGCCCACGCCCAATCTGCCCAAAAGCTCATAATCGGCATCTTCCATGCCGGTAGCGGTGCTGATGGCGTCCTTGTTTTCCTTCTCCACCAGCTTGAAGACCACCTTGACATTGGTGTTTGCCACCACGCCACGGCCCACCTTGGTGGGCGACTGGTCGGCGATGATGATGCCGGTTCCGTAAGAACGGATCTCGGCGATCATGTCCTCCAGTGCCTCGATGGTACTGCCCCGTGCATTGGCGGCGCCCTCTTCCACAGGACCGCTTCCGCCCAGGAGCACATGGGCCTCGTCGATGAGCATGATGTTCTTGAGCTTGCCATCGCCTGCCACATTGTTTTTGGTATGTACGCAGATAGCGATGAGCAGCAGCGCCATGATGAGGGATTTCTGTTCTTTGTTATTGATGGCATTCAATTCGATCACCGTGGGTCTGGACAGCAGATCGTTCAGGGGGATCGTATTGACCGTATCGTAAATATTGCTGTTTTGCTCGATGAGGCTGATGAGCCGCACCACGCCGGCGCTTTCCATGTTCGCCTTCACGTCGCCCTTGTAGTCCATATTTTGGATCCGGCGCTTAAACACCTTGATGAACTCATACAGTCCAAAATACTCCACATGGGGATCCTCCGAGGTGCTGGTGGATTTCCAGCCGTAGAGGTTGTAGCAATCGTTGATGGCCCCCAGGAAGATATCCGGCAGGGGGTTGGGCATGGAAAATGCCGCCTTGAAGGCGCTCATCAGACTGGGGACATAGCTCTCCACCGTCACGCCTCTGGGAGGCATAAAGGGGTTGATGATAAAGGGCGAAACGCCGTTTTTACCCGGCGTAAAGACCTGCAGCTCGTCGATGGCATCCAGCAGGGAGCGGTACTCGCTCTTGGTCGGCTCCACCGCCAAAAACGGGATCCCGAAATCCTGCCAGAACTGCAGCAGCAGGCCCAGGGAGAAATAGGTCTTACCGGAACCGGGCATACCCACGATCAAGCCGTGCTTGGTAAAATCATTCAGCGCGATGCCCGCATGAGCAGCATCTTCTGCGGTGCCTCTGCTGGCGTTGGCGATCCTTCCCACCTTGAAGCTGCCGTTGTTGATCACGCTCTCATGGAGCTTTTCCCGATTCGCCTGGAGCTTGTTGCTCTCCAGACCGATGGTGTGATCGTCGTCAATGGGCAGCTTGAACGCACCCAGTACCTCCTTGGCAGTCATCAGGTACTTCATGCGGATCATTTGGGTGGGCGCATCGGCTCTGCCCCAGTAGGCCTGCTGGCGCTGCTTGTAAATAAGGATATTGCTGATCGCCCAGGGAGCCTGCGCCAGCTTTTTGTCCGGTCTGAGATTATAGCCCGAAACATCGGTCAGCTCCAGGGCGCTGTCGGAGGTGCCCTCCAGCTCAATGTTGCCGATGACCCGGTTCGCCAGATTCACCGCGCTGTTGGGCTGGGAATACACCAGGAAATTGTAGTAAAACAGCGGTTCCCGCTCCGACGCCACATAGTATTCAAAGGCATCGGAGATCTTCTGCATATTGGCATCGGCGCTGATACCCTGCCCAAAACGCATTGTGGAGATGGAGTAGCTGAGCAATCTGCGACCCTGCTCAATACTGGTCAGCTCGTCCTGGTTGTAGCGGGTGGGGATCAGCTGCAGAGAAACCGCGCTGTTGGGATACTGGGTCAGGGCATTGGTCAGATCGGCGATGTTCCGACCCTCCGAGGGCACGATCACATCCGTGCAATAGATACCCCCCTGGGCAAACATGGTGCTGGCCGCCCGTTCCTTCTTGCTCACCGCCAGCACGGAGGTAGCATCTGTACCGGACAGATCGGCGGTGAACTGCGCGAACTCCGCCTCATTTTCCAGGAAGCGGACAGTGTAATTCTTCACCGACAGATCGTTGGCAAGCCCCTCCTGCATCTCCGTCAGAGATGCGGTGACGGCACCGGGATTGGTGCCCATTTGTCTGAGGATGATATACTGATAAACCTGCGCCCGGTAGGTCTGATTGGACACCGGACGGCTTTGCCAAAGGATCTCGATGGCAACTTGATTGGGATCCACCCGTCTGAACAGGCCGGTAAGGATCTGGGTAAAGAGCACCTGATTGATCTCGCTTGCCCGATCCACATCCTTGTGCAGCAGCTCGAAGTATGGCACCGCCGTAACCTCCGCCACCGCAACGCCTACCACCTGTCCATTGTTCATCGGTGTGATCTGAACCATGGTCATATCTCCTTAAAATTGATCAGAAAAATCTGGAAAACAGCCGGTTCTCCTGGCACAGCGACTCCGCCACCGGGGTAAGCTGACTCCGTTTTTCCTGCACGAATTTGCTGAATTTCTTGGAAACGCCGTCCACCTCCACGGGAGCCGCCAGCTTCACACCGGCATCGGTCATGCTCCGCACCATGGCGGAAGCCAGCCCGACATCCTCCTTGGTCAGCAGAATATACGCCTGTGCCAGGGAGCAGGAAAGACCGCTGCCCTGGTAATGGATCCGGCAGCCGCTGCTTCCCAGGGGCACGCCGATATTTTTCGCCAGCGCCAGGGCGTTGCGCACCTTCACCGCCGGAAAATCCTCGCAGCACAGCACATAATTTTCCAGCGCCTTCTGACTGATCTTGGCACCGTCCCGGTACAGCAGCGCAAACAGCTGGGGCTCGAAATTCCCGGCGCAGCGCTCCAGATAAATGCTCAGCGCATCCGCCCGTAGAGGCGTACCGCTCTTCACAGCCAGCTGTACCAGCTCCACCTTGTCATCGGCGGTGCCGTCGCCGTTGCAAACATAGTCGATGAGCACCGAAGAATCGATGGTCAGCCCGCATTCCAGCAGCTGCCACAAAATTTTACTTTGATAAGCCGGGTCATCCTTGTTGCCCCGGATATATTTGCCCGCCAGTTCCCGGAAGAAGCCCACATTCATATTGGGCAGCTCCAGCAGCTTGCGGATCCGTTCCGATTTCACCTCGCCGTCAGCGGTGCACAGCAGCACATACTGCTCAAAATCCTTGGCAGGGATGGAGCCAAGGTCGGTGCACAGCGCATCCAGCATGGTGGTACGGGCCTCCGGCGGCTCTTCCGCCTGACACAGATAAGCGCCGGTGACACTTTCCCACATCTTGCTTCCGGAGGAGAAGCTGCGCAGCTTGCTCAGCAGCTGCACCCGGTGCTCCACCGCCGTGGACACGGCGCAGATAAAGGCCTGGGCCTGTCTTGCGCTGAGAGACACGAACTGTCCGGAATCGGCGATGGCATTGATCACCGCCATGCTCCGGGGCGCATCCTCCAGCGCCTCGGCAAAGCCCAGCAGCTGCTCGATCTCGCCGTCATACAGCCGGCGCTGGAACAGTGCGCCAAGCACCTGCTCAAACTCCGGCAGCTCCGCGCCGGACAGCACCTGCCGGATCACCAGCTCCACACGCAGCTGCAATCCAGCCTTGCATGCGGCGCAGGCGACGGCAGCCTTGGTGGCGGCACTGTCCGTGCCTTCCAGATAACCCTCCAGGGCGGAAAGATCATCGGGGCTGACCGCACCGTCTGCGATCAGCGCCGCAGCCATCCGTGCCTTGGGCGCGCCGTCGGGGCAGGACTCCAGGATCACCTTCAAGGCATCCGTGATGTCCACATTTTCCCGGTTGGCAAGGATCTGCTCCGCCAGCTCCATGCGCTTATGCTTCACCGCATAGCGCAGAAGACTTTTGTTGGTTTCCTTAGAGAAGACCTGGTTGGGCTCAGTCAGCGTCAGCAGGTAATTACAGCGCTGCTCATCGCCCAGGGTGTCGAACACCATGGCCAGCACCGCCCAGGCATCGCTGGAATCCAAAAACTCGTACAGAGCGGTCTCATCGTCGCCCAGGTCCTCGGATTCCTCGGTCAGCTGCATGTAATCCCGACGGATCTGCCCCAACAGTGCCCGGGGCTCCTGCCCTGCCAGACCGATGCCGCTGACCGCAGCGATCATCCGGCAGCAGATACCGGCGACCAGTGTGCCGGTGTAACGGGCATTGATCTTCTGACATTCGGACAAATTTCTGTCCGCCTGCTCCATGCGCCGGTAAGCGCTGTCCAGGATCACCTGCCGCACCACATTTTTGATGGTGTACAGACCGTCATACTGCTCCTGGCGCTCCACCTGGGCATCGCAGTAGCGGCAGCGCCACAATTTGAGCTCTTTCAGGTACTCCCACTTATTGCCGCCGCAGGAGGTACATCTTCTGTTGTAGTTAGTCAGTGCCATAGAGATACACTCCCGATCGGGTCTTATTTGCTGGCCAACAGCTTCTTATTGCGCTCCACATACAGCCGCTGCAGCTTGGCGCAGGAATCCTTGGCGGCGGCAACGTCGCCGTCCTCGCAGTACATGCGCAGCGCCATGGTCTCCTGCTTGATCCGTGCGTCCACATCCGCCACGGCATCATTGGTCATGGGATCGGAGTAGCGAACCGCCTCAGCCAAACGGCGCAGCTGATTCTTCAGCTCCGGATCGGTGGCCTCGTCACGGAGCATTTCCACATCGATGGTGTCCATGCGCATGGCCTTGGCCTTATTTTGTACATCGTCCTTCACCGCCACGGCAGCATCTCTGGTGGCAACGGACACGATCGCCACCACGGCGTAGATGCCCAGCATAACGATCTGCAAAAACAGGGGGATCTTCCAGGTGACCCGCTGGAACAGCATGAACACGAAGCTCATAAAGAACTCAGCGAAGAAATAAAACAGCGTAAACTTAGCCAGAGGGATGCCGAAGAACACCGCCTCCACGGAAAATTCCTTAAAGGACAGCCACATACCCAAGATCTGCAGGCAGAACGCCAGCACCATGAAGCCGTAGGACATCCACCACACCGGGGTCTGGGGCTTCAGAAACAGGAAGATCAGCAGATTGTATACCGCAAAGAAGATGCCCCAGATTGCCAGGGACAGACCGATCGTTTTTTTCTTACCCATGATCATTTACCTCACTTTACAATGATTTAGAGAGCCTTGCCGCAGTTGAAGCAGAACTTGGCGCCGGAGGTGATGGGCGTGCCGCAGGCAGGACAGTTGTTGGACTGGGGCGCGCCGCAGATATGGCAGAACCGGGCCTGGGCATTGAGGGTGGTGCCGCACTGCTGGCAGAACTTACCGCTTGCGGGAGCGGCAGGTGCCGGCTCATCGAAATTGGTGTCCACATCAAAGCCGCCCATGGGGCCCTGAGGAGGCTGCGCAGGCGCCGCTTGTGTGCCGGCCTGCATCATCGCCTGGATATTCTGTGCGTTGTTCACCGCATCCAGAGGACTGGCGCTGCGCACATCATGGGGCGGTGCCTGGGTGGGGATGCGGTCAGCGCTGAGGGCGTTGCGGGTCAGCTCGGAGATGGTGCCGCCCATCATGGCGCCGCCCATCATGCCGCCCATCATGCCGCCCATGGCACCCATGGTGCCCTCGTTGCCGGCAAAGGTCTTGGCGATATCCATCTGCTTCTCTTCCTGCCAGCTGTAGCCCTCGATGATACGGCCCGCACGGCGCTCCTTGGCGGCCTTGACGGTATCGTAATCCTTTTCGGGGACCTCGATGCTTTCGATGTTGAAGTAGTGGATAATGATGCCGTATTCCTCAAAGATCTGATCCAGCCGTTCCTTCACAACAGCGCTGATCTCCATGAGATTGGCATTCATCTGGAAGAAGCCGACCTTGCCGTTGATCATGATCTTGGAGATGCAGTCCTTCACATGGCTGGAGATCAGGCCTCTAAAATTCTTAACAATATCATCGGGATTGAATTCCTTGCGGAAGCCCACCAGCTTCAGCAGGAACTTTCTGGTGTCGCCCACGGAGATGGCAACGGAGCCATGGAGCATCACATGGAGGAAGATCTGATAATCCGGATCCTCCAGGGTAATGGGTGAGCCCTGGGTACCCCACAGCAGATCCAGATGATGGACCTTATTGACGTAGAACACCTTGCAGGGGAAGGGATTGACGCCGCCGGTGGGGATCTGGGTGATCTTGTTGACCATGGGGATATTGGGCAGGGACAGGGTTCTGGTACCGGGACCGAACAGATCCGCCGCCGTGCCGTTGACCACCAGCAGAGCCTCGTGGGTCTCGTCAACGATCAACTGAGAGGTGGTGGTGATATTCTCATCACCATACTTCCAAACCAGCTGATCTGGAGAACCGCCAAAGGTAATCACTTGAGATATCGCCATATGTTTTTCCTCCAAACACATTTATTTCGTGATAACGGACATCCTTCCTCCGACGGCGTACCGTCGGGGCTGGGGCAGCGCTGCCTTGCAGTCTCCTGCTTTTTGCAGATGCTGCCATTCCGCCATCTATAACCACCCCACTATTCTACATATTTTTACAAAAAATTGCAATAGCAAAAAGCAATTTTTTACACATTCTCCAAAACACTTTGTTCACAATTTATCCCCCACCAAAAAACCGCCCCACCCACCATGTTTTCACCCCATGCGCACCCGTCCACCACAAAAAACCGCCTAAATGGTTGTTTACAAGACCTTCCCC
>JAZNRS010000103.1:0-14075 GCA_045590815.1 Faecousia sp.
AAGGGCGCATCGCCGATTGTTTCAGCGGCGCAGAGCACGGCGTGACCGGTGCCCCAGGGCTTCTTGCGGCAATCGGGGACGGCGTAGCCTTCGGGGATCTTGTCGATCTCCTGGTAGGCGTAGCGGATCTCCATGGGGCACTTCTCCAGACGCTTGCCTACGGTGTCCATGAAGTCGGCACGGATGGCCTCCTTGATGATGATAACGGCGGTTTCAAAGCCCGCTTCGTGGGCATCGAACAGAGAGTAGTCCAGAATCGCCTCGCCGTGGCTGCCTACGGGGTCGATTTGCTTTAATCCGCCATAGCGGCTGCCCATGCCCGCCGCCATAACCACCAGTACCGGTTTTTGTGCCATATTTTTGGCCTCCTATGTATCTTTTTATGGTATTATAGGAAATATTTCCCGAAATTGCAAGAACAATTTCGGATATCTCTTGGCTCTCCCTCTGGGAGAGCTGGCACGGCGTAAGCCGTGACTGAGAGGGCATTTCCACAGAAAACCCTCTCCGCCCCAGTGTGCGCACTGGGGCACCTCTCCCAAAGGGAGAGGCAAGGCGTTTATAACTCATTCAAATAAATGGCATCGCCTTTCAGCTTATCCCAAGTGAAGACGGTTGCCAGTTCTTTTGCCGAAATGGGCGCATCGTTATCCGTCAAGCCGGCGGCAAAGGCCAGCTTGCCGATGAGCGCTTCCGGTGTCATGCGCGTTCGCAATTGCCCCAGATCCAGATCCTTGTCCCGTTTGCTCAGCCGCCGTCCGTCCGGCGCCAACAGCATGGGCACATGACCGTAATCCGGGTGAGCAAAGCCGAAAAGCTCCTGCAAATACATCTGCCGTGGAGCGCTGCCCAGCAGATCCATGCCCCGAACCACCTCGGTGACACCGGCTTCTCCATCGTCCACCGTCACCGCCAATTGGTAGACATAACACCCATCTGCCCGTCGCACCACAAAATCTCCGCAGTCGGTGGACAGATTCTGCCGAAATGTACCCTGGCAGAAATCATGCACCGCAAATTCCCGGTCCGGAACCATCACACGCCATGCAGGCAGCCGCCCAACCGGGGGCTTCTCCAGATTCCGGCAGGTGCCGGCGTACACATAAGTACCGTCGGACAGATGGGGCGCATTTACATTATGCAATTGGCTTCGGGTGCAGTAGCAGCCGTACAGCAGCCCCATGTCCCGCAATTGTTCAAAATATCGGTCATAGGCGGCGGTGCGCTGACTTTGGGGCGGCGTTTCCGCATCCCAGTCCAGTCCCAGCCATCGCAGGTCAGAGCGCAAAATCTGGGCGAATTCGTCGCTGGTGCGCTGGGTATCCAGATCCTCCATCCGCAGAACCAGCAAGCCGTCCCGGCTTCGCACCGACAGCCATGCGATCAGTGCCGCAAACACGTTGCCCAAATGCATCCGCCCGGAGGGGGTAGGGGCAAAGCGCCCCACAGGCTTGGTCATAAAATCCCAACTTCCTTCGGATAAATAATCAGTAAGCTTCCGTCTTTCACGGAAATATCGGCTTTTTCTCCAACAAAATGATTGCTCACGCCCAGAGGGAATCCGGCGGTGAGCGTTCCGTTTTCAAGAGAATATTTCAGTCCCTGGATGGTCACGCCCTGGGCATCGCCGCCCATGCAAAACACGGAAATTATGCCTTCAGCCGTGGCAGGAAAGGCGATTTTGCCGTCTTTTACCACCGTGGCGATGCAGGAATTGCCCACGGCACAGCCGGTGGCGCTATTGTCCGCCAGAAACTGCAAGGTCTGAAACATTGCCACCGTATGATCCAGCCGGGGACCGTCCAGTCCGCCGTAGATCACGAAGTCGTCACAGCCCATTTGAAGACCCCGGCGCACCGCCAGCATGGCATCGGTATCGTCCTTTTCCACCGGGAATACGGTGGAATCTTCCGGGGTGTAGCCCAGCGAATCGAAATCCCCCAAGATCACATCCGGCACAATGCCCAGCGCTTCCGTGTGTCGCAGACCGCCGTCCGCGGCGATGATCAGGCCGTCCACCGGCTGTAACAGTCCGTCAAACTCCCCGGCACAGAAAATGACACATTTTTTCATGTCCGCTCCTCATCCATCAGCAGGTGGAACAGCTCATTGAGCCGCTCCGTCCGCCCGGAAAGATACAACGCCCCGAACAATGCCTCCAAGCCGGTGGCCTTGGCGTACTCTGCCGGGGTCGCCCCCTTGGGCACGGCGTGGACGTGGGAATTCTTCCCCCGGCGATAGTAGCCCAGCTCCTCCTCGGTCAGATGGGGCAGAAGCTTTTCGGCAAATTTTGCCTGGGTGGGGGCTTTCACCAGCGCCACCGTTTCCCGATGGAGCCGATCCACCGTCTTTCCACCCTTGGCACACAGGAAGCTTCGGCACAGCAATTCGTACACGCCATCGCCAATGTGCGCCAAGCCCAGATTGGTGATGGCATCGATCTGCCGTTTGTCCATATTCATATTAAAATAGTTATCCATACGCCGCTCCCATTCAAATTCTCAGGCTTATTCTAACAGATAGGCGGCAAAATGTAAAGTATCCGGCGGTTTTCCCTTGACAAACCGCAAAAACTTTCATAAAATAGAGGAAACCCTTCTGCATGACTGACGGATTTGCGCGAATCAACGCGGGGAAGTGCAGGAGCTGTGAGCCGACCGTCTGGGCGATCCGTAGCACCGGATCGCCCTTTTATTTATGGGCACCACAAAAAACTCTCTTTCGGCGAAGTGCCCGCTCTTTTCTCCCATCTTTTGCTTATAAAAATCTTGAAATACATCCAGTATTCCTGCGATTTTTAACACAAAATCTAAGAAAAAATTTCTGGGCACCCGCTCGAAATATCGTTTTTAGTGGTGCCCTTTTTAGGAGGACAGTATGAAAAAATTTCTGGACAAAATCAAAAATCTATCCGAATCCGACTTTTTGAAGCTGTTTTTCAGCTTCATCACTCTGGCGTTTCTGGTAGCGGCGGTGTGTATGCCCGACCGGGCCAATATGTTCAAGGGTCTGTGGGAAATCATCACCAATCCCAGCAAGATCTCCACCAACTACTTCGCCGTGGGCGGTTACGCCGCCACCTTCTTGAATATGGGCTTGGTGTGCGCCATCTGTCTGGCGCTGTACCACATCACCGGCGCCAAGGTCAACAATGCCTCCACCCTGGCATTCCTGCTCACCGCCGGCTTCTGCTCCTGGGGCATCCATGTGCTGAACATCTGGCCCACCATGCTGGGCGTGGTGCTGTACTGCATCATTAAGAAGGAAAAGCTCGCCGGCAACGTCAACGCCATGCTGTTTTCCACCGGCATCGCTCCGCTGATCACCGAGCTGATGCTCCGCTACCCCGGCACCGAGGTGGGCTTCACCCTCGTGGGCATCGGTCTGTCCATTTTGGTGGGTCTTGCCATCGGCTTCTTCCTGCCTGCAGGTCTGACCTTCTCCCCCAAGGTGCATAAGGGCTTCGATCTGTACTCCGCTGCCCTGCCCATCGGCATGATGGCCTTCTTCCTGCAGGCAATTTTGTACAAGACCCAGGGCGTTGCCCTGCCTGCCGCTCCCGATGCGGCTACCTTGCAGATCGCTTCCCGGATGACGGTGAACATTTTCTGCGGCGCTGTGTTCGGTCTGAGCGTGGTGGCTGCCTTCCTGCTGGGCTGCAAGCCCAAGGACTACTGGAATCTGCTGAAGGATCCGAATTTGGTGACCAATTTCTCCTCTACTTACGGCAATGCCACCTTCCTGATGAATTTTGGCATTTATGGTCTGCTGATTCTGGGTTACTACAACCTCATCGGCGCCAGCTTCAACGGCATCACCTTCGGCATCATCTTCTGCATGGTCGCCTGCTGCAACTCCGGCTCTCACCCCGGCAACGTTTGGCCCATCGTGGCGGGCTATGTGGTCTCCAGCTTCGTGTTTGGCTGGATCGCCAAGCTCACCGGCGGCAATTTTGCCGGTGCCATCAATGCCCAGGCCATCATTGTGGGTCTGTGCTACGCCAACGGTCTGAGCCCCATCTCCGACAAGTACGGCTGGCAATACGGCTTCCTGGCGGCGGTGATGCACTATGTGCTGGTGACCAGCGTGCCCAACCTCCACGGCGGCTACTGCCTGTACAACGGCGGCTTCACCGCGGCGCTGATCTGCATTATTCTGGTGCCCCAGCTGGAGCGGTTCTCCAAGACCAAGGAAGAATGCACCGGCAAGCGCCTATTCTCCAAGCGTGCATAACAAAAAAGGAGCTGCCAATTCCGGCAGCTCCTTTTTTCAAAGCGTGTAAATGATTGTTTAGCGTAAAGCTTCTCCCTGGGGAGAAGCTGGCAAAAATCTTTGATTTTTGACTGATGAGGGGTAAAACCTACGAAACTGCAAGCTGTTGGTATATACCCCTCATCCGCCCCAGTGTGCGCACTGGGGCACCTTCCCCCCAGGGGGAAGGTCTTATAAACAATCATTTATCGTTCTATTGGGGAAATATGAAAAATATTTTGACAAATCCTGCATAGGGGTTTATAATGGATATGATATGGGCAAAATTCCCCATTTTTGATCGAAATTTCTGAAAAGGTGGACCAAGATATGTATAAAATCGTTCGCAAAAAGGAGCTGAACTCCGCCGTTACCCTGATGGAGATCGAAGCACCCTTCATCGCCAAGAAGGCCAAGGCCGGTCAGTTCATCATTTTCCGCATCGATGAGCAGGGCGAAAGAGTCCCCCTGACCATCGCCGGCTACGACCGGGAGAAGGGCACCGTCACCATCATCTTCCAGAAGGTCGGCTTCTCCACCATCGCTCTGGGCAACCTGAACGAAGGCGACTACATCCGTGACTTCGTTGGCCCTCTGGGCAAGCCCACCCCCGTGGAAGGCAAGAAGAAGGTCTGTGTGGTTGGCGGCGGTGTTGGCTGCGCCATCGCTCTGCCCTCTGCCGCTGCCTTCAAGGAGGCCGGCGCTGAGGTTACCGTTATCGTCGGTTTCCGCAGCAAGGACATTGTCATTCTGGAAGAGGAATTCCGTGCCGTGTCCGACAACTTCATCCTCATGACCGACGATGGCTCCTCCGGCCGCCACGGTCTGGTCACCCAGCCTCTGAAGGAGATGCTGGAGGCCGGCGAGCAGTTTGACGAGGTTCTGGCCATCGGCCCCATCCCCATGATGAAGTTCGTCAGCCTTACCACCCTGCCCTTCGGCACTCACACCAGCGTGTCCTTGAACCCCGTCATGGTGGACGGCACCGGTATGTGCGGCGGCTGCCGTGTTACCGTCGGCGGCGAGACCAAGTTCGCCTGCGTGGACGGTCCCGAGTTCGACGGTCACAAGGTGGACTTCGCCAAGCTGATGAAGCGCAACTCTGTGTACCGTGACCGGGAAGCAGATGTGAAGGAATCCCACGCCTGCCGCATGGAAGCCATGGGCAAGGCTCTGATCAAGTAAGGAGGAAATGCGAAATGGCAAACATGACTCTGGTTAAGACCCCCATGCCTGAGCAGGATCCTCAGGTTCGTGCCCGGAACTTCAAGGAAGTTGCCCTGGGCTACACCCCCGAAATGGCCATCGAGGAAGCTGGCCGCTGCCTGAAGTGCAAGAACCCCAAGTGTGTGGAGGGCTGCCCCGTCAACGTGCGCATCCCCGAGTTCATCGCCAAGGTCCAGGAAGGCGACTTCAAGGCTGCTTATGAAATCATCACCTCCACCAACGCTCTGCCTGCCCTGTCCGGCCGCGTCTGCCCTCAGGAGAGCCAGTGCGAGGCTCGCTGTGTCCGTGGCATCAAGGGTGAGCCCGTGGCCATCGGTCGCCTGGAGCGGTTCGTGGCCGACTGGTACCGTGAGAACATCAACGCCATGCCCGAGAAGGTGGAATCCAACGGCATCAAGGTAGCCGTGGTTGGCTCCGGCCCTGCCGGCATGACCGCCGCATCCGACCTGGCTAAGAAGGGCTACGCCGTGACCATGTTCGAGGCTCTGCACACCGCCGGCGGCGTGCTGGTTTACGGCATCCCCGAATTCCGTCTGCCCAAGGCCATCGTGGCCAACGAGATCACCAAGCTGGAGGCGCAGGGCGTCGAGGTCATGACCAACATGGTCATCGGCAGAGTGCTGACCCTGGACGAGCTGTTCGAGATGGGCTACAAGGCCGTGTTTGTCGGCTCCGGCGCTGGTCTGCCCATGTTCATGAACATCCCCGGCGAGAGCCTGAACGGCGTGTTCTCCGCCAACGAGTATCTGACCCGTACCAATCTGATGAAGGCCTACACCGAGGAGGCAGACACCCCCATCATCAAGTCCAAGGCTGTCGCCGTTGTTGGCGGCGGTAACGTGGCAATGGATGCCGCCCGCTGCGCAATGCGTCTGGGCGCTGACCATGTATATATTGTATACCGCCGTGGCGAGGCTGAGATGCCTGCCCGTCTGGAGGAGCAGCACCACGCCAAGGAGGAGGGCATCGAGTTCAAGACTCTGTGCAACCCCACCGAGATCATCGGCGACGAGAGCGGTCGTGTCTGCGGCATGAAGTGCGTGCGTATGGAGCTGGGTGAGCCGGATGCCTCCGGTCGCCGCCGCCCCATTGAGGTTCCCGATTCCGAGTTTGTTCTGGATGTGGACACCGTGATCATGTCCCTGGGCACCAGCCCCAATCCGCTGATCCGCTCCACCACCCCCGGTCTGGAAACCAACCGCAAGGGCTGCCTGATCGTGGACGAGAACGAGATGACCACCCGTGAGGGCGTGTTCGCCGGCGGCGATGCCGTCACCGGTGCCGCCACTGTTATTCTGGCCATGGGTGCCGGTAAGAAGGGCGCTGCCGCCATCGACAAGTTCCTGAGCAAGTAAGATTATATCCAAAAACGCGAGCAGAGAAATCTGCTCGCGTTTTTCATATAAATGATTGTTTACAAGACCTTCCCCCTAGGGGGAAGGTGCCCCCGAAGGGGGCGGATGAGGGGTATAACATACCGAAAAATCAAGCATTTGACCCCTCATCAGTCAAAAATCAAAGATTTTTGCCAGCTTCTCCCCAGGGAGAAGCTTTACGCTAAACGCTCATTTACCACTCTTTTTGCGAATATCCATGGTCGTACAGCCACTGCATGGCATTGGAGAACTGCTTATTGATGTGGAAGGTGCGGTATTCATCGCCCACGGTGATTTGGATATAGATGCTGTCGTCATAGTACACATTCCGCAAAAAGTCTCCCGCATCTCCATCGGCCTTGATGGCCTTGACCAGCTCACGGGCATCCTCGTCGTAATAAACCTCTCCCCAGTCCACTTCTACACGCTCCACGTCAGCCAAAAATGTGTCCCAATCCTCATATTCCATCACATATTCCGGACGGGAATAGTATTTTTCCAGGGTATTTTGAATGGCGGAATCTCTGGGATAGCGGTAGCTCCGGGTGACCTTGCGGCCGCTGTTCATGGTGTAGGTGATAGACACATCCTCGTAGCTATAACTATAGCTTCCAAACAGGCCGCCATCCTTCTCCGGCTGGCCATAATCCAGGATCTGCTGATGAATGGCGATCAATTCTTCGATCTCATCCTCGTCGGTGACCACCACCTTGGCATTGGCTCCCTCAGAGAAGTGGTACATATATTCGGTGGTATTCTCCTCGGAGATGGTGACGCTTGCCACCCGATCCGGATTGGGCACCCAGGTGGTCAGTCCAACGGGATCCCACAAAACCAGCAGCAGACTGGCGATGACCACGCCGGTGGTGATGCCGCATTTTGCGAAATTCTTGCCGGTGAACACCCGAAGCTTCCGTTCCAGCAGCATCCGGCTGACGAAGAAGCCCACCACGATGCCCACGATCAGAAACACATATCCAGCGCCCTCGGTGAACAAGTTACCGAAGGTGCGGAAAATCAGACCGGCTGTCAGGGTGACGATGATCCAGAAGGCACTGCCCATGGGCTTAAATGCCACGAAATCCCCGGCACTTTCCAGCTTTCTGCGCCGGTAGGCAACCAGCGCCAACGCCAGCAGACCGATGCCGATTACCGCAGCCACCACCAGATACCACCAGTGCCCGGTGAGTCCATGTACCACCAGCTCTGTACGATAGACGCCTGTGTCCTCCACGATCACCAGTCCGTTTATCAATGTGCACATCCACACCACCGGGCTGAGGAAGAAGAAATAATCGTAGCGGATCTCAATGCCGTTCAGCAGCGGTGCGTAGAAGCCCATGACAAACAGTGCGGCGATGGGTGCCAGGAAATTGACGATGAGGTACACCGCCGAGGTGGCAAACCGCTTGCCGGTACTCACGGCGCAGAGGCTCGCCAAACCGAAGAAGAACAGATATTCCAGCGTCATGCCCAAAAACCACAGCAGCGCCACATACCAAAGTCTGCCGAAAAACAGCATCATGCACAAACTGATGAGGCTATTGGGCACGATCGAGAAAGCCAAGCCTGCCACAGTATGGGTGATGAACCATCCCTCCCGGCGCATGGGCATGGCGTGGATGGCATAGCACATCCGGGTATTAAACAGATCGCCGTAAAGCATCAGCACGGTGATCAGGGCATAGACCATGTTCAGTACGCTGAAAGCACCGATGCAAATAGCGATTCCTTGGGCATTTAACTCCGGGGCATCGCCGAGCATGATCACAAAGCCCATGATGTTCACCACGCCGGTGATACTCAAAATGGTGTACAGTGCCCACACCGGCGCGAACCGGAAGATGTCCTTGCGCAGGGCCATTTTGTTAAAGAACGATGTTTTTAACTTCATAATTCACACCTCCCAGCTCGTAAATGAAAATCTCCTCCAAAGAAAGGGGCAAAACATCAAAATACACCGGATTGACAGCGGCTACCGCCTGGGTGATCGCTTCCGCGTCTCCCCGGACGATGCAGGTACGCATCCGTCCCGAGGTGGTTTCGTGGAGGATCTCCAGATTTTCCGGCACGTCACCGACGATTTGCAGCTTGTGGGTAGTGCCCTGCATATCCGCAAGGCTTTTCTGCAGGAGCATCCGCCCCTTGTCCATGATGCCCACGTGGTCGCAGATGTCCTCCAGCTCCCGAAGATTGTGAGAAGAGATCAGCACCGTGGTGCCCCGCTGGGCAACGTCCGCCAGAATCAGGCTCCACACCTGCCGGCGCATCACCGGGTCAAGACCGTCCACCGGCTCGTCCAGAATCATCACGTCCGGACGGATGCACAAGGTCAGCTGGAACGCCGCCTGCTTCTGCATACCCTTGGAAAAACGGCGGATGGCGCTCTTTCTGGGAAGCTGAAACACCTCGTACAGCCGCTCAAACAGGGCATTGTCAAAGGTGGGGTAGAGTCCGGCGTAGTATTTGCGCATATCCTCCAGGGACGCGGAGGGGAAATAGAAAATATCGTCGGGGATGTAGCCGATCCGGGCTTTCAGAGCGGTGTTTTCGTAGATGAGCTGACCCTCCATGAGAACCTCGCCAAAATCCTGCCGGTACACGCCGGTGAGGTGCCGGATGGCGGTGGATTTGCCGGCGCCGTTGGGGCCCACAAGACCGTACACAGCCCCCTTGGGCACTTTCAGGCTCAGGTCGTTCAGGGCGGTGAAGCCGTCAAAGGTTTTGGTCACATTTTTCATTTCAAGCATGGCTGTTTCCTCCTTCCATGATCCGTGCGGTCAGCGCTTCCCGGCTGATGCCGCAGTCCGTCAGCGCCTTGGTCAGACGGTCAAATTCTGACAGAAGCCTTTCGGTGGATTGGGCTTGGGGAATGCCGCAGACAAAGCTGCCCTTTCCCGGCACCGAGGCGATCCAGCCCCCGGCTTCCAGCTCCCGATAGGCACGCTGAATGGTGTTTGGGTTGATGGTCAGCTCCATTGCCAGCTCCCGGACGCTGGGCAGCCGATCCCCCTCCCGGAGCACCCCGGACAGGATCTGCTCCCGATAGGAATCGATGATCTGACTGTAAATTGGTCGGGAATCACGATAGTTCAGTGTTACCATAGGCCTCCTCCGTATTAACTGTATCAACTGTACTAGTACAGTTAACATATCATAAACCCCAGAAGTTGTCAACCCCTGGGGGAAATATTTCTATATGTCATTGCGAGCCAGTGCGCACACTGGCGTGGCAATCCCCTAAGGTTTACGCATCGCCATGGGGGATTGCCACGGGCCTGCGGCCCTCGCAATGACAGCAAAAATTACATCTCATACAGCGGCTTGGGGGGATCGTACCGCTGGGGCTTATATGTAACCGAGCCGATGGGCTTGCCGTCGATGCCAAACTGCGCCAGATAGCCAAACAGGTTTACATAATTCATCAAATCATCCTTCTCCCGGATCATTTCCTCCATCACCGCCACGGTGGCGATCACATCGTCAATGGCCCGGTGGGAATTGACCACCTTACCGGTGAGGCCGTAGGCTTCGATGGCACTGCTCAGCCGGTGAGGGAAGCTCCGCCGATCCCGGTAAACCGTCAGCAGATCCAGCTTGTCCTTCCCCTTGAGGATCATGGGATCGCCGTCCCGCAGGAGCATATAGTAAAGAAAACTCAGGTCAAAATGGGCATTATACGCCAAAAGAAGGGTATTTCCCTGGATCATTTCGGCGATATCCCGACAAACCCGGGTCTTGGGCAGACCACGCTCCCGGATGTCCAGCTCGGTGATGCCGGTGAGCTGTTGGATCTTCGGAGGGATGAAGCCGCCGGGACTGAGGCTGACCAGCTCGTCGTACTCCCGAACGATCCCCTCCCGCTCAATCACCACAGCGGAAAACTCGATGATCTCGTCACGGCTGAAGGCCAGACCGGTGGTTTCCGTGTCAAACAGCACCAAACGGTCATATTTTTCAAAAAAAGCGTCCAAACCGGCCATATTATTCTCCTTTCGCCAGCGCCAGCGCACGGCGGAATTTACTCTTTTTCTGGGGGATCAGCCCGAACCGGCGAGCCAGAATCATGCCAAATTCCACCGCCGACTCCTCAGCGCCGGATTTCAGCTCCACCTCCACCTCGCACAGGGGCACTTCCTTGCCGCCGCCGGTGAGGATGCCCTTGTCCAGCGCCAGCTCCAGCTGGGCACCTTCGTATTCCACCACCAGGGCACGGCGGGTAAATTTGGCGCCGCAGATGGGTTCGACCCCCGCCGCCGTGAGAGAAAGCAGCTCCTCCGGAGCGCCAAGTTTACATAACTCAGGAATCGCATCCTCGATTTTATCGCACCGGCAGTCCCATTCCCCACGTCCGTAGCCGGAGGTGGGAGTCTTTACGGTGCAGACGGACTCGCCATTTTCAAACCGACGACGCAGGGTGATATGCCGCTCCGACAGGGCAGAATCCAATGCATCGTAATAGGTGGTTTCCATCTGGAATGTTTGATAATCCCCGGAAAACGCCTCAAATATCGCCTCTTGCTGCTCAGCCTGTGCGGAAAACTTCAGTTCAAATTCAACGCCCATACCCACGCCTCCTTTTTCTTATCATACCATATCGCCAGTTGAAAGTAAATGCTTGTTTATGCCACTAACGCACACGCCTCTTGCCTCTCCCTCTGGGAGAGGTGCCCCAGTTCGCAAACTGGGGCGGAGAGGGTGCTGTGTGTTAACCCTCTCAGTCACCGCTTTCAGCGGTGCCAGCTCTCCCAAAGGGAGAGCCAAGGCGCCGCAAAACCTTAGGTTTATTCCAGCTCGATGCCCACAACGCCGAATTTATCCTGCTCCTCGGCAGAATAATACTGCGCCATATCCGTCGGACTGGCGGTATCCACGTCCTCGGCGGTGTAGCCGCATTGCAAAAGCGGCAACGCATCGTATAACTCTTCAAAGCTATTGAATTGATGCAGTTTTACGACCGTCTTGGTTAGGGTTTCTCCGGTGGTGTTATTGGTAAACACGATGGTATCGCCTGCTTGGATTTTTTGCCGCTTCTCATCATACAGACGCAGTTCTATCGTCTTTTCGCCGCTCTTTATCATTTCAAAAGGCGCACAATGGAGCTTCATTTCATGGGAAGCTGTTTTGGTCAGGCAAACGATGGATTCCACATGGGCGCAACGGGGAAACAGATCCGCCGCCATGGCGTTTTTGACGGCATAGCCCTTTTCTTTCAGCAGAGCCACGTCCCGTGCCAGGGTCGCCGGGTCGCAGGAAACGTACACGATCCGCCGGGGGGACATCCGGCTCAGCGCCTCGATGGTATCGGCGTTCAAGCCCTTTCGGGGCGGATCCACCACCGCCACGTCCGCACGGATGCCCTGCGCCTCCAGTGCCAGAGCCGCAGCACCTGCATCGCCGCAGAAAAATTCCGCATTTTCGATGCCGTTGCGCTTGGCGTTTTCCCGGGCGTCGGCAACCGCCTGCTCCACCACCTCCACGCCGATGACCCGACCTGCCGCCGATGCCATCGCCAGGGTAATGGTGCCCACGCCGCAGTACAGATCCAGCACCGTGTCATCCCTGGTGATCTCCGCCTGCTCGATGGCGGCGGCATACAGCCGCTGGGCCTGGTGGTGATTCACCTGATAGAAAGACCTTGCCGACAGCCGGAATTTAAGGTCGCAGAGGGTGTCCTCGATAAATCCCGGACCGTAGAGGGGAATGAATTCGTCACCCAGGATCGTATTGCCCTTTTTTGTATTCACACTGAGGACAAGGGTAGAAAATCCATCCACTTTTTTGAGCTTCTCCACCAATTTTTCCTGGTGGGGGAGCTTGCGACCATTCACCGCAAGGCACACCAGCACCTGCCCGGAAACCACGCCCCGGCGGACGTAAATATGCCGCACCAGACCCTTGTGGGTCTGCTCATCGTAGGCCGGGATCCGGAAATAATTCATGTGACCGATGACGATATCCTTCACCTGATCCATCTGCTCCGGCAGGATCAGACACCGCTTGTTTTCAACCACGTCATGGGTTCCGGCCCGGAAAAATCCGGCAAAAGCCTTTCCCTTTTTGCTGGAAACCGGGTACTGTGCCTTGTTGCGGTAGCCATAGCAGGTGGGCGCCGCCAGGATGGTCACATCTTCCAAAGCCTCGCCGCCCATGCGGTTGAGGCAATTTTTCACCCGATCCGCCTTCAGCCGGGACTCCTCGTCATAGTCCATGTGCCAAAAATCGCAGCCGCCGCAAAGCTTCGCCACGGGGCATTCCCGATTCACCCGGTGAGGCGACCGCTCCAGAACCTCCACGATCTTGCCGGAAGCCCAGGTCTTGTGCACCCGTTCAATGCGGATCTTCAGCCGTTCGCCCTTGATGGCGTTGGGAACGAACACCGCACAGCCCTCGATCTTGGCGATACCCTGCCCGTCGGAGGTGTAATCGCCCACCTCGGCTTCGTAGATCATGTTCTTAATGAGCATACTGTCCTCCAGTTATCCACTGTCATTGCGAGCCAGTGCGCACACTGGCGTGGCAATCTCCTAAGATTTGCGCATCGCCATAGGGGATTGCCACGGGCCTACGGCCCTCGCAATGACACATTTTCTTTACAACTTCGTTTCCATCATGATGCTTCGGGGCTTCATGCCCATGGCATCGTAAAATTTCATAGCGCCGTCGTTGCCGCACCAGACGTTCAGAGTGACAAAATCGCAGCCGATTTCCTTCGCCCAGCCGCAGACCCAACGGTAAAGCCCCTTGGCGATGCCCTGACCCCGGCGGTTTTCATCCACGCACAGATCGTCGATGTACAGCTCCTTGCGAGCCGTGGAGACGTGGGTTTTTTCGCTGATTTTGATAACACAGAAGCAGTATCCTGCCACAAATTCTTCATCCACCGCCACAAAAATCGGACGTTTTTCGTCCATTAACAGCTCCGCAAGGGCATTTTCGTCATATTTTAATGTACCCTCCGGGAAGATGTCCGGGCGGATGTCATGATGCACCTGCCCCACCTGCCGCAACAGCGACAGCATCCCGGGAATATCCTTTTTTGCAGCACGCCGAATGTTCATAGGCTGCCTCCTTAATGCAGTAAATGATTGTTTATGTGATTAACGTGCCGCACCCCTTGGCCCCCGCTTTTAAGAGGGGGCTGGCAAAAATCTTTGATTTTTGACTGGGGGAGTTCGGGAAAATCCTATTATTCCTCCCCCCGGCCTCGCTTGCGCTTCG
>JAZNRS010000104.1:0-2343 GCA_045590815.1 Faecousia sp.
TGTACAGTGTAGTAACATAGTCCACAGGTGTGTAAAGACATCGTCCACAGTTTTATGGTAGAATATTGGCATCAAAAAGCAGACAAAAGGGGTGCTTTCAGATGCCGTGGGAGTGTAGAACTGTGGAAGAACAAAGAAAAGAATTTGCTGAGGCTGCACTGAGCTGCAGCAACTTCAGCGCACTATGCCGTGAGTTCGGCATAGACCGTCATACCGGTTACAAGTGGAAGGAACGTTATCAAAGTCAGCAACCACTGACAGATCGCAGCAGAAGGCCTCATACAACGCCTTCCAGGACATCGGAAGCGGTGGAGCTGCTGGTTCTGGCTGTCCGAGCAGACAACCCCGGGTGGGGCGCCAGAACGATCCACAGAGTGCTGACAAACCAAGGACACACAAACCTTCCCTGCGTCAAAACGGTCAATAACATCCTTAACCGATACGGCTGTATCAGTCCGGAGGAGTCGTTAAAGCGACAGCCGTTTGTCCGTTTTGAGAAGGATCAGTGTAACAAGCTGTGGCAGACGGATTTCAAAGGTGAGTTCCAGATGCGGGATAATCAATACTGCTTTCCTCTGACAATCTTGGATGACCATTCTCGTTTTTCAATAAAGATCGCACCTCGTTTAAGCACAGCAAATGTTGTGATTCCGGCATTTACAGAGGCATTTCGCGAATATGGGATGCCGGAAAGTGTTCTTTCTGACAACGGGGCGCAATTTGCCGGTTTCAAAAAAGGCTATACGCAATTTGAGCGGTGGCTCATGGATCTGGATATTCTGCCGATCCACGGTCGGATAAAGCATCCTCAGACCCAGGGTAAGATAGAGCGTTTTCACAGAACAATGAAACAAGAACTGCTGAATCATACAGAGATTGCGAATATTGAGGACGCAGTAAATAAGTTTGCTGTTTGGCGAGATAAATATAACGCTATTCGCCCTCATGAAGCCTTGGGGATGAGAAGTCCGAGCGAGGTATATACGCCAAGCCAGCGGCAATACACAGAGAATATCCCAAAGTACGAATACGGTGGTCAATATCATGTGATAAAGGTCAACAGTTGGGGATATGTCCGGTTCGATAAATGGCAGGTCTATTTAAGTGAAACAATGATAGATCAGCATATCGAATTCAGACCAAGTCCTGATGGTGAAACCTTTATTGCATGTTATAGGAACTTCAAAATTGCGGAGTTTGATACAAAGGACGGCTCACTGATACATAGATCCATTGCAAGGCTGTAAGTTGTGGACCATGTCCTTGCACTGGTGTGTACCATGTTACTCTTGACACATTGATCGCCCCTACGAAAGGAGCTTTGCAGATTTTGGACGGATGAGGGATTCGATTTTCAAAGAGGAAGCCACCAGTTTTTGAACTGGTGGCAGCAATATGCCACCGGCATATTGCATTTAGATGGGTTCGAATCCCATCCCGAATCCGATGCGAAAAAATCCCCAACCGCATAAGCGGTCGGGGATTTTTTGGCAGAGGATGAGGGATTCGAACCCCCGCAAACGGAGTCAGAGTCCGGTGTGCTACCGTTACACAAATCCTCTATCTGTCAGCAAAGTTATTATAACCATTTTTCAAAAAAAGTCAAGACAAATTTCTAAATTCTTTCCAAAGGATATTCTGCGCGCTTCTCTTCCCTGCTTGGTTGACAACCGGGAAGAATGAACTATAATATAGTGGACTGAGTTAACCGGGAGGCGTTTGCAGCCATGCATACAGCTAGAAAACCACGATCCCTGACCGAAGGAAGCATAGCGGTCAGCATTCTTTCCTTTGCGCTTCCCATTTTCCTGGGGCAAGTGCTGCAGCAATTCTATAACATGGCCGACGCCTGGGTCATTGGCAATTTTTCCAGCAATGAAGCCTTCGCCGCGGTGAGCAGCGGCGGCAACCTGACCTTTCTGATCATCGGCTTCTTCAGCGGCATTGCCACTGGCGGCGGCGTTGTGATCGCCCGGTACTTCGGCGCTCAGGACAAGGACAATCTGCAAAAAGCCATCCACGCCAACTTCCTCTTCGACCTTCTGGCATCCGTGACCGCCACCACCTTTGGTCTGCTGGTGGCTCCCTGGCTTCTTGAGAAGATGAATACGCCGGAGGATGTCCTCCCCCACTCTTTGCGGTATTTCCGGTTTTACTTTGGCGGCGTTTCCACCGTAGTGATGTACAACATCTGCATGGCCACCATGCAGGCATTGGGTGACAGCCTGCGGCCCCTATACAATCTTTTGATCTCTTCCCTGACCAATGTGGCACTGGATCTTCTGTTTGTGGCCGTATTCCACTGGGGAGTGGGCGGCGCCGCGGCAGCGACGGTACTGGCCC
>JAZNRS010000105.1:0-4117 GCA_045590815.1 Faecousia sp.
GCAAAGGGAGGTGGCCGAGCGTAAGCGAGGTCGGAGGGGTTGTAACACGGCATCAATTCAAAAACGGAAAATTATAGGGTAACAGCAAACAATCCCTCAGTCAAAAATCGGTTCCGAAGAGCCGATTTTCGACAGCTCCCTCTGCACAAGGGAGCCTTTGTGCCCTGCGGGCGCTGTCGCCCCAACGGGGCGACATGGGCGGGTCAATGCCCCGCCCCTACGAAGATAAATAATCATTTACCTATTTGTTTACGTTGCATTCTTTTATACATGGCATGGAGCTTGGGGGTATTATACCGCAGGGCGAGGGTGGGCAGAATGTTCAGAAACAGATTCGTCACCGCCACGGGCAGTGCGATGGAAAATGCGCACACATTGGGAAACATCACCATGGGCAGAAAGCCGATGGGGTAGGACAGCCGGTGGGTCAGCACGCCCTTATTACATTCGATGATGAATTTTTCGATGTATTCCGGGCTGTTTGGGTCTGACAGATGCTTCTTGCTGAAGCCGCCCAAGCCGCCCAGCTCCCACACCAAATCCTTCCACTTCCGTACTTTCAGCCGCTTATAAAGCCGCTTTTCCCAGTCAGAAACGGCATAAAGCCGATTATTTACCCCAAAAAACCGATCCGGCATTTTGCTGATGATCATGGCGATCAAGCCGTCCAGAGCGAATTGCAGCGCCGTGCAGATCACCACCGCTCCAACAATATAGTACCGGGAAGCGGTGTCCAAAAGCATATTCACCGCCCCGATCACGGTCATCGCCGTACCGATAATGCTCAGATACAGCTTCATGCGTACACCAGCGGCTTTCCGTAAACGTCCTCATAGACCTTTACCCAGGCTTCGTAATTCTTATTTTTCATGTCCCGTTTTGCCCGGATCGGCGGCAAACTTTCGTCGGGATAAATTGCCGGCAGGATGTGCAGGGTATACGCCTGCACCGGGAAGCCGTCGGTATCCAGGGTGTCGGTGTCCTCCATGGTGATGAAAATGGGCACCACCGGGGCGTTATTGCGCACCGCCAGGGAAAATGCGCCGTCCTGCATGGGACGGGGTTTGCGGTAGTTCCACCACATACCCTGCTCCGGGTAGATGAGGATGGTTTCCCCCCGGCGCAAAAGCGCAGCAAAGGCCTTCAGGAATTTGCCCATGGTTGCCTTTTGGCTGGATAGCGGCAACGTATTACAATGGCGCATAAAAAGCCCGAAGGGCTTGGGGGGATTGGTGTAGTTACCCTCCCGGATGACCTTGTAGAGCATCCGCCCGTGCATATGCTCCCGCAGCGCCACCCACACCGCATAGTTATCCCCCACGCTGAAGTGGTTGCAGGTGACGATTTTGCCCCCTTCCACGGCGGTGAAATTCTCGATGCCCCGGACTTCCCTGATGATGAGCTGTCCCCGGGCGATCATTTTGTCAAAGAAACGGCTGGCGCACCGATTGGCGATCTTATTCTTGATTTTGTTGGAGAGCTTTTCGTTGAGGTAATCGATCTTGTCCGGCATCAGAGGGTAGGTTTCCGGGTCGTCCTCCACGTCCAGATGCCAAAGCGCCTGCTTTTCCAGCGCCGCGATCCGCCGGAGCAGCTCCAATTTATGAGGGGATCTTTCCATTATGAACATCTCCTGGTGATGATTTTGGAAAAGGTGTGCCCGGATGCCACGATCACCTTGGCGTGCTCCAAAATTTCTTTGGAGGCGGCCTCCTTTTTGGCTCTTTGCGCTTCGTCGAAGGCGATCCGGTTTCGCAGAATTTGACCATAGAAGGGGGATCTTACCGCATAGCGCCAAAAATAGCCGCCGTCCATCACATCGTCATACTGCCAGGGCTTTTTGTACAGGGCGTAGTGGACGATGTTCTTTTTGCCCTCGCAGGGCAGAGGCATGGGCTCTTTGTTCCAGCCGTTGGGCAGGACGCGGATCCTGCCCTGGCAGAGGTAGTTCAGATACGCCTGATCCGGATCCAGCAGGTCGAAATTGTGCCGGGTGATCAGATCGATAAAAGCCTCTTCGATCTTGTTTTCCCGGAACGCCTTCAGATTCATCACCAGCACACCGGCGTTGACATATCCATCCGGGTCCACACCCAGGGCGAGCTTGGCGTAGCGCCGGAATTGGGGGGTGTTTTGCACATACTGCTCCGGGGCGGCGCCCAGGATATTGTCCCCCAGGGGGGTGTTGTAAAGCTCCGAAATATCCCCCAAAACCACCAGGTCGCAATCCAAATACACGATCTTGTCATACTGGGGAAACAGCGATGCGATGAAAAGCCGGTAGTAGGTCACCACGGAAAAATGGTATACATTTTTAAAATGACCCTTGATGCTGCCGATCTGCCGGGAGATGTCGATGAAGTCGATGACAAAGCCCGGGCGCTGCCGCGCCATGACCTTGGCGATGTTTTCCGGCTGCAGACCGGTGTGCAGGACGTTGAGCCGGTAGGTAAATTCTGTGGATGCGTTGGCGATGAGAGAGGAAATCGCTACGTCCAGATAGGGGATGTAGTTGTCGTCGGTGGAAAAGAATACGGGGATCTCCATAATGTATGCTCCTTTCGGAAAGTCCTATGGGAGCATGGTAGCGGTAGAACGGACAAAAAGAAACCCACAACCGGTGGAAGTGGGTCTACATATGGTTTTCGGAGGGTAGAATGGGGGAAATTGGACTCTACCGGCAGTAGAATCGGGACTCTACCGGTCATATTGGGGGTGTAAATGATTGTTTGCCGGCAGTGCCGGCGGACGTTCGCGGGCTCGGGGGGGCGGTAATCGTTACGCCATTGGGTACCGCTCGGTAACGTTTTGTTGTTGGAAAACCACCCTTTTCGTTACCGAGTGACACCCATTGGCGTTGGGCGATCGCCCGGGTGGGTAACGCGTCTTGCGGCGGGCCACGCCCGCAAAACAAGCATTTATCGTCGGAAACATTCGGAATTGACAATAAATTGGGGGTATGGTACTATTAATTCATTGGATTTTGGGAGGTTATGAAATGCTATTTTCCAGCACCACATTTCTGTATTTGTTTTTGCCGGTGGTTTTATTCTGCTACTATGTGCTCCTGAAGTGGACGCGGCGGGGGCAGAATATTTTCCTTTTAGCGGCCAGTCTGCTGTTTTATGCCTGGGGCGAGCCGAAATTCGTCCTGGTTATGATGGCTTCCATCGCCCTCAACTGGCTGTTTGGTCTGCTGGTGCATAAATACCGCAGCAAGCCCATCGTCAAAGGGATCATCGCCATTGACGTGATATTAAATCTGGGACTGCTGTTTGTTTTCAAGTATTTGAATTTCAGCATTTCTATTTTTGAGGCTATTTTTGGATTCGATTCGGGCATCGCCCAGATCGCACTGCCCATCGGCATCTCCTTCTTCACCTTCCAGGCCGTGTCTTACGTCATCGATGTGTACCGGGAAAAGGGCGAAGTGCAGAAGAACATTCTATACGTTGGTCTTTACATCTCTTTCTTCCCGCAGCTCATCGCCGGACCCATCGTCCGGTATGAAACGGTTGCCTACGAGATCCTCCACCGGAAAGAGACCCTGGACGACTTTTTCGACGGCTTTGCCCGGTTTGTGGTGGGTCTTGCCAAGAAGGTGCTGCTGTCCAACAGCTTTGCGTTTTTGGCAGACCAGGCGTTCAACGCAGTGGGCGCCGGCAATACCCTGAGCGTGGGCTTCAGCTGGCTGGGCGCATTGGCGTATACCATGCAGATCTTCTTCGATTTCGGCGGCTACAGCGATATGGCCATCGGTCTTGGTAAAATGTTCGGCTTCCACTTCCTTGAAAACTTCAATTATCCTTACATCGCTACCTCCATCACCGATTTCTGGCGGCGGTGGCATATGTCCCTGGGCAGCTGGTTCCGGGATTATGTGTACATCCCCCTGGGCGGCAGCCGGGTGAAAAAGGGACGGATGATCTTCAATCTGTTTGTGGTTTGGTTCCTCACCGGCGTGTGGCACGGTGCTAACTTCACCTTTATTGCCTGGGGCCTGCTGTATTTCGTGCTGCTGATGGTGGAAAAGCTCACCGGCTTCCACCTGAAGAAGGGCAAGCTGTGGACGGCGGTGAAATGGGCATACACCATGTTCTTTGTGATCCTGGGCTGG
>JAZNRS010000106.1:0-2194 GCA_045590815.1 Faecousia sp.
TTTTCCGTTTTTGAATTGATGCCGTGTTACAATCCCTCCGACCTCGCTTACGCTCGGCCACCTCCCTTTGCACAAGGGAGGCGTTCGCCTTCGGCGACGGCGAGGGCATGCCCTCGCCCTACGAAGATAAACAATCATTTATCTTCTTTATAGTGCATAGGCTGTCCCCGGAGGGATGCGTATGCGAAAACGGGACTGGATGATCCTATGGGCGGCGATATTGGCGGCGATTGGGGTGGTGGTGAGCATCATCAGCAGCCGGGTGGTGGAAACTGCCTCCTGGGGACTTTCCTTCCGGACGGAGGGTTCTCCCCCAGTGGGCAACGTAGGTTCGGCACAATTAGCCAAATATGATGCGGCATTTTTGGGGGATACCACCAAAAAAGTGATCTATCTGACCTTCGATGCCGGGTATGAAAACGGCTGCACCGCCAAAATCCTGGACGTTTTGGGCAAGCACGAGGTGCCGGCGGCGTTCTTTTTGGTGGGCAATTACATGGAGCAAAATGCCGATCTGGTGCGCCGGATGGTGGACGAGGGGCACATCGTGGGCAACCACACCATGCACCACCCGGATATGAGTAAAATTTCCGACAAGGCGGCGTTTTCTAAGGAATTATCAGATTTAGAGGCACTTTTTAAGGAAATTACCGGAAAAAAGATGGAAAAATATTACCGTCCGCCCCAGGGCACCTACAGCGAGGAAAATCTGAAAATGGCGCAGGAGTTGGGGTACAAGACGGTTTTTTGGAGCCTTGCCTATGTGGACTGGAACAACGATTCCCAGCCCAGCCAGGAGCAGGCTTATTCCAAACTTCTGCCCCGGATCCATAACGGCGCGGTGGTGCTGCTCCACTCCACCTCCCAAACCAACGCCGAGATCCTCGACGAACTGCTCACAAAATGGAAGGACATGGGTTATACTTTCGGTACTGTGGATGAATTGTTTGGTAAATGATTGTTTAGCGCACGATTGCGCTGCGAAGCAGCGCCTTGGCTCTCCCTCTGGGAGAGCTGGCACCGCCAAAAGGCGGTGACTGAGAGGGCTTTTCAATGTCGCACAACCCTCTCCGCCCCAGTGTGCGCACTGGGGCACCTCTCCCAAAGGGAGAGGCAAGGGCGTATGTGTTAATCGCAAAAACAATCATTTATCGCGCAAAAAGCACACGGCGGGAGCCGTGGGCTTTCAATATTACTTTGCGACAGAAGTGGAGCGGAGGGTGACGTCGTGGGCGCCGCCTTCCACGATGGAAGTAGCGGAAACCAGGGTCAGCTTGGCCTCTCTCTGCAGGTCGGGAATGGTGATCACGCCGCAGTTGCACATGGTGGACTTGACCTTATACAGGCTTGCCTCCACATTATCATGCAGGGGGCCGGCGTAGGTGACGTAGGAGTCAACGCCCTCCTCGAAGCTCAGCTTGGAGGAGCCGCCCAGGTCGTAGCGCTGCCAGTTCCGGGCACGGTTGGAGCCTTCGCCCCAGTATTCCTTCATGTAAGCGCCGTTGACCATGACCTTGTTGGTGGGGCTTTCGTCGAACCGGGCGAAGTAACGGCCCAGCATCAGGAAATCAGCGCCCATGGCCAGCGCCAGGGTCATGTGGTAATCGTGAACGATGCCGCCGTCGGAGCAGATGGGCACATAGATGCCGGTCTCCATGAAATATTCGTCACGGGCGGCGGCGACCTCGATCAGAGCGGTAGCCTGACCACGGCCGATACCCTTGGTTTCCCGGGTGATGCAGATGGAACCGCCGCCGATACCCACCTTCACGAAGTCCGCACCGGCCTCAGCCAGGAAGCGGAAGCCGTCCCGATCCACAACGTTGCCGGCACCGATCTTCACGGTGTCGCCGTAGTTTTCCCGAACCCACTTGATGGTCTTTTCCTGCCAGCAGGTGTAGCCCTCGGAGGAGTCGATCACCAGCGCGTCAACGCCTGCCTCAAGCAGGGCGGGAATGCGCTCGGCATAGTCACGGGTGTTGATGCCCGCGCCTACCAGGTAACGCTTCTTATCATCCAGCAGCTCCTGGGGATTTGCCTTATGGGAAGCATAGTCCTTGCGGAAAACGAAGTACATCAGATGATCGTTCTCATCCACGATGGGGAGGCTGTTGAGCTTGTGCTCCCAGATAATGTCATTGGCGACCTTCAGGGTGGTATCCGCAGGTGCGACCACCATCTTCTCTCTGGGGGT
>JAZNRS010000107.1:0-7606 GCA_045590815.1 Faecousia sp.
GGTATAGCTGTCGCCACAATGGCTGCAGGTGTAGGTCTTCACGCCGGAGGCGGTGCAGGTGGGTTGCTCGGTTATGGTGGCGGTGTAGCCATGGTCACCCAATTCAGCGGACTTCAGCTGATAAACAGTCCGGGTCTCCACATTACGGGCATTGGTAACTGCGCTGACAGCCGTATCGCTCCAGTCAGACCAGTCGCTCCACTCCTTGCCGTCGGGAATCTTGTCGTAGGTGGTGTAGGTCTGGGTATAGACCTCAATGGGGAACCAATAGGTGGCATTGGAGCAGGTGGAATGAGCGGTCTTGTAGCTGTAGTCGAAGGTATCGCAGGCGTAATCATCCGGATTATCATTGTTGAAGTAAACGTGGAAGGTATGATAAGGATCGGTTTCATATGCCCAGGAAGAGGTCTTGGTGGAATCGCACCAGTGCCACCACAGATATCCAACGTGCTCATCGGAATTGATTACCGTCTTGCTGGTTGCGGTTTCCGATGCGGTAACCTTGGCCGACTGCTTGTTGTATTGGGTATAGGTGCTGTGACTGGTATTAAAGCCGGTGGGCCAGCTCTTAACATAGGTCACAGTCCCCTGCTTGCCGCTGGCTTCATCCACCGACGTGGAGGTACATTCAGAATAACGGTACTGGGTCTTGGTGGTGAACAGACCGGCATCCATACCCACCGGGATCTCCTCCAGCCACAAGGTGGTCATCTCCTGGGCAGACTGCTTATAATAGTCGCCGCACTTGCCGCAGGTGAATTCATAGACGGCGTAATTGGAGCAATTTGCCTCGGTGTAGCTCAGGTAATAGTCGTGAGCGGCAGGGATCACCTCTTTCTCCACATTGGAGCACTTGGAGCAGGTACGGGAACGGGAACCGTCCGTGGTGCAGGTAGCAGCAGTTACAGACCACTCCCCATAGTTATGCCCGGTAGCGGCAAAGGTCTCCTCCTGAATCAGACCGCACTTGGCGCAGGCGCTGTAGCCCTTGCCGGAGGCGGTGCAGGTAGGCGTCTTGGTGTATGTGGTCTTGAAGGTGTGAGAGCAGCTGGCCTGACTGGTGCTGGCAGAAATGACCATAAAGGGCGCCACCAGCAGATCTCTGCTGCCATAAGCATACATCAGCGTATTTTCATCGCTGACAAAGTAGCTCTTGAAGGCGGCACGAACAATCATGGTATACTCACCTGCCGCCAAAGAGCTGAAGGCTGCATTGGCATTGACCGTACTGCCGGAATAGGTATAACTGTTATCGGTCACGGTATCCGTTGATGCAAAGATATCATCACCGGAATTATTCAGTCCCGACCGGACCGCAACGGTCGTGCCGGTGATCTCCAAATAATCCGCAGACAGACTGCCGCTCAAAGAGAATGCGCTGCCTGCCACCATGGCATTGGGGGGATTCACGCCGGAAACCTTCATATCGCCGTTCAGCGTGACCACCCAGCTCCAGGACTCGGAGTACACATAGCCGACGCCGCCGGTGTTGGTGATGACCTCCAGCCAGTAGTTGCCCGCATGGTTGTAGTAAACGCCGGTGCAGGTATACAGGTCATCCTTCTTGGCCTGGTAAATGGTTTCGCTGCCGTTGGTTCCTGCAGCGCAGGGATAGGTATTGATCACAGAATCATTCTTGGCCTTGATCTGGCTATAGGAGGGATAACGGGTACATTTTTCCATGTAATCCAGGGTAAAATCCGCATTTTCCCGGGCAGTTCTGGAGTATTCGGTGATATTGGTCAGTGCGGTGGTATTGTACAGCTCGATAAGAGAACCGCTTCCGTACTCTGTGCCGGAGGGGTTCATCAGACCCAGCTGCCGGTCCACAACAAAGTAGCCCATATCCGTGCCGGTGGTGGAGAAGGTATTGAGCTGCTTGGGAGAGGAATAATAGCTGATCCAGGGGTTCCAGGTAATGCCGGTAACCGCCTTCATAAAGCCGTTGTAATCGTTATTGGCAGAGGTATCGCCGTAGTCGATGACCTGACAGCCCTCACTCCAGGCATAGCCCCAGGAGCTGCCTGCGGCATAGCCCTGGGCACGGGTGTGGACATTAATGCCGCTGCAGCCCAGCTTATAGCCATTGGGTGCGCTGGCGGGGGTGTAGTAGCCCACGCCGCCGGTGGCGGACATATTCAGCTGAAGCGCCGCATAAGGACCGGTGTGGTTGGTGGTGTACATGGAATAGATACCGTCCAGGATGGTCACAGAACCGGAGTGCGCCACACCGTAGGTACACCAGTCGGGGTCGCCGGGGATGGAGGAGCAATACTCATTGGAGTAGACGATGGCAGCCTGACCGCTGGAATTCATTTTTACAACGATGACCACCGCCTGGTCCCGGATATCATAGGGATCATTGGCATAGGTGCTGTTGTCCACCCAATACTTATCCGAGCCGCCTTCAAACATGAAGACAACAGACTTGCCGTTGTTCAGAGCAGTCTGGAGCTTGGAATTGTTGTTGATATAGTAGCGCATCATCACATCGATGTAGGTCTGGGCAGTGGCGTTGGTGATAAAACCGGAGCAGGTCAGCGAGTCGATGCCGGTGACCGCTCTGGCTTCGGTGGGAGAAGCCACCGGGATGCACGCCAGCAGCATACAAAACATCAAGACGCTGCAAAAAAGACGTTTCCACAATGTATTTTTCATGAAAAGATCCTCCTATCAATCACATTTCCAAAAATGTGCATATTTTTCCCATAAATTATACAATTCTTTTCCGAAAAAAGCAAGAGGAAAACAGCAAAATACACAAAAGACGTGCTGCATAATTCGCATCACGTCTTGTGAGCGTGTCTAAAAAACGGTGTGATTCCGTGCCAGTGCGCACACTGGCGTGGGAATCCCCGAGTTTCTCGAACTTTTTTAGTCAAAAAAACCAACATTTCACTCCTATTTAGGGGATTGCCACACCAGTGACATCGGTCACTGGTTCGCAATGACAGGTTTTTAACCGTCTGAAAAGACGTGCTGCACACATTGCAGCACGTCTTGTAAATCAGTATTCGCCCAGCCAGCGGGGGGATGTAATGGAGACTGCCTCCCCTGCCTCAAGGCTTTTGGGGACGTCCAGGATCCGCTGATTGCGGCTGCCCCGGAAGGATATTTCCAGGGACTTTTGCTCCAGCAAAAAAGGTCCGTCGATCAGCACATCCAGTTCCGCCAGCAAACCTTTTTGCGCCGGCGTTCCTTGGAGCAGTTGCTCAAAGGTGTAGCCGGTGTAGGAAGCTATCTCCACACCTGCTTCCTTCAACTGCTTGGCGAGTCGTGCAAAGCCCTCTGCTTGTGCGAAGGGTTCGCCGCCGGAAAAGGTCACTCCCCTGCTCAGCGGATTGGAGAGGCAAATCTTTGCGATCTCCTCCACCGGCACCATTGTACCGCAGCCAAAGGCCCAGGTTTCCGGGTTATGGCAGCCGGGGCAATGATGGGGACAGCCCTGGGCAAAAACCGTTGTCCGGATGCCCGGTCCGTCTACGATGCTGTCGGATACGATTCCGGAAAGCTCAAGCATCCTGGGTCATACCGTGCTTCACACGGTCCCGCTCCTCAGCGCGCTTGGCATCATTCCACTTATCCATGGTGCCCACCAGATAACCGGTGATCCGGCGGATCCGCTCGAAGCCGACGCCTTCGCCCATTTTCTCGTTGATGGTCTTAACAGTCATAAGAATTCCTCCTTATTCGATTCCCTGGAATGCAGGCATTTCAGGGTACATTTTTCTCAGCTCTTCGATCCGCTCCTGGGGGATCTCCTCGCCCTCACGGCGACCGCAGCGGGGGCAAACATCGCCAATGATACCAACATAGCCGCAGACGGGGTCACGGTCAACGGGGTGGTTGATGCTGCCGTAGCCGATGCCGCAGTCGTGCATACAGCGCACCACAGCCTCAAAGGCCTCCACATTCCGGGCGGTGTCGCCGTCCAGCTCCACATAGCTGATATGACCGGCGTTGCACAAGGCATGGTACGGAGCTTCCAGGCGGATCTTGTCGTAAACGGAGATGCCGTACCATACGGGGATATGGAAGGAGTTGGTGTAATATTCCCGATCGGTAACGCCGGGGATCTTGCCGTAGCGCTTCTGATCCATGCGGATGAAGCGGCCGGATAGACCCTCTGCAGGAGTGCCCAGCAGGGTAATGTTCATCTGCATGGCCTTGGACTTGTTATCGCAATAATCGCGCATGAAGCCTACGATCTCCAAGCCCTTCTTCTGCAGCTCCTCGCTGGTGCCGTGATGCTGACCGTACAGAGCAGTCAAGGTTTCCGCAAGACCGATAAAACCGATAGACAGCGTGCCGTGCTTCAGCACCTCACGGAGATTGTCCTGCAGACCCAGGTTGTCGGAATCCATCCAAACGCCCTGACCCATGAGGAAGGGATAATTGTAGATGTGCTTGTCCGCCTGGATCTCAAAGCGATCTAGCAGCTGCTGAGCCACCAGCTCCAGCATAGCCTCCAGCTTTTCATAGAACAGCTTCTCATCGCCCTTGGCTTCAATGGCAAGACGGGGCAGATTGATGGAGGTGAAGGACAGATTGCCTCTGGAATAGGCGATCTGACGGCTGGGATCATAAATGTTGCCCATAACACGGGTACGGCAGCCCATAGTCGCCACTTCCGTTTCGGGGCGACCGGGGACGTAGTACTGCAGGTTAAAGGGAGAATCGAGGAAGGTGTAGTTGGGGAACAGCCGCTTGGCGCTGACCTTGCAGCTCAGGCGGAACAGATCATAGTTGGGATCGCCCTCGTTGTAGTTGACCCCCTCCTTGACCTTGAAGATGTGGATGGGGAAAATGCAGGTCTCACCGTGACCCAAACCGGCATCCAGCGCCAGCAGGATGTTGCGGATGACCATACGGCCTTCGGGGGTGGTGTCGGTGCCGTAGTTAATGGAGGAGAACGGAGTCTGCGCGCCGGCACGGGAGTGCATGGTGTTCAGATTATGTACAAAGCCCTCCATGGCCTGCTTGGTGTCCCGGTCAGCCTTCTGCCATGCACGCTTGCGGATCTTGGCGATCAGCGCATTGGCCTGCTTTAGGGTCAGATTGTATCGACCGATCAAATTCTGCGCAATGGACGCATCGAATTCGGGGGTATTCTCCAGGCGAGCCTTCTCGCCGCAGGCAGCTTCCGCAGCCTCCACCAGGGTCTTAACGTTCTGTGCCTCGTCGTCCAGATCCAGCTGATCCTCGATTGCCTCCTTCAGACGCCGGATAAATGCCTTCCGATAGGTCTTGGCAACACCCTCAGCCATACCGTAGTCGAAGTTGGGGATGGACTGACCGCCGTGCTGATCGTTCTGATTGGACTGAATGGCAATGGCAGCCAGCGCCGCATAGCTCTGAATGGACTGGGGCTCCCGGAGGTAGCCATGACCGGTGGAGAAACCACCGTGGAACAGCTTCAGAATATCGATCTGGCAGCAGGTGGTGGTTAGAGAGTAGAAATCAAAGTCATGGATGTGAATATCACCCTCCCGGTATGCCTTGGCATGCTCCGGGCGCAGCAGATAGATCTCGTTGTAAGCCTTGGCACCGGCAGCGCCGATCTGGAGCATGCTGCCCATGGCGGTATTACCGTCGATATTGGCGTTGTCACGCTTCATATCGCTGATACGGGCATCGATGTTGGTGATCTCATCGATGGTCTTCATCAAGGCGGTATTTGCCTCACGGGCACGGGTACGGTTAGCACGGTACAGAATGTACGCCTTGGCGGCGGCGCTGAAGCCGTGATTCATCAGCTGGCGCTCAACGGCGTCCTGGATGACCTCGATATTGGGGCTGCCGTTGCTGAAGCTGCCCTCCAGCTCCCGCTGGACATCGTTGGCTACACGGGCCGCATCGGCGGCATCGCCCTCCCCTGCTGCCTCCAGAGCCCGGAGGATGGCAGCGGCGATCTTGTTCTGATCGTAAAGGACCACACGCCCGTCACGCTTGATAATGCTTTGAATCATGGCAATTACCTGACTTTCTTCCCTAAATTGCGACACAATATATTGTGTCCGTGTTTTTCGATTTCCACAATATATTGCCACATATTGTGTAGTTTGTCAAGAGGTAAAAACATACAAAACATAATCTCATAGAAAATTACTATTGAAAAAGCACGCCATCCGATGTAAAGTGTAACCATCTGCAAAATTAGGAGCGCGAATATCATGACAAATATGAACTTCAAAAGAAAACTTCCCGTCCCCCAGGAGATCAAGGAACTGTATCCCCTTTCCGATGATCTGGCAAAGGTCAAGCAGGAGCGGGACCTGCTCATCGCCGATGCCTTTTCCGGCAAAAGTGACAAGCTGGTGCTGATCGTTGGACCTTGCTCTGCGGACCGTGAGGATGCTGTTCTGGAATACTGCGACAAGCTGGCAAAGCTGCAGGAAAAGGTTGCGGACCGTTTGATCCTCATCCCCCGGGTTTACACCAACAAGCCTCGCACCACCGGCGACGGCTACAAGGGTCTGCTCCATCAGCCGAATCCGGAGCGCCATGCGGATATGCTGGAGGGCGTGATCGCCATCCGCCGTCTGCACACCAACGTGCTTGCCAGCACCGGCCTTTCCACCGCGGACGAAATGCTGTACCCTGATAACTACCGTTATCTGTCCGACCTGCTGGCTTATGTTGCCGTGGGCGCACGAAGTGTGGAGAACCAGGAGCATCGGCTCACCGCCAGCGGTATCGCCGTACCCGTGGGTATGAAAAACCCCACCAGCGGCGATATTTCCGTCATGCTCAACGCCATCATGGCAGCCCAGCACAGCCACACCTTTATTTACCGTGGCTGGGAGGTGGAGACCAGCGGCAATCCCCTGGCCCACGCCATCCTCCGGGGCTATGTGAATCGCCACGGAGAATCGATCCCCAACTACCATTTCGAGGAACTGGAGCATCTGTACAACGCCTACAGCGCCAAAGGACTTGCAAATATGGGTCTGATCGTGGATACCAACCATGCAAACTCCGGCAAGCGGTACGCCGAGCAGCCCCGCATCTGCAAGGATGTGCTCCATGCCTGCCGTCATTCTGCGGATATCCGTTCCATGGTCAAGGGCTTCATGATCGAATCCTATCTGGAGTCCGGCACCCAAAAAATCGGCGAGGGCATTTACGGAAAATCCATCACCGATCCCTGCCTGGGCTGGCAGGACACCGAACGTCTGATTCTGGATATCACAGAGATCATATAACTACAAAGAGTGGCGATGCCGATGCATCGTCACTCTTTTTTTCATAAATACATCCCGGGCGATTCATGAATCGTCTCTACGGTATCGCTTTGTAGGGGATGGTCTTGGTCCTCCCTTCGCGGTTAGGCCCATCCTGGGGGCGGCACCCTGCCGCCCAAAACCTTGTAGGGGCGGGGCATCGACCCGCCTGCGGGCGGATGTGGGCATCCGCCCCTACGATATTTCTTTGTAGGGGAGGGTCTTGACCCTCCCTTCGCCGCAGGCGCATCGTAGGGGCGGCAATCTGCCGCCCAAAACCTTGTAGGGGCGGGGCATCGACCCGCCCGTGGGCCGATGTGGGCATCGGCCCCTACGGTTTAGTTTTCCTTGTAGAGGAGGGTCTTGACCCTCCCTTCGCCGCA
>JAZNRS010000108.1:0-4499 GCA_045590815.1 Faecousia sp.
TGTCCATTCATTTACGTTCCCGCCCGCATTCCTCTTCAGCCCCAGTGTGCGCACTGGGGCAGCTTCTCCCCGGGAGAAGCCATTTTGCACCCCTCCGGGGTGCTCGGCGGCGTAAGCCGTCGCAATACCATTCGTGCGCTAAACAATCATTTATAGGCTGCATGCTGATGCGAAGCGCTGATACACATTCCCCGGCTGGACGGTCACGCCACTGCGCTGCGCCAGCTCCGAGGCGGTGACGAACCGGAATCCCTTGGCGCTGAGCTTGTCCACGATGGCCAGCGCCGCCTCCACGGAGCTTTCCGACATATCGTGAAGCAATATCACATCGCCGTTTTTCACCGACTCCACCACGGCGCTCTCAATGGCGGCGGCATCGTCACAGCACCAGTCCTTGGGATCCACCGACCATTCCAGGATCCCCAAACCGGCTCTTTTGGCGATTTCGCAGACCATTTTCGAGTGTTTTCCTCCCGGCGGACGCAAAAATACCGGTCGGCACCCCTCGGGCAACAGCGCCATGGTGTCGGAGATCTCCCGCTCCAGCTCCTCCGGGCACATATCCGCCATGCATTTGTGGCTGTAGCCGTGAAGCCCGATCTCGTGACCGGCATCGAAGATCCGCGCCGTTTCCTTGGGATAGTCCTTCATCCGGTAGCCGCAGAGCAAAAAGGTTGCCTTGACCCCACGTTTTTCCAGCCCGTCCAGCAATGCCCGGGTGTACCGCCCGGAGGGACCGTCGTCGAAGGTCAGCGCCACATATTTTTCCTCTGCCGCCCCAAAAACCGGTACCGTCAGCCCCAAACATAACAAAATAATCAAAATTCGCCGCATTTACATCACTTCCCCGGTTTACTTTTCCCCATTTTGTTGGTACAATACTAAAAATAGATTGAATGATAATCCCGTTGTAGGGCGGGGTCATGACCCCGCCGTCGCCGAAGGCGCAGTGCGAAGCTGTCGCCCCAGAGGGGCGACACGGCGAGGGCATGCCCTCGCCCTACGATGGCGTTGCTCGTATAAACAATCATTTACCGTATCAGGAGTTATATATGCTTGACAAATTGCAAGCGGTAGCCAACCGCTATGAGGAGCTTTGCGCCAAGTCGGAGCAGCCGGATTTTTACGCCGACCCCAAGCTGGCAGCGAAGCTGCTTCGTGAGAAAAATGAATTGGAGCCCATCGTGGAGGCGTTCCACGCCTACCGCCAGGCAGAGCAGGACATCGCCGATGCCCAGGAGTTGCTCAGCGACCCGGAGATGAAGGAGCTTGCCCAGGAAACCTTCCTGGAAGCCAAGGCAAAAAAGGAAGAATTGTTCCAAAATCTGCGGATTTTGCTTCTCCCAAAGGATCCCAACGACGAAAAAAGTGTCATTGTGGAGATCCGCGGCGGCGTAGGCGGCGAGGAAAGCGCCCTGTTTGCCCATAGTCTTTTCCGGATGTACAGCATGTATGCCACCAAAATGGGTTGGTCTGTGGAGCTGCTCAACTACAACGAAACCGAGCTGGGCGGCGTGAAGGAAGCGGATTTCATCGTAAACGGACGAGGAGCTTACTCCAGATTGAAGTACGAATCCGGCGTTCACCGAGTCCAGCGTGTGCCGGAAACGGAATCCGGCGGCCGTGTCCACACCTCCACCGCCACCGTTGCGGTGCTCCCGGAAATGGAAGAGGTGGACGTGCAGATCAACCCGGCGGACATCGAAATGCAGGTGTACCGGGCATCCGGTGCCGGCGGTCAGCATGTGAATAAAACCTCCTCTGCGGTTCGCCTGATCCACAAGCCCTCGGGCATCGTGGTTGCTTGCCAGGAGGAGCGGAGCCAGATCCAAAACCGGGAAAAATGTATGCGGATGCTGGCCTCCAAGCTCTACGAAATGGAGCAGGAGCGGATCGAATCGGAGCACACCGGTCTGCGCCGCAGCCAGGTGGGCACCGGTATGCGCAACGAGCGGATCCGCACCTACAATTTCCCCCAGGGTCGTGTCACCGACCACCGGGTAAATCTGACATTGTACAAAATCGACGCCGTCATGGACGGCGCTCTGGATGAGATCATCGATGCCCTCGCCACCGCCGACCAGGCGGAAAAGCTGAAAAACGCCACGTAGGGCGGGGTCATGACCCCGCCGACCACCTACATTATTTTGCGCAGGAGAATCCACACATGATTTCGGATGCTGACCGATTTCCTCAGCGGAAACATCCCCGCTTGTCATATTACGATTACTCTCAGCAAAACTTTTACTTCATCACCATCTGCACTACCCACAAACAGTGCATCTTTGGTACTCCCAGTGCTCTGTCACCGATGGGTCAAGTTGCACACACAGCCCTTTTAGAAATTCCACAGCATTTCCCTGACGTTTCTATCGACAAAATGATTGTCATGCCAAATCATGTCCATGCCATCATCCACGTTGCAAAAGCCGGAACCCATTTATCAACGGTGATTGGACTATATAAATCCCACGTTACCAAAACAATCCATTCCTTTGCACCGAGAGCATCTGTATGGCAAAGCTCTTTTCATGACCATGTGATACGAAATCAGCAGGATTATCTGCGAATTTGGGAATACATCGACACGAACCCGGCAAAATGGGCGGAAGATTGCTTCTATTGTAAAGCTTTCGAATAATCCACCGGGTCGGCGGGGTCATGACCCCGCCCTACGAAAGGACATATATGCAATACATCACACATTCTCCCGAAGAAACGGAAGCCATTGGCGTTGCTTTGGGTAACATTCTCACTGCCGGAAGCATTGTCGCCTATCGGGGCGACTTGGGCGCAGGCAAGACCGCCTTCACCCGTGGACTTGCCCGGGGTCTGGGCTGCGGCGATATGGTCACCAGCCCCACCTACACCATCGTAAACGAATATCTGTCCGGCAGGCTGCCGCTGTTCCACTTCGATATGTACCGCCTCCGCTCCGCCGACGACCTTTGGGGCATCGGCTGGGACGATTACCTGGATCGGGGCGGTGTCTGCGCCGTGGAATGGAGCGAAAATGTGGAAGAAGCCGTGGAGGACGCCATTTTCGTCACCATCGACAAGCTGGGCGACGACACCCGGCGCATCACCATCGAAGGAGGGAACGCCCATGAACTTACTTTGCTTTGAGACCTCCGCAAAATCCGCCTCGGTGGCGCTGTTCGACGGGGAGCGCCTCCTGGGGGAGAGCTACCAGAACACCGGTCTGACCCACAGCCAGACCCTCATGGTCATGGCAGAAGATCTGCTGAAGCAGTGCGGACTTACCCCTCAGGACGTGACGGACGTGGCAGTCGCCGCGGGTCCCGGCTCTTTCACCGGGGTGCGCATCGGAGTTGCCGCCGCCAAAGGCTTCGCCTGGGGCGCAGAAATTCCCTGCCACGGCGTATCCACCCTGGAGGCCATGGCCCTGGGACTGGGCATCTGCAACGGTTACATCTGCCCCGTGATGGACGCCCGGAGAAGTCAGGTATATAACGCACTTTTCCATGTAAAAAACGGTGAAATTTCGCGAATTCGAGAAGACCGGGCAATTTCTCTGGAGGATTTGAAAGCGGAGCTTTCCGTTTTGGATGAGCCGATTTTCCTGGTGGGCGACGGCTGCACCGTCACCGCCAAGGTCATCGATTTTGCCATCGTCCCCCCGGAACACAAGCAGCACCAGCGGGCCACCGGCGTGGGTCTTGCCGCTCTGCGGCAGATCGCAGCGGGCATCCCCGGGGATGCCGCCGGACTCGCACCCAACTACCTTCGTCTAAGCCAAGCCGAGCGTGAACGGCTTGAAAGAATAGAAAAGGAGAAATAAAAATGGCAGTACATGTTTTAGATCATCCTCTGATTCAGCACAAGCTGGCAATTCTTCGTGACAAGAACACCGGCGTTAAGGACTTCCGGGCACTGGTTGGCGAGATCGCCGGTCTGATGTGCTATGAGGCTACCCGGAATCTGCCCACCGAGATCGTAGAGGTGGAGACCCCTGTCGCTGTGGCCAAGTGCCGGATGCTGGCAGGCAAGAAGCAGGCCATTATCCCCATCCTCCGGGCAGGTCTGGGCATGGTGGACAATATGCTGGCGCTGATGCCCTCCACTAAGGTCGGTCACATCGGTCTGTACCGTGACCCCGAAACCCATCAGCCGGTGGAATACTACTGCAAGCTGCCGGAGGATATCGAACAGCGGCAGATTTTCGTGGTGGATCCTATGCTGGCTACCGGCGGCAGTGCCATTGCGGCCATTGGTTTCCTGAAGGCCCGTGGCTGCAAGAACATCATTATGATGAATATTATCGGCTGCCCCGAGGGTGTGAAGGCTGTGCAGGAGGCACATCCGGATGTAGACCTGTATCTGGCGGCGGTGGACGAGCGGCTCAACGAGCATGCTTATATCATCCCCGGTCTGGGCGACGCCGGCGACCGGATCTTCGGCACAAAATAATAGCAAAAGACTCCGCCTCGGCGGAGTCTTTTGTTGCAGTAAATGATTGTTTAGCGGAGTAACGCACA
>JAZNRS010000109.1:0-7741 GCA_045590815.1 Faecousia sp.
AGGATGGAGAGATTGCATTTCGCGCTTTGGAAACCCGGGTCTTGGAAATGCTGGGCAAGCAATCGGGCCTTGTGATCGCCACCGGAGGTGGCTGCGTCACCAGAGAAGAGAATTACCCCTTGCTACACCAGAACAGTACCATTTATTGGCTGCAGCGGGAACTTGGCAAGCTTCCCACCGCTGGGCGGCCTCTGTCTGTGGATCTGGAAGCGATGTATCAAGTCAGAAAGCCCCTATATGCCCGATTTGCAGACCATGTCATCGACAACAACGGCACAATTGAGCACACCCTTTCTCAAATGAGGTAATCTATGAAAATTCTTGTACTAAACGGGCCTAATATCAATATGCTTGGCATCCGGGAGCCTGGAATCTACGGAAAGAGCACCTTCGCAGATCTGTTGGCACTTCTGGAGCGGACTGCCGCAGAGGAAGGCTTGACCATTGAGCAATATCAATCCAATCACGAGGGTGATCTTGTAGACAAGATCCAGCAGGCCTACGGTAATTTTGACGGCATCGTCATCAACCCCGCTGCCTATACCCACACCAGCATTGCCATTTTGGATGCGTTGAAATCCGTTGGACTGCCTGCTGTGGAGGTACATATTTCCGATGTGGATGCCCGTGAGGATTTCCGCCAGATCTCCTATGCAGGACTTGCCTGTGTGAAGACCATCAAAGGTCAAGGCATCGACGGCTATCGGCAAGCAATCCATTATCTGAAAAAAACGCTGTAAAAATGATCCCGAAACATATGTTTCGGGATCAAAGAATAACAAACTATGTCATGAAATCTCTAAAAACAGATCATAAGCCTCTTCATGATCAGATGCAGGAGAAACGAAGATGCGATACTCAGTTTGCTCTTTGCTATCTTCATCCATAATCACCAAAGCCAAACGACTCCAATCTGCATCTGCGTAAAATACAGCGCTTATGTCATTGGGTCGAGGAGAGTCCATATCCGGTGACCAATCGTTATAGACGAACATATCTCCCACTGCATTTTCAGTAAATACTCTTCGTCTGCACGCATCGCACGGCAATGTCATATCACCATATGTGGGCTGTTGGATGACCGCATCAAGAACCGTTTTTTGAATCATATCTGATGTGGCTGCACCAGATGCCTCTCTAAACCTAAGCGTTAGTGTACACCCAATGTCGGCCTGCATTTTATCCTCAACATACCACAGACCGTAATCGGTACCTGAACCCGTCGTGCGCACATACCAGAATCTAATGCTTCGTTCCGCAGAAAACACAACCACAAGCGAATTTATAGGAATCTCAACCGAGGAATATACTCTCGACTCTTCCTCCGCTTTTCTTGCAATATCTGCCAATGTGAACAAAGCAGCTGATCCGTCAATCATTTACTCAATACCATATTTCACCAATGCCGCTACGGAACTATCAACAACACTTTGCGTATATGTCTTATATTGTGTATTTCTGTATGTAACACTCGAATAGCACAACAAGGGCTCCGTTCCATCCCAAGATGTCGCAGTAATACTAATTAAATCATAATTACCGCCTGTTCTATAATTATAGTAATTGGGGCCTGAATATTTATACCAATGAACCGCACTCGTATTTGCAGGCAAGTTAACATCATAAGTCGTTGCAGCCGCAGAATCACCCATCCCAAAAGCTGCTAAAGCCCACTGTGCATCATTTGAGGTTACGACTTCAACACCATACTCCATGATCGCTTCCTAGCAATCATTAGCGAATTCTATATTGCCCGCCTGCGCAGCAGAACTCGCCATCGAAATCAACACATCAATTTCTGCTAATTATTGCTCCACTTGTAGAGAGCGTTTAATCTCGCCTGCCTCAACTGCATTTGCAGGTATTATGCTAATAAGAGCAATACCAATCCAACGAGCACAGAAATAACCTTACGTAACATAATACCACTTCCTTATTAGTACACAAAACCAATTTTTAGTATTGGTTTTGTATGTTAATTGTACAATATTGACAAGCGCACGTCAATATTGTTATAGAATATATGATTGTATAATCAAAAACAACATCGCAGAAAATTGTCTGCGATGTTGTTTTTTACTTTCTGAAAACAAGCAATTTGCTGGCGATATAGTTGAGGATGATATTCGCGATACTGGTGACAATTTTCATCAGGGTGAAATTCCAACCGAGAATGTCCACGGTGATGTAGATCGCCACGGTCACCAATACACCGGACGCCACACGGCTGCCGAGAAATTTGCCGAATTCCGGTGCCACCACCTTCAGCGACCAATCGTGACTGCCGAACACAAAGGGCTTATTGGTCAGATAGGCAAAGATCACAGCCGCAGCCCATGCGATGATGGTACTCACAGAGCCGGACAAATGGAACACATAGTGGCACAGCTCCGACACCAGAAAATCCACAACCGTGGTCAGTCCACCGAAAAAAAGATATGCCAGCACATCATAATGCTTCTGTATAAATTTCCACAGCTTATTCATTGTGCCGCCTCTAAAATCAGCTCCAACGCCGCCCGGATAGCAGCATTACGCACATCCTCCCGGTCGCCGTGGAAGTGGAATTCCTTCGCCAGCGTCCGGTGCTTATCCGCATAGCCGATGCACACCGTACCGACGCTGTGACCGAAGTCGTCACCGCCAGGACCTGCCAAACCGGTGACGGACACAGCAATATCCGTCTGCAGCAGATTCCGCACACCGGAGGCCATACTGCCAGCCACAGGAGCGGACACAGCGCCATACTTATCCAGCACCGCCTGCTCCACACCCAGGCACTTGTTTTTCACCCAATCGGTGTAGCTGATGACACCGCCCTTATAGATCTTGGAAGCGCCGGGCACAGCCGTAATGGCAGCGCCGATACCGCCGCCGGTACAGCTCTCAGCGGTGGCCAGGGTCTTGCCCTCCAGGGCTTTCAATACATCAGAGCAGAGGGTCATCATGATACTTCACCGTAATCTTTTCCACATTTGCCAAAGCTTCCTGGATCAGCGCCTCCCGATCCAGAGTCCGCTCAGCATGGACGACTTGACCCAAAGTGGGCTTGGTCTTAGGATGCTTGGGGGTGAACACCGTACAGCAATCCACATAAGGCAGAATGGAGGTATCCAGGGTGCCGATCTTCCGGGCGATGGTGACGATTTCCTCCTTATCCATGCCAACCAGGGGCATAAACACGGGAATATCCACCACAGCGCCGGTCACAGTCATAGCTTCCATGGTCTGAGAAGCCACCTGACCCAAATTTTCACCGGTGATTAGTGCGCCGCAGCCATCCTGCTTGGCGATGCGCTGAGAAATTTCCATCATAAACCGGCGCATGATCAGCGTAAAGAACTCTTCCGGGCAGTTGTCACGAATGGCTTCCTGTATCTGAGTGAAGGACACGATGTTCACAGTCATTCTGCCGGCAAACCGGGTCACCAGCCGCGTCAGCTCCAGCACCTTGTCCTTGGCAAGCTGAGAAGTGTAGGGATAAGAGAAGAAGTGGACACACTCGATCTCCACACCCCGCTTGGCGATCATGTATGCCGCCACGGGAGAATCGATGCCGCCGGAGAGCAGGCACATCGCCCGTCCGCCCACGCCGGTAGGCAGACCGCCGGCACCAGGCTCGGCAGGGCCGTGAACGTATGCCGCCAGGTCACGAACCTCCACATAAACGATATAATCCGGGTGATGTACGTCCACCTCTACGGTGGGATGCGCCTCTGCCAAACGTCCGCCGATTTCCTGGGAAATGGCGATGGAGGTCATGGGGAAGCGCTTGTCGGAGCGCTTGGATTCCACCTTAAAGGACTTAGCACAGTCCAGATCGTCGCCCAAATATTCCTCGATGGCGTTGAAAATAGCATCCAAATTCTTCTCACATGGACGGCAGCGGCACAGACTGACCACGCCAAAAATGGAGTGACAAGCCTCCCATGCGCCCTCCACATCCGCCTCTTCGTCCATGGGCTGAACATACACAGTGGACTGCATAATATACACATCGAAATTGCCGTAGGGCTTCATACGGCGACGAACATTCTGCCGCAGCTTATTCTCAAACTGGCGCTTGTTCGCCCCCTTCAGGACGATCTCGCCCAGCTTCATCAAAAAAATCTCGTTCATTGATCTATACTCCTTTACAGCGCATCCTTACCAATATCTGATTCCTTGATGTAAGGGTTCAGGTAGCGGTCACGCTTTTTCTTGTTCTTATATCGAATGGCCTTTTGCGGGCATCGGTGATAGCAGCCCAAACACGCAACACAGCTTTCGCCAAATTCGATTTTTCCATTCTTCATGGTAATATTGCCGCTGGGGCACACATCCACACATTTGCCACAACGGACGCAATCTTCCGAAACAGAAAAGTCCTTCGTCAGTAGATGCCAGTTGGAGCTGTTGGTTTCAAATGTCGACCGGTTGGTCTTTTTCTTCTTGGGAATATGCCGCTCCCCCTTCTCGATGGATGAGAGAATCTTATCCACCTGCTTGGGTACAGAACGCAGCGCCAGCTTATTCAGAGCATCCACGGTGGTGAAGGTCAATGTAAAGTTTTCCACCATTTTCACCGCATAAACGCCCAGCATATCCAGACCGTTCTCGACTCCGTATTCATAGGCCAGACGATCCGCTCCCGCAATCATTCCACCATAGGTCAGGATCATGTACACCTTGCATCCCTTGAGCTGAGGCAAAAGCTTAATCACATGAGCCGGAAGACCGAAGGAATAAATTGGGCTGACAAGAATGATCTGGTCGTATTCCGAGCCGTCCCCCTCATACTTAGGGATATATCGAATCTGTCCGGAAAGTTGCTTTTGGGCTTGTTTAGCAACAAATAAGCTATTTCCAGTGGAAGAAAAATATAGTATTCCGTTCATATCACACCTACCTGTTCCCCATGTTCAGCGCCCGGTACTGGATAGCCTCGGCAATATGGTTGGGCTGTAGCTTGTCGCTTCCCTCCAAATCGGCAATGGTTCTTGCCACACGCAGGATCCGGTCGTAGCTTCTGGCTGTCAGTCCCAGGGCATCAAAAGCCGCACGCATCAGATCAGCGCAAGGCTCATCAAGCATACAGAATCTGCGCATCTCATCGGGACCCATCCGGGCGTTGCACATACCGCTGTGCTCGCCAAAGCGGCGATTTTGCGCACGACGTGCCTCATCCACCCGAGCCTTGATATCCGCAGAGGGTTCTGATTCCGCCCTGCTGCGCAGATCTTCAAACTCTACCGCAGGAACCTCCACCACAATATCGATTCTGTCCAGCAGCGGCCCAGATATGCGGCTGCGGTAATTCTCCACCGCCTGCTCCGAGCAATGGCAGCGATTGGAGGCATCTCCGTACCAGCCACACTTGCAGGGATTCATAGCGCAGACCATCATAAATTCTGAGGGGTACGTCACCGCTCCCGACACCCGGGAAATGGTTACGGAACCATCCTCCAGTGGCTGGCGCATCAGATCCAAAGTATCCTTCCGGAATTCCGGCAGCTCGTCCAAGAACAGCACGCCCTTGTGCGCCATGGAAATTTCACCAGGCTTGGGATTGGTGCCGCCGCCGACCAGCCCTGCATTTGAGATGGTATGGTGGGGCGAGCGGAAGGGACGGCGCATCACCAAAGGCTCCTTGGGCTTCAGCATACCCATGACGGAATAAATTTGGGTCACTTCCAGAGATTCATTCCAGGTCATATCCGGCAAAATCGAAGGAATTCGCTTACTGAGCATACTTTTACCGGAGCCGGGAGGGCCAATGAGCAGCACATTGTGACTGCCTGCAGCCGCCACCTCCAGGGCACGTTTGACATGCTCCTGACCCAAAACATCCTTGAAATCCAGCTCCATCTCCTTGTTGCGGCTGGGAACCCAAATGGGCTCCTCCTCAAGCTGAATCTCCCCATTGAGTCCTGCCGCCAACTGGCGAACCGTGCGCACCGGGATGATGGCAGGGCCATGTGCCAAGGTGGCCTCCGGGGCATTTTCCGCAGGCACATACAAGGTTTGAATACCGCTGCGCTTTGCAGCCAACGCCATGGGCAGCACACCGGAAATGGGGCGAATTTCGCCGTCCAGGCTCACCTCGCCCAGAAATGCGCAGTCGGCACGGGGTCTGCGGATACCGCCGCAGGCAGCCATAATGCTCAGCAGAATGGGCAGATCATAGTGGGTGCCAGCCTTCTTCAAATTCGCCGGTGCCAGATTCACGGTGATCCGACTGGTAGGAAAATGCAGGCCGGAATTCTTCGCCGCGGCGCGGACACGTTCCCGTGCCTCCTTCACTGCCGCATCCGGCAGACCCACGATATCAAATCCCGGTAAGCCGTTGGAAATATAGCACTCCGCAATGACCACACTGCCACGAATACCCGTGATACCCATGGTACGTACACTGCAAATCACGCAAATCGCCCCTTTTCTCCCATTTTCTCACATCATACTCTATTTCCGCCTGAAAGGCAAACATTTTTTGAGAAATACTGTCATCCTGAGCGACCGAAGGGAGTCGAAGGATCTTCGCACCGATTCGACAATTAATTGCGTAGATTCTTCGACTCCGCTACGCTTCGCTCAGAATGACATAATTATTTAATCAGTTCAATGATATCCACCAAGCTGTCCGCTTTGGCGTACAGCATCGATTCTGTAACCGAATCCGGCTGATCCAAATCCGGCACCATAACAGCGCCACACCCAGCCCGATAGGCAGACAAGATTCCCGCCGGAGAATCCTCCACAGCGATACAATCCTCCGGACGCAGACCCAAGCTCTCAGCGCCGTAAAGGTAAATATCCGGTTCCGGCTTGCCTCGTTTCACCTGCTCGCCACTGCACAGGCAGTCAAACCGTTTCAAAATCCCATGTGGGCCAAGATACCGCTCCACCCGTTCAATGGGAGAAGACGTGGTGATTGCCCTTTTGATCTTCTTCTCATCCAAATAGTCCAACAGCTCCCGAATTCCGGGCTTCAAATCAACGCCGTTCTGCGCAATATACGCATCCATCAGTTCAATGCGTTTTTCACGAAATTCCGCTCTGGATACGCCTTTTCCAAAGTATTTTTCCAATTGTGCCTGACCGGCTGTGCTGCTCAGGCTACGCATTCCCAACGCCTGCTCGTAGCTCATATTGTGTCCCAAAGCGGCGGCCGCCTCACGCCAAAATCGGGCGTACAGCTTCTCTGTATCCAGCACCACTCCGTCCATATCAAACAGCACGCCGCATACGTTCATCGTCCGAAATTCCTTGCCGATGTGCACCATTTTTCTCGCCTTCCTTTCAAATTTCCTACATTATATATGCCGCCGGCGCTTTTTGCAAGCCTCAAGCGCCGCCTCCATCGCCACTACTGGCGGCTTTTTGCGTTTTTTCCAAGAAAAGTGTGCCTTTGCGACTTTACAAACGCAACGGAAAGTGTTATGATATACGGGACGAAATTTGAATACTTTAGGAGGTATTTCATTTTGGCTAGAAAATTCAAAACTATGGACGGCAATACTGCTGCCGCCCATGTCAGCTACGCCTTTACCGAGGTCGCTGGCATTTACCCCATCACCCCCTCCAGCCCCATGGCCGACAACGTTGACCAGGGGGCTGCCGCCGGTCGTAAGAACATCTTCGGCGACACCGTCAAGGTCGTTGAGATGCAGTCCGAGGCCGGTGCTGCCGGTACCGTTCACGGCTCCCTGGCCGCCGGTGCTCTGACCACCACCTACACCGCTTCCCAGGGCCTGCTGCTGAT
>JAZNRS010000110.1:0-2924 GCA_045590815.1 Faecousia sp.
TTCCTGCTGGAGGAAGCATCTATCGAAGGCACGAACGAACTGAAGACCACCCATGAGATCATTGGCAATCACATGGGCAATCCCCGCGAGGTTGTCACCCGCATGCTGCGCTATTTCCAGAATGAAGGCATGGTGAAGCTGTCGCGTGGAACGATAGAGATCACGGATCAGAAGAAACTGGAAGAATTGAGTGAATAACGGTCGAATGTCCGCCGGTGCAGAACACATGGCGGACATTCGCTGTTTTTCTATAGATCGCCGGTATTACAGGATCTCGTTCAGAACATATCCTGCTTCCTCAATAGCATATCTGAGGGTTTCGTCTGCAACGATCGGATCAATTATTACCTTGGCCGATTTATTTTCAAGGCTCACGATCACTTCCTGAACGCCGGGGATCGCTGCCAGCGCTTTCTGAACATGCATCACGCAGTGATCGCACATCATACCTTCAATGCTCAATGTTTTTTCCATATATGAATCTCCTTCTTTGCCTATACGCGCCGCCATTGTGGGGGCGCTGTTGTTTTGCCCGTGCGCTGTGTGCCTGGGTCTGAACCACCTGAGCCGCAGCGCGTTGGTTACTACGAAGACCGAACTGAAGCTCATGGCGAAAGCACCGATCATAGGATTCAGCTTCAGCGCGAAGGGAATGAAGAACAGCCCTGCGGCAATAGGGATGCCGATGATATTATAGATGAACGCCCAGAACAGATTCTGTTTGATATTGCGGATAACGGCTTTGCTGAGTTGAATGGCGATGGCGACGTCCAGCAAATCGCTCTTCATCAGGACGATGTCCGCAGATTCGATGGCCACGTCCGTTCCCGCTCCGATGGCGATGCCGACATCTGCCCGTGCCAGAGCGGGCGCATCATTGATGCCATCGCCCACCATGGCAACTTTCTTGCCTTCGCTCTGCAGGCGGCGGATCTCCTGTTCCTTATCCTGGGGAAATACATCAGACACAACCCTGTCAACGCCTACCTGACGGCGGATGGCCTCTGCGGTTTTAGCGTTGTCGCCGGTGAGCATAACCACTTCAATGCCCATGTCGGACAGTTCCTGCACAGCCTGCCTGCTGGTGGGTTTTACAACATCTGCCACTGCGATCATGCCAATCAGCTGTCCCGCACGAGCGAAAAACAGCGGAGTTTTTCCGTTTGCCGCCAGTGTTTCTCCCTGATTGAGAAGTGCTCCGTTAGGTATACCATGCGACTTCATCAATCGGGCATTTCCTGCCAGACAGAGTTGATCATCAATGACTCCGGTAATTCCCTGACCGGGAATCTGCTTAAAATCACTGACGTTGAAATACGATACTTCCCGTTTTTCTGCCTCGGTGACAATGGCGTCTGCCAGTGGATGCTCCGACAGCTTTTCAATCGATGCTGCAATCTGCAGCAGTTCATTTTCCGTAATCCCCTCGCTGCAAATGATATTCGTAACTTCAGGTTTTCCCTGAGTGATGGTACCGGTCTTGTCCAGAACAACCGTATCAATGCCGTGTACCGTTTCCAGCGCCTCTGCTGACTTGATCAGGATGCCGTTTGCTGCGCCCTTTCCGGTGCCTACCATGATGGCGGTAGGTGTTGCAAGCCCCAATGCGCAGGGGCAGGAAATAACCAGTACAGAGATACCGATGGAAAGCGCAAACTCCAGTCCGTAGCCTGCCAGCAGCCAGACGATGGTGGATATCGCGGCGATTCCGATCACTATGGGAACAAAGATCCCGCTGACTTTATCTGCGAGCTTGGCAATGGGCGCTTTGGAGCTTGTAGCTTCATCTACAAGGCGGATGATCTGCGCCAGAACAGTGTCTTCACCGATCTTGGTGGCCTGCATCCTGATATAGCCTGATTTATTGATGGTAGCGCCGATGACCTTGTCGCCGATGTGCTTTTCCGCCGGGATACTCTCGCCGGTCAGGGCGGATTCATCTACGGAAGAGGAGCCCTCTATCACCACGCCGTCCACCGGAATGGATTCGCCGGCCTTGACGATGATCGTCTCCCCCAAAGCCACCTCTTCTACGGGAATCTCAAGCTCCTTTCCGTCTCTCACCACTGTGGCAACCTTGGGAGCCAGATTCATCAGCTTGGTAATGGCTTCGGACGTTTTGCCCTTTGCACGGGCTTCAAGCGTTTTCCCGAGGGTAATCAGGGTCAGGATCATACCCGCTGACTCGAAGTATAAATCCATCATAAATATATGAACCAGTTCCGTCTCTCCGCGTCCCATGCCCACACCAATCTTATAGATCGCATAGACACCATATACTACCGCGGCGCTGGAACCGATAGCGATCAGGGAGTCCATATTCGGAGCGCCGCGAAACAGGTTACGGAAGCCTGCCCTAAAATATCTGCTGTTGATTACCAATACCGGGAGCAGCAGAAGAAACTGGGTAAAGGCGAAGGTCATGGCATTTTCCATGCCTAGCAGCCATCCGGGAAGCGGCCAGTTCATCATATGCCCCATGGAAATGTAGAACAGCGGAACGGTGAACAGTGCGGAGAGGAAAAGCCGCTGCTTCATTGCCCCATATTCTGCTTGCGCCGTATTCGCAGCCGAAGTCTCCGGATGTTTGGATGTATCACCCCTGCGCGGAGCTGCTGTTTTTGGAATAGCTCCATATCCTGTATTCTCTACAGCATTGACGATACCGGCTGTATCCAGCGCCTGTTCATCATAGGAGACTACCATGCTGTTTTTCAGCAGGTTCACAGATACTTCGCTCACGCCCGGCAGCTTTCTTACGCATTGTTCCACTCTGGTGGAGCAGGCTGAGCAGGTCATACCCGTTATATCAAACTTTTCTTTATTCATATTCAGCCCTTCTTTCTGCAATATATTTTGTATGGCTTTATTATAGCCAAGTTGCAGGGCTGTCTCTGTGATAACATCACCCTTTAAAACACAGC
>JAZNRS010000111.1:0-12028 GCA_045590815.1 Faecousia sp.
CTAACAAATACTGTAGGGGAGGGTCTTGACCCTCCCTTCGCCGAAGGCGCATTGCATAGCTGTCGCCCCTCCGGGGCGACAAGGGAGGGTCAAGACCCTCCCCTACGATATTTCGCCGTTAGGCCGCTAAACAATCATTTAGTGCAAAAAATAAGGAAGAATCTACTGGAAATCGCTCCCTCTTTTTCTTGACATTAAGGGACGAAAGGGGTATAATTACTAGGATAATAGGCGCAGAATGGCTGTTGCCGATTCTGCTGGATTTTACTGAGATTAAGAGGTGCCTTATGTACCAGAAATTTGTGAAGCGGATGCTGGATATTTTGATGTCCTTTGTGGGCATTTCCATCCTGGCTCCGGTGCTTTTGATCCTGATGATCGCTATCAAAATCGACTCTCCCGGTCCGGTGTTTTTCTGCCAAAAGCGGGTGGGCTTACATAAGGAGCATTTCCAGATCCTGAAGTTCCGCACCATGCGCATCGATACACCCAAGGATGTGCCCACCCACATGCTGGAGAACCCCGAGCAGTGGATCACCAAGGTGGGCAAGTTCCTGCGGCGCACCAGTCTGGACGAGCTGCCCCAGATATTCAACATCTTCATTGGTCAGATGTCCATCGTGGGTCCCCGACCTGCGCTGTGGAACCAGTTCGACCTCATCGAAGAGCGGGATAAGTACGGCGGCAACGACGTAGTCCCCGGTCTGACCGGCTGGGCACAGATCAACGGTCGTGACGAGCTGGAGATTCCCGTAAAGGCGAAGCTGGACGGCGAATATGTGGAAAAGCTCAGCTTTGGTTTCGACATGAAGTGCATTTTCGGTTCTGTTTCCGCCGTCATCAACAAAAAGGGCGTGGTGGAAGGCGGCACCGGTGCCATGGAAAAGGAAGAGAGTAAGAAATGAAAAAGATCCTCATCACCGGCGCAGGCAGCTTTATAGGTACCAGCCTTCAGGAATATCTGGCGACCTTCGGGGCTGACTATGCCGTGGATGTGCTGGATATGATCGGCGACGGCTGGAAGGATGCCAGCTTCGCCGGGTACGACAGCGTGTTCCATGTGGCGGGCATCGCCCATGCGGACACCGGCAAGGCATCCCAGGAGACCATCGACCTTTACTACCGGGTGAACACCCACCTGGCGGTGGAGACCGCCAAAAAGGCCAAGGAAGATGGGGCGAAGCAGTTCATTTTCATGAGCAGCGCCATCGTCTACGGCGACAGCGCCCCCATCGGCAAAAGTAAGCATATCACCGCGGATACCGCCCCTTCCCCTGCAGGCTTTTACGGCGACAGCAAGCTGCAGGCAGAGAAGGGGATTTTGCCCATGCAGGACGAAAATTTCCGGGTGGTGATTTTGCGTCCGCCCATGATCTACGGCGAAAATTGCAAGGGAAATTACCCGGTTTTGGCGAAATTTGCCCGGAAGCTGCCGCTGTTTCCCTATGTGGACAACAGCCGGTCCATGCTGTATGTGGGCAATTTGGTGGAGTTTGTGCGGCTGATGATCGACAATCAGGAGCAGGGCATCTTCCATCCCCAAAACGCCGCCTATTCCAACACTACCGACATTGTGCGCCTGATTGCCGCCGCCCATGGCAAAAAGCTGTGGACGCCCAAGGGCTTCGGCTGGCTGCTGAAGCTTCTGAGCCATGTGACCAAGCTGGTGAACAAGGCCTTCGGCTCTATGACCTATGATATGACCATCAGCGAATATAAGCAGGATTACCGCAGATTTACTTTGGAGCAGTCCATCGCACGGACGGAGGGAACCCATGATTGACGCAACCGCCATTATCATGACGAAAAATGAGGAAAAGAACATCGTCCAATGCCTGCAGTCCATTCAGGGCTTCGCTAAGCGGGCGCTGGTCATCGACTGCGGCTCCACTGACAAGACCGTGGAGCTGGCCAAGGCCAACGGGGCGGACGTGGTTTTCCACGAATTTGAATACTATTCCCAGCAGTTCAACTGGGGTCTGGACAACGGCAGCATCGATACCGAGTGGGTCATCCGTCTGGATGCGGACGAGCGGTTTTCTCCGGAGCTGAACGCGGAGCTGGAGGAGATCATCGCCAAGGGCGACGCCGACCTGGCGGGCATCACCATCGAGGCGGACTACTTCTTCCTGGGTCGGTGCATCAAGTACGGTCTGCGGAAGAAGCGGAAGATGATGCTCTTCAAGAAGGCCTGTGGCCGTCTGGAGGACAAGCGCCGGGATGCCCACAGCGTGCTGAGCCAGGGCTACTCCGTCCAGGCGAAGCATCGGTTCGAGCACTACGATTTCAAGGACCTGGACAGCCACATCAAGCGCTACAACTGGTACGCCACCCGGGAGATGATGGACTACATCGACTACACCCGTGGCGACGCCATCAACGCCCACGCCGACAAGCTGGTGCAGAAGCAGCGGAAGAAAAAGTACGGTCTTTACTACAAGGCACCCCGATTCTTCCGGGCGTATCTGTGGTTTATCTACTCCTACATCTTCCGCCTGGGCTTCCTGGACGGTCGGGAGGGCTTCCTGTACTGCTATTTTGAATGCTACTGGTACCGCCTGCTGGTGGATGCCAAGATCTACGAATATGAGCTCACCGGCGGCAAGTTTGCCGATCTGAAGGCTCTTGACTGAGGAGGTAGCTTATGCTTCCGGTGGAACAACGGCTGCGCACGAAGGAACAGCTGAAGCAGTGGCTGGCCTGCGAAAAGAAAAAATACGGCAATCCCTCTGCGGTCAAGTGGATGCTGGGTCACAGCGAACGGGCGGTGCTTTACCGCCATCAGGTGCTCCTGCGCAAGACGGAGTATTACCGCAACAGCGGCAAGGGGATTTGGAAGCTGTGGAATATGCGGCTGCAGCGTATGCAGAATCGCTACGCCATCCACATTCCGCTGAACACCTGCGCCAAGGGCTTGTACATCATGCACGTCGGTCCGATCCTGCTGAACAGCGCCTGCGTGGTGGGCGAGAATTGCACCTTCCACATGAATACCGCTCTGGTCGCCGGCGGCACCAATAACGATGCGCCGGTGCTGGGCAGAGATATCGTCATCGGAATCGGTGCGGTGGTGCTGGGCAATACCCATATTGCCGACGGCGTTGCCATCGGTGCCAATGCGGTGGTGAACAAGGACGTTACCGAGCCGAATATCACCGTTGCCGGTGTCCCGGCGAAGAAGATCAGCAACAAAGGCCGGGCGGACTGGAACAAGAAACAATAAATGCGCCTGCCTTTCGAATGCGAGGCGCATGGGCTATGAGGTCAAATTATGAACGCAAAGCTGAAAAGAATCCTGCTTTTTCCCTTTGATCTGTTGTATAAGATCAGTCCCCGGGGGGAGCTGAAGCTGATGTACCGGATCAAGCTGGGCAAGAAGCTGAATCTGGACGAGCCCAAGACATATCTGGAAAAGCTCAACTGGATCAAGCTGTACCACCGGGATCCGTTGATGGCCCGCTGCGCAGATAAATTCCTGGCAAGAGGCTACATCGAGGAGCACGGCTTCGGGGAATTCCTGCCCAAGCTTTACTGGGAAGGCACCGACCCCAACGCCATTCCCTGGGATACCCTGCCCGATGGCTTCGTGCTGAAGGTGACCTCCGGCTCCGGCGGCAACATCGTGGTGCACAACAAGGCCGAGCTGGACAGGGAAAAGGCTGCCAAGCAGCTTGCCGGCTGGCTGAAGCAGCGGTATCTGCCCTGCTACGGCGAGTGGCTGTATGACATTCATCCTCCCAGGATCATCGTGGAGGAGCTGCTGTCCGACGGTGTGAATTTCGTGCCGGAGGATTACAAATTCTTCTGCTTCAACGGCAAGGAAGGTGCGGTGGGCTGCATCGCGCTGGACTTGGATCGTTACAATGTCCATAAGCGGCACATTTACGACGAAAAGTGGCAGTATTTGGACGAGGTGGATTTCGGATTCCCCAAGGATCCCTCCATCGTCACCCCCAAGCCTGCGCAGTTTGAAAAAATGTGCCGCATCGCCGAGGCGCTGGCGAAGCCCTTCCCCCATGTGCGGGTGGACTTTTTCGTCATCGGCGACAGATTCTACATTGGCGAGCTGACCTTCTTCAACGGTGCGGGCTACGACCGGATCACCCCGGACAGCTACGACCTGCAGATGGGCAGCTGGATTCAATTATCCAAATAATAAGTATTGGAGGCGTGGGCAGTATGGCACACAGAGTCAGCATCATCATTCCCTGCTATAACTGCGTGCGCTTTTTGAGCGAAACGCTGGAGAGCCTGGAGCGGCAAAGCTGCAAGGATTTCCAGGTGATCTGCGTGAACGACGGGTCTACCGACGATACCCCGGCGCTGCTGCAGCAGTGGCAGGACAAAAAGACCCTGGATATGACCGTGCTCCATCAGAAAAACGGCGGTGTTTCCGCTGCCAGAAACGCCGGCATCGAGGCGGTGCAGACGGAGCTGGTGCTGTTTTTGGATGGGGACGATGTGTATCACCCCCGGTATGTGGAGGCGATGCTGGCGGCTTATGATGCCAGTGGTGCAGACACGGTGTACTGCCCCCTGGTGCGCAACCCGGAGGATCTGAAAAAGGTGACCGTGGAGCCCGGTGCGTTTGTCAGCCATGTGCAGGCGCAGGTGATGGAAAATCTCATGCTCCACATGGAATGCTACGGTTTTTACTGCTATCTGTACCGCCGGGAGGTGCTGATGTCCTCCGGTATCCGGTTTACGGTGGGCATGCGCAATTTCGAGGATCGGGAATTCAACTGGAAGTATCTGTGCCACTGCCGCTCGGCGGCGTGGATCGATCAGCCTATGTACGGCTACCGGGTGACCCCCGGCTCTGCCATGTCCGGGGCCATGACCTGGGAGCGTGCCCACAGCGGCATGGCCGGTGCAGAGCGGATCGCGGATTATTTGCGCAGCCAAAACTGCGATTATCTGCCGGTTTTTGAAAATTATCTGCCCCAAAGATTGCTGTGGGGTATGCTGTGCAACTGCGCCGTTCGGAAAAATCGGGAGCTGTTTGACCGGCTGGCAGAGGAATTTGACGCCAAAAGTGCCATGAAGCACCTGCGGCGCAGCAAAAGTATGCCGGTGAAGCTGTCCGCTGCGGCATATCTGGTAAGTCCGGGGCTCATGTACCATGGACTTGCCCTGGCCCGGAAGATCTCCGGGTAGGAGGAACTATGGAAAAAATTCGACTCTCTTACGCACCCCTGCAAAATGCAGGCGACCTGCTGAATAAGGATCTGGTGGAGAAGCTCTCCGGCAAGCAGGTAGTGTGCAGCAAAATGTACGATGCGGATATGATCGCCATCGGCGGCGCCCTGGTGGGTCTGCAGTATGGCAAGGATCCTAAGCGGCGCATTTTGCAGAAGCTGCTGCGCTTGATCTACGGCAAGAAGCCGCTCTATGTTTGGGGTAGCGGTTTTTTCAAGAACGATAACGATAATGGTTTGTATCGTACCAATGTGCAGGTCTGCGCCCTCCGAGGCGAGCTGTCCCGGGAGAAGCTCTCCGGGCTGACCGGGGAAACCTACGATGTTCCCCTGGCGGATGCAGGTCTGCTTTCCAACCTTTTTGCGGATGAAAATCCGGAAAAAGAGTATGAAGTTGGCATTATTCCCCATTTTTCGCAAAAAGAGGAGCCTCGCTTCCAGGCGCTGAAGGACAGCTTTTCCTCCGCCTGCATCATTGACATTCAGCAGGAGCCCGGGGTGGTCATCAATCAGATCGCCCGGTGCAAGTACATTCTGTCCAGCAGTCTGCATGGACTGATCTTTGCTGACGGTTTGGGCATCCCCAATCTGCATATTTTGGGCGAGCTGACCCTGAGGGGCGGCAATTTTAAGTTTGAAGATTACTATTCTTCCTTCGGCGTGGCGGATCAGCCATGGATCCTGGAGGAGGGATTCCCCACGGTGGCGGATATCGAAAGCCGTTACCGGATCGATTTTGAGGCTGTCAAGGAAAAGCAGGCGCAGCTGATTGACTGCTTCCCCAAAATGTAGGGGTCGATGCCCACATCGACCCGCATCCTTGCATTTGCTAAATTGAATTCGGGTCGATGTGGGCATCGGCCCCTACGGAAACGCAAATCGGTGTTTCCAAAGGAGTAAGGTATGGAATTTTGTATCGTGGCATCCAATTATCCCACCGAGCATCAGCAGATCCATGTGTTTTTGGACAATGTGGTGCAGCGGTTTGTGGATCGGGGTGTGACCTGTAACGTAATTGCGCCGCAGAGTATCGTGCGGTATCTGTTCAAGGGCAACGCACGCCGGGAATTCGTTTCCCATCGGGTCACCGAAAAGGGCAACGCCTATACGGTGTATTCACCGCTGTGCCTGGTGTTTCCCGGACTGAAGCTGGGCAAGCTGCGCACCGCCGATTGGTCGAAGTATTCCTTCTTCCGTGCGGTGAAGCGGGTGTACAAAAAGCGCAAGCTGAAGGCGGATCTGACCTATTCCCACTTTATCCACGCAGGCATCGCCGGCGTGAAGCTGGCGAAGGAGCTGGGCATCCCCTCCTACATCGCCAACGGCGAGGCGGACACCGTGGCTTCTGTGGCGAAGCTGAGCCCCTCGTTGGTGCGGCAGACCCTGGAGGATGTCACCGGCATCATCAGCGTGTCCACCGAAAATAAGGACGAAATTCTGGCGCTGTACGGCGACGAGAAGATCCTGGAAAAGACCCGCATCATCGTCAACGCCGCAGACCCGGAGCGGTTCCACAAAAAAGATAAGCTGGCTTGCCGCAAGGAGCTGGGCTACCCGGAGGATGCGTTCATCGTGTCCTACACTGGCTCCTTTATCCCTCGCAAGGGTACCAAAAAGGTGTCCCGGGCGGTGGATGCGGTGGGCGGTGTCCATGCCATTTTCATCGGCGTGGGCGAGGATAAGCCGGAATGTAAGAACATTCTGCACATGGGCAGAGTTCCCAATGAGAAGATCGGCACCTATCTGTGCGCTTCCGACGTATTTGTGCTGCCCACATTGGCAGAGGGCTGCTGCAACGCCATCGTGGAGGCGGTTTCCTGCGGCGTGCCGGTGATCTCTTCGGATCTTCCGTTTAATCACGACGTTTTGGACGACAGCTGTGCCATCCTCATCGACCCTAAAAGTGAAGAGCAGCTGCAGGCAGCTCTTCGTCAAATCAAAGAGGATGCATCGCTGCGCAGCCGTCTGGCTGCCGGCTCTGAGGCACGTTCCGCCGACCTGACCATCGAAAAGCGGATCGATAAGCTGCTGGCATTTATGCAGGTCAGTATTTCCTGAGAAAAGAAGGAGGACGAATCATGCGTCCTACAACATTACGAGTTAAAGTCCCGCCGTTGTCAACGATCCTGATGTTTGCAACGCTGCTGACGGTCATCCCCCTGTCGTCTATCGGTTCCTGGCGTGGTATGCTGTTCTATGCATTCGGCGCGTATATGCTGTTCCGGCTGTTCTGGAATCGGAACGTCATCCGCTGGGGACATTTGCTGTGGCTGCTGACATTCTATTTGCTGGGCTACTTCAGCCAGTATTGGGCCATGTATCCCGGCACCGTTGTGCTGCACAGCGGTTATGTCCGGTCGGCGGCGATCCTGAGCTGGGCCATCGCGGAATACATCAATCAGGATGAGCATGACCTGGAGCATATGTGCCGGGTGGTTCTGTGGCTGGGTCTGGTATTGGTGTGCAACTTTATTCTGAATGCATCGTCGTCCAAGGCAGGTCGGTTCTCCCTGGTGACCAATGCCAACGTGGTGGGCATGAGCGCCTGCTACTGCATGGGCTTTGTGCTTTACGCCGCCAAGAAGGCAAAATGGCGTAATGTTTTCCTGGATGTGATGGTGTGCGTTCTGCTGGTGATCGTTTTGCTCACCGGTTCCCGTAAGGCGCTGGTCATGGTACTGGTGTACATCGTTGCATTCTTCCTGTTCTGGAAGCCGGAAAAGGGCAGTATCGAGGTGCTGCTGCGGATGATCGGCGTTGCTGCGCTGATCGTGGGCGTTCTGGTGCTGATCATGAACGTGGAAGTGCTTTACGAGGCGGTTGGTAAGCGCATTGAGGCGCTGCTGACGTACTGGATGACCGGCGAGGAAACCGATGCCTCCGCTGTCACCAGAAAAAGAATGCTGGATATCGCCATGGAGCTGTTCCTGGGACGTAACCCGCTGTTTGGTATCGGACTGAACAACTTCAAGTATATGAGCGGCTATATGACCTATTCCCACAGTAACTACTCGGAGCTGCTGTGCAGCCTGGGTATCGTGGGCATCCTGGTATATTACGGACCGCTGCTGTACTTCACCATCCGTGCCTTTATCCTGTGGCGTAAGGGTGTTCCCGGTGCGATCCTGCCGCTGACCATGCTGGTCTTGCAGTTTATCAATGACGTGGGCTTTGTGTCCTACTACACGTTCTCCACCCAGACCTTCCTGGGTATGGCCATCGGCTATGTCTATCTCCTGCAGAAGCAGCTGGACGATAAGCTGGAGGCAGAGAGTGTTGAGCAGGAAGAGGAGGAAATTGCGGAGACACTGGCGGCGATTGCAAAGGTGGATGAAGCATGAGGATGAAAAGGATTTTGAAAAACCCCTACCATTTGGCAGAGGTCCTGGGAAACCGGGGGCTGCTGAATTGGATGGATGATGCGACCTTTCTGAAGCTGAAATACCGGAGCTTTATGGGGCAGAAGCTGGACCTGAAGGACCCGAAGACCTACAACGAAAAGCTCCAGTGGCTGAAGCTGTATAACCGGGATCCCCGTTATCCCAAGCTGGTGGATAAGGCTGCGGTGAAGGATTTCGTCCGGGAAACCATCGGCGAGGAATATTTGGTCCCCACCTATGGTATCTACGACAATGCGGAGCAGATCGATTTCGACGCGCTGCCGGAGCGGTTTGTGCTCAAATGCACCCATGATTCCGGCGGTATTCTGATCTGCAAGGATAAATCCAAGCTGGATCCGGATGCTGCCCGGGCGAAGATGACAAAGGCCCTGGCAAAGCGGTTCTACCATCTGAACCGGGAATGGCCCTATCGATATGTGACGCCCCGGTTGGTGGCGGAGCAGTATATGGAGGACAGCCGCACCGGTGAGCTGCGGGATTACAAATTCTTCTGCTTTGGGGGCGTGCCCAAGATGCTGTTTGTGGCGTCGGAGCGGCAAAATCCCGATGAGGAAACCAAATTCGACTTCTTCGATATGGACTATCAGCATCTGGATATCGTCAACGGGCATCCCAATGCCAAGGTGCCGCCGGAAAAGCCGCAGAATTTTGAGCTGATGAAGGAATTGGCAGCCAAGCTGTCCCAGGGATTGCCCCATGTGCGGGTGGACTTTTATGAGGTGGACGGCAAGGTCTATTTTGGCGAGCTGACCTTCTTCCATTTCAGCGGCATCGTTCCGTTCCAGCCTGCGTGCTGGGATGAGCGGATGGGCTCCTGGCTGGAGCTGCCGCCGAAAACACAGCGAAAATAACAAGAAAAGCCCTGTGCCGAAAGGCACAGGGCTTTTGGTTACTTGGTTACGCCGGTTACCGACATGATATGGCTGACCTGATCGTATTCCTGATCGTCGATCTGGTCGAGCTTGAGCGTGGTCGCAGCGGTCTTCTTCACAAAGATCGAACGGAAGAACCGGGCGATCCAGTAAAAGGGCAGCAGATAGGGGAATTTCAGCACCGAGGGGAACCGCTTGGCCATGGTGGTCACATCCGGGAACAGCAGCTTCAGCCGGTAACGGAACTTGCTGGCGTTTTTGTTCTTGCCCTTGCCGTTGACCACCTGGATGGTGTGATAATGCTTGGCGGAGCCGAACATGCCGCAGCTGGCGATGTAGTCTGTGACCAGACGGGAATCCTCGTCGGGTTCGCCGTCCCCAAGCCAAATGTTCACCAGCTTTTCCATGTAGCGGGTGTATGCCAGAATGCCAAACCGGTTCAGCTCCTGCTCCAGGTACACCTGGTCCAGATGCAGACCGTCCTTCTGCAGGAAAAGATACATATCGATGATGCTCTTCAAACCGGAGCCGTGGTCGGTGAAGTGCTTGTACATGTGTGCCATGTGGAAAACGTAGAAATCCTCCGGCGACATCTGGAAAACGTGCTGATAGCCCTCTACCGGGACGCACCGGGACCAAAGATTCTTCTCGAATTCGTCCCGACCGGCACGGGGCTTCATCAGATGCTTGTGCAGCTCGATATACATCCAGGGATGCTTCACATAGTTGTCGTGGTGAGAGATCTCTTTCTCTTCCTCGGGGGTGTAGCCCATGGCTTCCATCCAGGGGCGGATGGTGGTGCGGTCCATTTCCCGGAGGAGTACGTCGAAATCCGTCATGCTGCGCATGATGGGGGTGGGGTAGAGCTTGCGAAGCCAGTAGCCCTTCAGGGGGATGCAGTCGATGCCTGCGGCTTCCGCCGCATCCAGCCACTTTTGGATCTCCACGTCCTGGTTGGTCACCTTGGGAAGCTGGACCATGTAAGTCTTCATCAATGCGGTGCGAATGACCTGCAGCTGACTGTGCCGGCAGATCTCCGGATATACCAGGCTCACCAGATGCTGGCTGCGGATCAAATTGATCAGCGCATCGGCATCGCAATCCTCCGGCATGGGGGGCAGCTGGGTGTGCAGCAACGCCGCCCGGACTAATTCAATTAGGTAATCGTTATGCGGTGCGTTTGCACGAAGTCCCATAATGCTCTCCTTTGTAAATTTGTTCGCAATCCTAGTAATTATATAAGAAATTTTCCGACAATGCAATAGGAAAATGAAAAAAGATTTGCATAATGCTGTGAAAATGGGTATGATAAGGAAAAGGAGCTGAGGATATGGATACGTTGATCGAAAAACGTCTGGAGATCCTGCGGACCCAGGCGCCGGATTCCGTCGGGAATCTGCTGGATCTGCGGCTTTTGGACTTTGATGTGCGGAAAGGGGCGTACACCTTCCGGGGGAAGACCGAATACTGGATGCGTAATGTTGCCGGGACGCTGCACGGCGGTATGGGCGCAACCCTGGCGGATCACGCCATGGGTACCATCGTCTGGTGCCTGCTTCCCGAGGGGACAAAATCTGCCACAACAGCGCTGGATTTGAAATATCACCGTCCCCTGATTCCCGGGGAGGATGTGCGGATCCGGGTGCGTCTGGTATCGAAAACGAAAAGCCTGATTCATTTGTCGGCAGAGCTGTATCGGGATTCTGTACCGGAAAAGTTGTGTATTTCCGCCGGTGCGACCTTTTTTGTGAAAAATAATGCTTGACAATTGGTGCGGGGCGTGATAGAATAGCTCAGTAATAAAGAAGGCTGAACATCCGCCTCACCGTCAGCACAAGCGATACGGTCAATATTCCACCTTCCCCATGGGGATAAAGTGCGAGTATGCGGATGCTTTGGCATCCGCTTTTTGTTGTTAATGGAGGTGCTTATCATCGCTAAGTTAGATCATCAGCTCAATGACGAGATTCGAGACAAGGAAATCCGCCTGATCGGTGCTGACGGTGCCCAGCTGGGTATCATGTCCGCTGCCCAGGCCAACGAAATGGCAGACGAGCAGGGTTTGGATCTGGTGAAGATCTCTCCCAATGCCGTGCCCCCCGTGTGCAAGATCATGGACTACTCCAAGTTCTGCTTCGACCAGAAGAAGCGGGAGAAGGAAGCCAAGAAGAACCAGCGGGTCGTTGAGATCAAGGAGATCCGCATGAGTCCCAGCATTGACACCAACGACTTCAATACCAAGGTCAAGGCCGCCCTCAAGTTCCTGGGCGACGGCAACCGGGTCAAGGTCAGCGTCCGCTTCCGCGGTCGTGAAATGGCTCACACCAACCTGGGTGAGAAGCTGCTGATGGATTTCGCCGAAAGCTGCAAGGAGATCGCCAATATGGAGAAGAATCCTAAGCTGGAAGGCCGTTTCATGGCGATGTTTTTGACCCCCAAGAATAGCAAGTAATTTACAAAAGATATCGGAAGGAGAACCTACTATGCCCAAGCTGAAAACCCATAGCGGTGCAAAGAAGAGATTCAACCTGACCAAGAGCGGTAAGGTTAAGAGAGC
>JAZNRS010000112.1:0-43785 GCA_045590815.1 Faecousia sp.
GATCTGGTTGTAAGCATAGGTGACGGGGCTGTACTGCACCTGCTTGCCGTAGGCGATGGAGCCATCAGCCAGCTCGGCGTAGATGCAGAAGTAGATGATGTCGCCCAGGTTCTGAGCGGGGATGCCGTCGGTGTTGACACCGTAGAAGCCGTTGCCATCGTTGAAGGTAGCACCGGGGTAGACATTCTCAGCGGTAGCGATGTCAACCACATCGGGCTTGGAGGACCAGGTCAGCATACCCATCTTCTCCAGAGCGATATCCTGATCGATGGTGTAGTAGATGTTCAGCTTAATGGTGTCCTCCAGCAGCAGAGTGGGAGTCTTCAGGGTGATGGTGGGAGCAACGATCTCAACAGCCTCGTGAGAGGTGGTGATCTCCTGGGTGTTCAGGTTGAAGTTGACAGTCAGGTTGCCGAAGGACTCGGTGGTCACGGAGACGTTCTCGCCCCAGTAACCGAACCAATTGAAGCCAAAGTCAGTAACCTTCAGCTCGTAGGTGCCGGCAGCCAGATTCTCAATAACGAGGGTGAAGGTGCCGTCACCATTGTTGGTCATGATGTAGCTGTCGCTTGCAGTCCACTCGTTGAAGGAACCGGCAACGTACAGATTGGTCTTCAGATCAGAGCCGTAGACAGCGGTGTTCAGACCGTCGCTGAGCATATCACCGAAGAATTCCATATCACTGGTCTGATAAGCATCACCGTTGCTGAAGATGATGAAATTGGCATTGCCGGGGATCGCGATAGTCCACAGGCCATCCTCTCCCAGAGTCATAGCAGTGCCGGGCCATTCGCCAGCCAGATAATCGCCGTTTTCAGTCCAAGCGTAAGCATAGACAGTTTCCCAGTTGAACAGGGAGTTGTCGAAGTAAACGGTCTCATCCTCGAAGACGGGCATCTCGCCGTAAGCGATGGTGTAGGTACCGGCGTTGGAGCCCCAGGGGTTGATGGAAATCTCGTCACCGGCAGCGACGGTCACATAGTAGTTGCCATCAGCATCCTGAGTGAAGCCGATCAGACCGGAAACATAGTTGCCTTCAGGCTTGGTGAAGACGATAACGCCATCCTGCTCAGCGATATAGGTGTAGTATACGTCATGCTCGCCATCAACGGTGATCTCGTAGGGCAGGGTCTCAATGACGATGGGGTTGCCCTGAGTGCCGGGCTCATCGGGCTCGACCTCGCCGCTTCCGGAAGCGGACAGATCCAGATTAATGGTGGCCTTAGCCTGAATTCCGAAGTAGCTGTACAGCTTAACGGTAATCACATCGCCGGCAGCAACGGTAACTGCGCCGGTAGCCATGCCGATTTCGAGGCCGTTGATAGCCAGGCTCAGCTGACCACGCATGAACATGCTACCGATGCCCTCTGCAGGAACATCCTGCCAAGCGCCGGAGTAGTCATCATAGGTGGACAGAGCGGTGATAGCGACGTTCAGGGTACCAGCCTGAGCAGCAGTGTAGGTACCGGTGATGCCGTCCTGAGAACCGGCAGGCAGTTCAACAGCGTTGTCGCCCAGAACCAGAGTGTCCTCGGGGTTCTCAACAGCGGGAGCCTCGATGGTAACGGTGGAGGTAGCGCCTTCGCCGGTCATGATGTCCATGGTTCTCATGTCGAAGGAGAAGGTAACGGTGGAGTTGTCCTCAGCAACAGTAACAGTGCTGTTGCCCAGGGGGTTGAACCAAACAGTCTCAGCGGTGCCGGGGTTAACTTCCAGACCGGTAGCCCAGCTGTAGTCCCAAGTGCCGTTAGCGGCGAACTTGAACTGGTAGGTGCCAGCAGCAACGCCGGTGAAGGTGATGGAGTAAACGCCCATAGCAGCCTTCATCTGGTTTTCGGCAGGAGCCCACTCAAAGCCGGTCAGGCCAGCCTCACCGGCAACGTGCATGGAGATGATGGTCAGGGGTTCCTTCTCGCCCAGGATGTCGCCAGCCAGGGAGATGGAGCCGTCAGCGGGGTTGAAGGTAATAACGATGTCGCCGGCCTCGGTGGCGTTGTACTCGTAGTTACCGCCAGCACCGGTGCCGCCCCAGTTGCCGCCGTCGTCCCAAGTGCCGTTGGTAACCTTGAAGGAACCAGCGCCAGCCTCAACAGACAGGGTCAGGGTGTAGGTGCCGTCCTCATTGGCGGTCATGATGTAGTTCTCGTCGGGGTTGACCCAGCCGTTGTGAGTACCGACGACATAGTAGAGGGTCTCAACGGGATCAACGGGATCAACGGGATCCTCGGGATCCTCGGGATCCACAGGAGCGTCGGGATCAACGGGAGCATCGAAGGTCAGGCCGTCAGCAACAACAGCGATTTCCTTGGTGGTAGCATTGATGGTGATGGTGACTTCGCACTCCTCGGTCAGGTAGAAGGTCCAGTTCTCGGAGGGATAAGCGGAATCCCAGGAGTTGTTCAGCATGATCTTGAAGGCGTAAGCATCTGCGCCGATCTCGGATGCGGGAACATCGGGGATGGACAGAGTGTAAACGCCGTCGACCAGGGTCATCAGACCGGTCTCGGACTCAGCATCCCAGTCCAGGCCGGGCAGGGTGCCCTTAACGTTGACGATAGCATCCTCGGGGATGGGCTCAACAACAACGGGAGCCTCGCCCAGGATGTCGCCGGTCACGGTAATGGTGGTGCCGTCGAAGGAAACAACGATGTCACCAGCCTCGGTGGCGTAGTACTCGTAGTTGCCGTCAGCGCCTTCGCCGCCCCAGCAGCCGCCCTCGTCCCAGGTGCCGTTGGTGACCTTCAGGGCACCAGCGCCAGCCTCGACAGACAGAGTCAGGGAGTAGGTGCCGTCATCGTTGGCATTCATGATGTAATCAGCATCGGGGTTGGTCCAACCATTGTGGGTACCAACGACGAAGTAGCCCTCGGGAGTGGGCTCGGCCTCGCCGATGCCGTCACCGGTAGCGACGGTGGTGCCGTCAGCAACGGTGAAGGTGAAGGTGACGTCGCAATCGGTAGCAACAGTCAGCTTCAGATTGGTGGTGCCGTCGGGATACCATACGCCCATGGTGTCGGTGACCTTGTACTCGTAGTCGCCAGCGACCAGAGCCATGGTGATGGACCAGGTGCCATCGCCGTTGTCGGTCATCTTGTTGGAGTCAGCCTTCTTCCACTCGTTCATGGAGCCGACAACGTGGTACTCGTTGACAATAGCCTCGGTAGTGCCGACGCCGGCGTCAGGAGTGAAGGTGGTCCAGCTGCCAGCACCATTGTCCCAGGAGCCGCTGGCAACAACGTAGCAGTTGGTGCCGTCGGTGGGGACCTTCAGGTCGGAGGTCTGGTTCCACTTGTTGTTCCAGTTGTTAGCGGTGGTGCCGGGGTTCATGCGGCAGAAGATGACGTTGGTGTAGCCAGCAGGTACCTCAACAGCATAGATGCCGTCTGCGCCCTCAACAGCGGTGCAGTCTACCCACTTCTCGGACATGCCGGTCTCGAAGAAGTAAGCAGCAAAACGGGCGTTAGCCTGATTCCAGTTGCTATTGGGCTGGACATACAGGGTAACAGTGTCGTCCGCAGCAAAAACTGCCATGGGCAGCATTGCCAGGACCATGGCCAAACTGAGGATGATACTCAGCAGGCGCTTGGTGTTTGTCTTCATGTTTTTTCCTCCTTGATAAATTTTTGCGAGGGTATTACGCATTAATTATAATCTAAAACGTTCCATAAAGAAATGGGCAAAATAGCAAAATAACGCAGTCAAGTTTCGTGCAATATACCCATTGATATCCGCGGGCACATTTTTACCCTCCAGTTACTGCCATAAATGATTGTTTAGCGCACAAAAAAAACTCGCCGGGGTTCTGCCCAATGTCATTAAGTTAGGGATGTCATCCTGAGCGAAGCTATGCGTAGCATAGCGAAGTCGAAGGATCTACGCACCGATTTTATCTAAAAAGTAGACGAAATGCGTAGATTCTTCGACTCGCTGACGCTCGCTCAGAATGACATGATTTCTTAACTTAATGACATTGGGGTTCTGCCCCGGCGAGATAAATCATTCTGTTACATACCACTCAGGCAGCTTATCCATGGCGGGACAGTCATCGAACATGCCGGTCATATCCTGCACGTTGGACATATCCCAATCCCCGATATCCAGCGAGCCCAGGCGGATACAGCCCGCAAACATAAATGCCGTATTGGTGGCAAACTGCATATGGATCTTCTCAAGACCCACGATGCTCTGCAGATCCACCATATCCCGGAACCAGCCGCCGGTCACCTTGGGGCAGATATCCTCCAGCACCACGACCTTGGTGATGGGCAATATTCCTTCCTCATGCTCCTTGCCGCAATTTCCGTCGCAAAGGATCCGTCCGCCGTTGGAAATATTCTTGGAGTTGCAGGTGGGCTCCTCAAAGCCGCTCCAGGACTCCACGGGCACAGTGGCCAGAACCACCGTATTTTCAAAGGTGCTCACATACACCGCCGTGGGCACGTCCTCCACCACTGTGGGATTGGCCACACCGGGCAGGATCGGATCGTTGTTCTGGGTATAGGATACCTCCGGCAGCTTCTCCTTCTTGCCGCAGCCGAACAGGCATGCACACATCAAAACCGCCAGTACCAGGGCAACAATTCGCTTCATGAGAAATCCCTCCTTTTTCTATATAATATAGCATAACACCTTCCGGCGGTGCTGTCAAGAAAAATAGAAGTTGACATTTCAACGTTCGTGGTATATAATCCGAACGTTGACTTTGCAACATTTTCCAAAACAAAGGAGTTTTTTATGTCTGTTAAGATCATTATCGATTCCACCACCGACACCATCCCCCAGGTGCGCAGCCGCTGCACCGTGGTGCCGCTGTCTGTGCGGTTTGGGGATGAGGAGTATATCGACGGGGTGACACTGGATCACATCACCTTCTACCAAAAACTGATGGAGTGCTCTCAGCTCCCTACCACCAGTCAGCCCACCCCCGATGCCTTCGCCCGGGCCTATGAAGCCGCCCTGGCAGAGCACAACGAGGTGCTGGTGTTGACCCTCTCCGCCGATCTGTCCGGCACCTTCCAGAGCGCCACCATCGCCGCCATGGATTATCCGGGAAAGGTTTTTGTTCTGGACACCCGGAATGTGGCCATCGGCGCCGGCATCCTCACCGAGATGGCGCTGAAGCTGGCTGACGAAGGCAAAAACGTCCGGCAGATCCTGGATATCCTCACCAAGGAACGGGAAAAGGTGATCATTTTCGCCATGGCCGACACGCTGGAATACTTGAAAAAGGGCGGTCGCATTTCCAAGACCGCAGCCATCGCCGGTGAGCTGCTGTCGGTGAAGCCGCTGATCCGGATTTCCGACGGCATCATCACCATGGCAGGCAAGGCCCGGGGCGTCAAGCAGGCCAACAATCAGCTGAACAAGCTGTTCCGGGAAGCGGGCGAGGTGGATTATTCCAAGCCCATTCTGCTGGGCTACACCGGTCTCAGCGACATTCCGGTGAAGAAGTACGCCGAGGAAAGCGACGGTCTGTGGGAAAATTACCAGGACCGTGCCTGTCCCATCGGCTGCACCATCGGTACCCACGGCGGTCCCGGTGCCTACGCCGCCGCCTGCTTTTTGAAATAAGTAATCTCATTGTAGGGCGGGGGCAAGCCCCGCCCTACATTGGGTTTTCGCTGCTCTGCTAAACAATCATTTTCCGTAACAAAAAAGCACCGGTTTTGACCGGTGCTTTTGCTTATTCGGATACCAGGACCTTTTCGATCTGTCCGATATACATATCGTGAAAATCGGCGTTGGGGTAATGGTCAGCGATGATGCTTTGATCCGTAAATCCCTCCGGGGTCAGGCTCCCCCGGTACAGCTTGCGGCACACCAGCACCAGCTTCGCCTCGGCAAAATAGGTGTAGTCCCCCTCGAAAACCGGCGTCAAGCCCACCGCCGCCACCTTATCCTCATCCCGTCCGGAATGACTGCCCAGGTAGCCCAAAGCCTTTTTGTATGCCTCCGGGAAAACGGTCAGAGTAAACCGCTCCTGTCGATCCACAAATTCCTTGGTATAGCGCTGGGGACGAAGGTAGATCACCGCCGTGGGCAATCCGCCGCCGTGACCCCAAATAGCGCCCAGGTGACCCCAGCTTGCGGTCATGGTGTTGTAGCCGTCGGCGTTGCCGGCGGTGACCAGCATCCATTCCTTGGCGATCATATCCGCAGGATTGAATTTCAGTTCAGAAAACGCAATTTCCTTCATAATAGCCTCCATTTTCGTAGGGGCCGATGCCCACATCGGCCCTATTGGCAACAGACGTTATTCGGGTCGATGTAGGCATCGAGCCCTACCCAGTGGGTCAAATAATATCCATCGCTGTCAGTTTTTCCAGAAATGCCCGGATATCTGCCAGCGCAACCGCCTGCTCCACATCATATTCCGCCAGGACGGCCTTCAGCAGGTCTTCCTCCGACTCCGCCGCCGGCAAAATATCCCACAGAAATGCGCCCACCTCTGTCAGAAAAAACAGACCGTTGGAATCGTATACAGACTTGCCCAGGGGCACCAGGAAGGTTTCCCCTGCCACGGTGCGCTTCATCAGTTCCTTCTTAATTACCATATTCCTCACCTCTCACAAAATTGCCCATCAGGCGGATCGTTTCATCGGTCATGCGGCAGGTATATTCCGGCGCCGTGCCGAAATCCCCGGTCTCCGTCACTGCCACGGCGGCGCAAACACTGCAAATTTCCCGCTTGGGACAGGCAGTGCACTTTGCCGGCATCCGGATGGAAGTGGTCGCCTCCCGAACCTGCCGCCACGCCTCGTCAAAGCCCAGCTTTGCCGTATCCACGCCGGTTCCCGGCAGCATACCGCAGGGGAGCATCCTGCCGTCCCAGGTGATCCAGAAGCTGGTGCTGCCGGCACGGCAGCCCACACCCTCGTCCAGATCTGCGGCGCACTCCCGTTCACTATCTCCCTCGTACCGGCAAAGGGACTGGGCTCGCTGGGCAAATTGCTCCTTGGTCAGCCGCATACGATCCCACTCCACCGCATACCATGCGGCTTCCTCCGCCGACAGCCGGTGGCTCAAGTCGTTGCCCACCCGGATGGGGGGATACATATAGGAAGTCATTTTCATATGTACGCCCAATTCCTGAGAAATTTGATAAATTTTCTCAAGATCCCGGCAATTATACGGCGTGATCGAAACATTCAGCCGCACATCCACGCCTGCCTCCCGGAGGGCACGGATGCTGCCGACCACCTGGTCAAAGGCATCCTGACCGCACATATCCCGGTAGGTCTGGCTGCAGCCGCCGTACAGAGAAATGTTGATCCGGAAGGGCGGATCTTCAATGAGCTTTTCCAAGATTTCGCCCTTGATCATCGAGCCGTTGGAGTTGATGGACACCATCAGACCCATAGCCTTCAGACCGCTGTAAATTTCAAAAAAGTCCTTACGGATAAAGGGCTCGCCGCCGGTGAGCAGCAAAAACATCATGCCTGCGTCCCGGGCCTGGCGACCAAGCTCCAGCCATTGGGCAGCGGTCAATTCCTTGGCGGGATCCGCATGCTGCAGATGCACATAGCACATGGGACAGCCAAAATTGCACCGGGCAGTCAGCTCAAAGGTACCGCCGATGGGCAGTCCCAGCCGGTAACCCCGGGCATGGAGAAACGCAGACATCTCCGGCTCCGTGCGCCGCACGCTCATACGATCCCCTCCTTTTCCAACGCCTCAATGGCGGTAATATCCTTGCGGCACGCCAGATGATACACCGGCACCGCCGACAACGTATCCATCACCGCGGCGGTGGTTCGCTCCATATCCGCCGGGTTCCAAATATTCACGCTGCAGCCCTCCCACAGCCGACGGAATGCCCGCGCGCCGGCAAGCCGGGTAAGGGTGGTTTCCGGAGCCTGGGACAAATATACGATGGCGGCGAGCTCCGTATTTCGGTTCAGTCCAACCCCGGAGCTGCCCCGGAAGGGGATTCCCCGGGCGTGATCGCCAAATACCGCCGCACGGTCGCCGTTGAACAGCTCAGCACCCCGGTGCTCACACCACAGCGCCCCCTGGGTGGATTTTCCCACCCCGGAAGGTCCCGTGAACAAAATGCCCTTGCCGCCGATCTCGATCCAGGAGGCGTGGAGCAAAAAGCCCCCGGCGTCGCAGATCAGATGCTCCGCTTCCATGGCTTTCAGTACCAATTTTGCTGTGATTCCATGGGGAATGGCGGATTTCAGCACCTGAACTGTGCTGTTTTCTCCCCGGCGCTCTATGCGCAGATACGCCCCGTCCAAGGATTCGGCGACAACGCCCTCATAGCGGATCTGACCGTCATCCAGCCTGAAAATCCGCTTTCCGGGGCTTTGGAAAACCGGCGCTCCCTCCGGGTCGGAAAGGCGCTCCACGACTTGAAAATCCAGTGCCCGATCCCATTTGTCCCCATCCGCGACAAATGCCGTCAGCGCGCCGTCATCGCCATACATCCAGTCCTTCGGAATACATACCCGAAGCCGGATCCCGGCAATTTCGTACACCCGTGCAATCATGGATACACCTCCCGAGTTTACAATATGTTCAATTTTAACACAATATCCGCCCACTGTCAATGAAACGATAAATGATTGTTTGCCGCATTAAGATATGCTGTCATTGCGAGGCCCGAAGGGCCGTGGCAATCCCCCACGGCGATGCAAAAATGTTACAACTACCACTTAAAATACCGCAAAATTCAGGAGATTGCCACGCCAGTGTGCGCACTGGCTCGCAATGACATACTTCTTTTTTTGGTGCATCATTACTCCGCTAAACAATTATTTATCGTATTTACTACCTCATTGCATATATACATTATTATTGTATATTTATAAATCCGTTTTGTCATTCAAATACGCGCAGTCGGACTTTCGTCCTTCATCTGCTTAAGTTTTTCCTGCCCCTACGGGCATATTGTATAAGAAAATGTCACAAAAAACGTCATCCTCTTGTCGTTTCGCCAAAAGGGTGCATAAATATGCAAAAGCCGTTGACAACTGTCTTTTTATGATGTATAATCCCATCCATACCAAACATTTCAAATCCTTGGAGGAATATACAATGAATACTGAAATCAAAAAGGTCGTTCTGGCCTACTCCGGCGGCCTGGATACTTCCATCATCATCCCCTGGCTGAAGGAAAACTACAACAACCCCGAGATCATCGCCGTTGCCGGCAACGTCGGTCAGGCTGACGAGCTGGAGGGTCTGGAGGCCAAGGCCATCGCCACCGGCGCAAGCAAGCTGATCGTGGCTGACCTGGTGGACGAGATGGTGGATGAGATCATCATCCCCGCTCTGAAGATGGATGCCAAGTACGAAACCTATCTGCTGGGCACCGCTTTTGCCCGTCCCGTCATCGGCAAGCGGCTGGCTGAGATCGCCATCGCCGAGGGCGCTGATGCCATCTGCCACGGCGCTACCGGCAAGGGCAACGACCAGGTTCGTTTTGAGCTGGCCATCAAGCGCTTCGCTCCCGAGATGAAGATCATCGCTCCCTGGCGTGAGTGGGATATCAAGTCCCGTGACGAGGAGATCGACTACGCCGAGGCTCACAATGTGCCTCTGAAGATCAGCCGTGAGACCAACTACTCCAAGGACAAGAACCTGTGGCACCTGAGCCACGAGGGTCTGGATCTGGAGGATCCCGCCAACGAGCCTCAGTACGACAAGCCCGGCTTCCTGGAGATGGGCGTGTCCCCCGTGATGGCGCCCGACGTTCCCACTTACATTTCCATCGACTTTGAGGCTGGCGCCCCCGTCGCCTTCAACGGCGAGAAGATGAAGGCTTCCAAGATCATCGAGGAGCTGAACAAGGTTGGCGGCGCCAACGGCATCGGCATCATCGACATTGTGGAGAACCGTCTGATCGGCATGAAGGACCGTGGCGTTTACGAGACTCCCGGCGGCACCATTCTGTACTTCGCCCATGAGCAGCTGGAGATGCTGACTGTGGATCGTGACACCCTGCACGTCAAGCAGAAGCTGGCTGTGGACTACGCCGATCTGATCTACAACGGCAAGTGGTACTCCCCCCTGCAGGAGGCGCTCACCGCTTTCGCCAATGAGTCCAACAAGTACGTCACCGGCACCGTGAAGCTGAAGCTGTACAAGGGCAACATCATCCCTGCCGGCACCACCTCTCCCTACTCTCTGTACTCCGAGAATCTGGTCACCTTCGACGAGAGCGACTACGACCAGAAGCAGGCTGAGGGCTTCATCAACCTGTGGGGTCTGCCCACCAAGGTCCAGGCTCTGAGAGAGCAGGGCAAGCTGTAAAACAATCCGTAACTTAACGACTTTGTCATTCTGAGCGGAGCGAAGCGAAGTCGAAGAATCTACGCACTTTCGTTGCGCATCTGCGTCAATTCAGTGCCAAGATCCTTCGACTCGCTAATGCTCGCTCAGGATGACATACGCTTTTTCTTAAGGAGAATTACATCATGGCAAAAATGTGGGCTGGCCGCACCGACGGTGCCACCGAAAAGATCGCAGACGATTTCAATTCCTCCATCCGCTTCGACAGCCGGATGTATCGGCAGGACATCACCGGCAGTATGGCACACGCCGCCATGCTGTCCTACAAGGGCATCATCTCCCAGTCCGATGCGGATACGCTGATCGCCGGTTTGGAGCAGATTTTGGCAGATATTGACTCCGGCGCACTGGCCATCGACATGGAGTGCGAGGACATCCACATGTTCGTGGAGCAGGTGCTCACCGAGCGCCTGGGCGACGTGGGCAAGAAGCTCCACACCGCCCGGAGCCGCAACGACCAGGTGGCGCTGGACATCCGGATGTACCTGCGGGAGGAGATCGATGCCATTTCCGATTATGTGGCACAGCTCATTGCCGCTGTCACCGATAAGGCAGAGCAGTACAAGTCTGCCATTCTCCCCGGCTACACCCACCTGCAGCGGGCACAGCCCATTACCTTCGGTCACCATCTGATGGCATACGCCATGATGCTGCTGCGGGACCTGGAGCGTCTGGCAGACTGCCGCAAGCGCATGAACCAGTCCCCCATTGGCTGCTGCGCTCTGGCCGGCACCACCTACGACACCGACCGCTATTTTGAAGCGGAAAAGCTGGGCTTTGACGGCATCTGCATGAATTCTCTGGACGGCGTATCCGACCGGGATTTCTGTGCCGAGCTGATGAGTGCCATCTCCATTTTGATGATGCATCTGAGCCGCTTCTCCGAGGAGATCATTCTGTGGTCCAGCTGGGAGTTTAAGTTTGTGGAGCTGAGCGATGCCTTCACCACCGGCTCGTCCATCATGCCCCAGAAGAAGAATCCCGACATGGCAGAGCTGGTCCGCGGCAAGACCGGCAGAGTCTACGGCGACCTGATGAGCCTGCTGACCACCCTGAAGGGTCTGCCCCTGGCATACAACAAGGATATGCAGGAGGATAAGGAATCCGTCTTCGATGCGGTGGACACCGTGAAGATGTGCCTGCAGGTGTTCATCCCCATGATCGCCACCATGACCGCCAACACCGCCAACATGAAGCTGGCTGCCCAAAAGGGCTTCATCAACGCCACCGACCTGGCGGACTATCTGGTGAAGAAGGGTCTGCCCTTCCGCAGCGCCTACAAGATTTCCGGACAGCTTGTTGCCCTGTGCATTCAGGAGAACACCGTTCTGGAAGACCTGCCTCTGGACACTTACAAGCAGTACAGCGAGCTGTTTGACCAGGAGCTGTACACCGCCATCGACCTGATGGTCTGCGTGGAAAAGCGCATCTCCGAGGGCGGTACCTCCGTTGCTTCCGTGGAGAAGCAGATCAACTATGTAAGAGAGATTTTAGCATGACTAAGATTTTTATAGACGGCAGCGCCGGTACCACCGGTCTGCGGATTTGGGAGCGTCTTTCCGACCGCCAGGGCATTGAGATCATTCGCCTGCCCGAGGAGCTGCGCAAGGACGCAAACGCCCGGAAAGAAGCACTTTTTGAAGCGGATATCGCCTTTTTGTGCCTGCCCGATGCGGCAGCCGTGGAAGCGGTTGCGCTGGCTGAGGGCAGCAAGGTGAAGATCATCGACACCTCCACCGCCCACCGCACCAACGATGCTTGGGCTTACGGCTTTGCGGAGCTGTCGAAAGCCCACCGGGATGCCATCCGCAATTCCAGCCGTGTGGCAAATCCCGGCTGTCACGCCAGCGGCTTTATCGCTTCCGTGTACCCCCTGGTCGCCGCCGGTATCATCCCTGCGGACTTTCCCTTGACGGCTTACTCCCTCACCGGCTACTCCGGCGGCGGCAAGAGCCTCATTGCAGAATACGAAGACCCCAACCGTGACCCCCGTCACGACAGCCACCGCATCTACGGCACCACCCTGGCGCACAAGCACCTGCCGGAGATGAAAAAGATCTGCGGTCTGACCCAGGCGCCGGTGTTCTCTCCCATTTTGGGCGATTTTTATGAGGGCATGGCAACCACCATCCTCCTCCCGGGCTTTGACAGCCAGCGTGTTTGGGAGTGCCTGAGCAAGCATTACGAGGGTGAAAAGATCGTCACCGTCGCCCCCCATGGCGGCGACGAAAACCTCATCTACGCCTCCACCCTGGCAGGCAAGGACAACCTGCGCCTCCAGGTCAGCGGTCACGAAAAGCAGACCATGGTCACCGCCCTGTTCGACAATCTAGGCAAGGGTGCCTCCGGCGCCGCCATCCAGAATATGAACATCCTCATGGGCGTGGACGAAGCCACCGGACTGGACATTTAATTTCTCCACCCCTTGCCCCCCGCATTTATGAGGGGCGGTGCGTCGCGCAGCGAATCTAATAAAACGCTTGCCAGTGGCAAGCGCACCATAAACTATGGTGGCCGAAGCAAAGCGAGGCCGGGGGGAGCATATCCTTTCAGCAAACTCCCCCAGTCACGCCTGACGGCGTGCCAGCCCCCTCTTAAAAGCGGGGGCCAAGGAATTGTACAAAATCCAATGTGAGGAATAAATTATGAAACTGATTACTGGCGGCGTATGTGCCGCAAAGGGCTTTAAGGCCAACGGTGTCCACTGCGGCATCCGGAAAAACCAAACCAAAAAGGATCTGGCGCTGATCGTCAGTGATGTTCCCGCCTCCGCCGCGGCGGTATATACCACCAACCTGGTCAAGGGTGCTCCCCTGCTGGTGACCAAGCAGAACATCGCCGACGGCAAGGCGCAAGCCGTGATCTGCAACAGCGGCAACGCCAACACCTGCAACTGGAACGGCATCCAAATCGCCGAGGATATGTGCGCCCTGGTGGAAAAAGCCACCGGCATCAGCGCCAAGGACGTGGTGGTCGCCTCCACCGGTGTCATCGGTCAGGTGCTGGACATCACCCCCATCGCCAACCACATGGACGTGCTCACCGCCGGTCTGAGCTATGAGGGCAGCCTTAACGCCGCCCAGGCCATCATGACCACCGACACCATCTCCAAGGAGATCGCTGTGGAGTTCACCATCGGCGGCAAGGTCTGCCGCATGGGCGGCATCGCCAAGGGCAGCGGCATGATCCATCCCAACATGGCGACCATGCTGGTATTCATCACCACCGACTGCGCCATTTCCTCCCAGATGCTGGGCAAGGCTCTGTCCTGCGACGTGCAGAATACCTTTAACATGCTGTCCATCGACGGCGACACCTCCACCAACGACATGGTGACTGTCCTTGCCAACGGCTTGGCATGCAACGCCGAAATCACCGCTGAGGGCGAAGATTTCGCTACCTTTATGAAGGCACTGAACACCTTGACCGTGGCGCTGTGCCGCACCATCGCCGGTGACGGTGAGGGCGCAACCAAGCTGCGGGAGTGCACCGTCACCGGTGCCGACACCCTGGAAGCCGCCAAAAAGGCCGCCAAGAGCGTCATTTGCTCCAGCCTGCTGAAGGCCGCCATGTTCGGTGCCGATGCCAACTGGGGTCGTGTGCTGTGTGCCATCGGCTACAGCGGTGCGGATGTGGATATCACCAAGATCGACGTGGCATTCCGCTCCGCCAAGGGCACCATCGAGGTGTGCAAGGACGGCGCAGGCATTCCCTTCTCTGAAGAGATCGCCAAGGAGATCCTGCTGGAAAAGGAGATCGAGATCCTGGTTTCCGCCGGTGACGGTCCCTTCACCGCCTCCGCCTGGGGCTGCGATCTGACCTACGATTACGTCAAAATCAACGGAGATTATAGAACCTAAGTAAATTTACGATGTCATTCTGAGCGAGCGTCAGCGAGTCGAAGAATCTACGCATTTCGTTGCCATATGTAGTTGATTCAATGCCAAGATCCTTCGACTCCGCTTCGCTCCGCTCAGGATGACAAATGTTTAAGGAGTCACGACTATGGAAGGTATGTTTTCCAACGCGGAACGGGCGGAAGTCTTAACCGCCGCGCTGCCCTATATCCGCCGGTATCACGGCAAGGTGGTCGTCATCAAGTACGGCGGCAACGCCATGATCAACGAAACCCTCAAGCAGCAGGTGATGGAGGACATCGCTCTGCTGTGGCTGGTGGGCGTGAAGGTCGTTTTGGTTCACGGCGGCGGTCCCGAGATCAGCGACACCATGAAAAAGCTGGGCAAGCAAGCCCAATTCGTGGACGGTCTGCGTGTCACCGACAAGGAAACCGTGGACATTGTCCAGATGGTGCTTGCCGGCAAAATCAGCAAGACCCTGGTCAATCTGATCCAGATGAAGGGCGGTCACGCCATGGGTCTGTCCGGCATCGACGGCGGCATCATCGAGGCAAAGATGAAGAATGAAGCCCTGGGCTATGTGGGCGAGATCACCAAGATCCGTCCCCAGCCCATCGAGGCGCTGCTGGAGAAGCACTACATCCCCGTGATCTCCACCGTTGCCAGCGACCGGCTGGGCAACACCTACAACATCAACGGCGACACCGCCGCTGCACGCATCGCCGGTGCGCTGAACGCCGAGCGTCTGATCATGATGACGGACATCGCCGGCATCCTCATGGACAAGGACGATCCTGCCACCCTGATCCCCCAGATCTCCGTTTCCGAAGCAAAGAAACTGTACGAAAACGGCATCATTTCCGGCGGCATGATCCCCAAGGTGGACTGCTGCATCGACGCTCTGGAGCACGGCGTGGAAAATGTGACCATCATGGACGGTCGTATCCCCCACTCCATCCTCATGGAGCTGCTCACCGACGAAGGCGCCGGCACCATGGTTACGAAAGGCTGATTTTATGAGCATCACCGCATTAGATAAGGAATATGTAGCCGGTACCTACGGTCGGTTCCCGGTGGAGCTGGTGTCCGGCAAGGGCAGCTGCTTCTTCGATGCCCACGGCAAGCGCTACATCGACATGGGCTCCGGCATTGGCGTCACCGCCTTTGGCACCGGCGACGAAGCATGGCTGGCGGCGGTCACCGCCCAGCTTAACAAGCTGCAGCACACCTCCAACCTATACTACACCGAGCCCTGCGCCCAGCTTGCCAAGGCGCTGTGCGAAAAGACCGGCATGAAGAAGGTTTTCTTCTCCAATTCCGGCGCTGAGGCCAACGAATGCGCCATCAAGGTGGCAAGAAAATATTCCGCTGAGAAAAAGGGCGATGACCACTACACCATCATCACCCTGGTCAACTCCTTCCACGGTCGGACGCTGACCACCCTGTCCGCCACCGGGCAGGATCATTTCCATCAGCTGTTCAATCCGCTAACCCCGGGCTTTGTCCACGTGGAGGCCAACAATATCGCCGCATTGGAAGAAGCGGTTGCCACCTGCAAGCCTGCAGGCATCCTCTTCGAGGTGGTCCAGGGCGAGGGCGGCGTTCTGCCGCTGACGGCGGAATTTGTGGCTGCCATCGCAAAGCTCACCGCAGAAAACGACATTCCTCTGATGGTGGACGAGGTACAGACCGGCAACGGTCGTACCGGCAAGCTCTACGGCTATATGCACTTCGGCATCCAGCCGGATATCGTGTCCACCGCCAAGGGTCTGGGCGGCGGTCTGCCCATCGGCGCCACCCTGATGAACGAAAAAATGCAGAATGTCCTTGGCCCCGGCGACCACGGCTCCACCTACGGCGGCAACCCCGTGTCCTGCGCCGGTGCGCTGAGTGTGATCCAGCGGCTGGACGATGCCTTTTTGGCAGAGGTTCAAGCCAAGAGCGACTATATTTTCAAGGAATTGCAGGATGCCCCCGGTGTCAGGAGCGTCACCGGTCTGGGTCTGATGATCGGCATCGAAACGCAGCGCAACGCCAAGGACATCGTCATGGAATGCATGGACAAGGGCGTTCTGTGTCTGACTGCCAAGACCAAGGTCCGCCTCCTGCCCCCTCTGAATATCCCCATGGATGCCTTGCAGGAAGCTATTGGCATCATCAAAGAGGCTTGTAAATAATACCCCGTAACCGTAGGGGCGGGTCATTGACCCGCCCGAAAACAAAGCACCGCAATCCACGGGCGGGTCATTGACCCGCCCCTACATTATTATATAAGGAGCATCTACCATGACTCTGAAGAACAAGCATTTTCTGAAGTTGCTGGATTTCACCCCTGCGGAAATGGAATATCTGCTGGATCTTGCCGCCGATCTGAAGGCAAAGAAAAAGGCCGGCATCCCCCACCGGCTCTGCGAAGGCAAATCCATCGCCTTGATTTTCGAAAAGACCTCCACCCGTACCCGCTGCGCCTTTGAGGTTGCTGCGGCTGACCTGGGCATGCACCCCACCTACCTGGATCCCACCGGCTCTCAGCTGGGCAAGAAGGAATCCATTGCCGACACCGCCCGGGTGCTGGGTCGGATGTACGACGGCATCGAGTACCGGGGCTACGGTCAGCAGATCGTGGAGGAGCTGGCGGTCTACGCCGGTGTGCCGGTTTGGAACGGTCTGACCAACGAATTCCACCCCACCCAGATCCTCGCCGACTTCCTCACCATTCGGGAGCATTTCGGCAGCCTCAAGGGCAAAAAGCTTGTGTACATGGGCGATGCCCGGTACAACATGGGCAATTCTCTCATGGTCGGCTGCGCCAAGATGGGTATGCACTTCGTGGCCTGCGCCCCGGAGAAGTATTTCCCCAACGCCGAGCTGGTTGCCCAGTGTGAGCAGATCGCCGCCGAAACCGGCGCTGTTCTGGAGTTCATTTCCGACGTACCCACCGCTGTCAAGGGCGCTGATGTGATCTACACCGACGTGTGGGTGTCCATGGGCGAGCCGGACGAGGTTTGGAACGAGCGGATCAATGATCTTCTGCCCTACCAGGTGAACAAGGCCGCTATGGATGCCGCCGGCGCACAGTGCAAGTTCATGCACTGCCTCCCCGCCTTCCACGATCTGAAGACCACCATCGGCAAGCAGATCTACGAAAAATTCGGTCTGACTGCCATGGAAGTCACCGACGAGGTGTTCGAAAGCGAGCAGTCCATCGTCTTCGACGAAGCGGAAAACCGGATGCACACCATCAAGGCGGTCATGGCCGCCACACTGGCATAAATAACGCCGTGCCATTGGGAATACCCCAATGGCACGTTTTTTGCCGATTTTGGCAGAAATGGGCGAAAACACTGGTTGAAATATTCATATTTTTGTGCTAATATAGTTTGTTAGAGGGATTTTTTAGTAATTCGTAAAGGAGCATCCTCATGGGCAACAGAGAACAATATAAACGCCTGATCCAATTTCTTGCGTCGTCTGTGATCCTTGCGCTGCATACGGGGATCTTTGTTTACGTTTGGTTCCATTTTTATGACGACACCGGCGCCAATTATTTCGTCCGGGGCAACTATGTGATCATCGCCCAGTACGTCGTGATGGTGCTGGCGGCGCACAAGCTTTGCGGCGGTTTCCGGGTGGGTTACCAGCGCATTTTTGAGGTGTTTTTCACCCTCACCTGCGCCGTGATCGGCGTCAACGCCTTCATGTATTTTGAGATGAGCCTCATCGGTCGGTGGGAATTTTTGACCAATATCCTGCCTATCCTGGTGATGACGGCGGTGGATATTGCGGTGCTGATCCCCTGGGTGTTTTTGTCCCGGATGGTGATCACCAAGCTGTATCCGCCCCGGCGGATGGTGCTGGTCCACGGCGAGCGCAGCCCCTACGGGCTTGCCCAGAAGATCAGCTCCCGGAAGGACAAATACACCGTCTGCGAGACCCTTTCCGAGCACCAGAGCCTAGATCTGATCAAGAAGAAGGTGCTGGAGTACCGCTGCGCCATTTTGGCGGATATCAACATCGATACCCGGAACAATCTGGTGAAATTCTGCTTTGAAAACGACATCCGGTGCTACTGTGTGCCGAAAATTTCCGACATCATGCTCATGAGCGCCGACAACATCCACCTGTTCGACACTTCTCTGATGCTGATGCGCAACCGTGGGCTCACCGCCGACCAGCGGCTGTTCAAGCGGGGCTTTGACCTGGTCGCTTCTGCGCTGGCCATTTTGATCTCGTCGCCCATCATGGGCATCATCGCCCTTGCCATCAAGCTGCAGGACCGTGGACCGGTGATCTTCACCCAGGAGCGGCTGACCCGTGGCGGCGAAGTGTTTAAGCTCTACAAATTCCGCAGTATGCGTGTCCAGAAGCCCGGTGCCGAGTATGTGATGACCCGGCAGAATGATGACCGGATCACCCCCGTGGGCAAGGTCATCCGCAGACTGCACCTGGACGAGCTACCCCAGCTGTTCAACATCTTCAAGGGGGAGATGTCCTTCGTGGGTCCCCGTCCGGAAACCCCCGGTATTGCCGAGGAATACGGGCAGGTGCTGCCGGAATTCTCCTACCGTCTGAAGGTCAAGGCCGGTCTTACCGGCTACGCCCAGGTCTACGGCAAGTACAACACCACCCCCTACGACAAGCTGAAGATGGACCTGACCTATATCGAAAACTATTCCTTCCTGCTGGACATCAAGCTGATGCTTCTGACCTTCAAGGCCATGTTCGAGCCGGAAAACACCGAGGGCATCGCCGCATGGCAGACCACTGCCGCCCAGGATGCTCCGGAAAAGATCAAAAAAGGATGATTGGCATGACACCCTTGGTTTCGGTGATCATTCCCGCATACAACGCCATGGGCATCGTCGCCGGTGCCGTGGAATCTGCCCTGGCGCAGAATGTGCCTCTGGAGGTCATCGTGGTGGATGACAGCGGCAACGATGGGCTGGAAAGCAGCCTACCGGAGAATGTGATCCTTCTGAAAAATCCGCAAAATATGGGTGCTGCCGAAAGCCGCAACCGGGGCGTTGCCCAGGCAAAGGGCAAGTACGTTGCCTTTTTGGATGCGGACGATCTGTGGCTTCCCGGGAAGCTGGAAAAGCAATTGGTCGCCATCGGCGATGGGGTTTTGTGCTGCACCGCCCGGGAGCTGATGACCCCGGAGGGCATCTGCACCGGTCGGATCATCGGCGTGAAAGAACGCATCACCTACCGGGAGCTGCTGAAGCACAACAGCATCAACTGTTCTTCGGTGCTTCTGCGCCGGGATGTGGCGCTGGAATTTCCCATGGCACATTCAGACAGCCACGAGGACTACATCCTCTGGCTGAAGATCCTGCAAAAATACGGCGAAGCGGTGGGCATCAATGAACCGCTGCTGCGGTATCGACTGAGCAGCACCGGCAAGTCCGGCAGCAAGCTGAATTCCGCAAAAATGACCTTCCGGGTGTACCGGTACATGGGCTTCGGCGTGCTGAAGTCCGTGGGGTGCTTTTGCTCCTACGCCATCCACGGCGTGTTCAAATATCTCATGAGTAAACGAGGCGGCAAATGAAGCTGGATATTTTGATGTCCTGTATGCATCAGAGCGATGATGCGCTGATCCAAAAATCGAAGATCACCGGCTCTGCTGTGGTCATCAACCAGTGCCAGCGGGAGGGCTTTGCCCAGTACGGCAAGGTAGCCATGTACGATACCACCGAGCGTGGTCTGACCCGCAGCCGGAACATGGCAATTTCCAAGTCCGAAGCGGATATTTGCCTGCTGTGCGATGACGACGAGGAATTTGTTGCGGATTACGAGCAAAAGATCCTGACCGCCTATGAGCGCCTCCCTCAGGCGGATGTGATCATTTTCAAGATGGTGAACCGCCCTGCGTCCTTCCCCGACAAGGTGATGGAGCTGAAATTTCCCAAGACCATGCACGTCAGCTCCTGGCAGATCTCCTTCCGCCGGGAAAGTCTGCTGCGCACCGGTGTCCGTTTTGATGAACGGATGGGTGCCGGCACCGGCAACGGCGCCGAGGAGGAGCTGAAATTCCTCACCGACTGCCGCAGGGCAAAGCTGCGGATCTTCTACGTCCCGGAGGAGATCGCCTCCGTTGCGCAAACGGAGTCCACCTGGTTCGCCGGGTTCAACGAGAAATTCTTCTATGACCGTGGCACCACCACCCGTTACATTATGGGTGCGCCTTTGGCGGCGGTGTACGGCGTGTACTATGTGCTGAAAAAGCGAAAAATGTATGCCGGTCAGATCACCACCGGCGGTGCGCTGAAAGCCGTTTTCCGTGGCATCAGCGAAAATAAGCTGGGCAAGAAAGGCTGATTTGATGAAAATTCTGTCGCTTATTGTGCCCTCGTACAACAGCGAGGGCTTTTTGGATACCTGCATCCCCTCCTTTTTGCACCCGGATGTGGTGGAGGAATTGGATATCATCATCGTCAACGACGGTTCGGTGGATAACACCCCGGAAGTGGCTGAAAAATACTGCCGCCGGTACCCGGGCTCCGTGCGGCTGATCAACCAGGAAAACAAGGGTCACGGCGGTGCGCTGAATACCGGCTGCGCCGCGGCAGTGGGCAAGTATCTGAAGGTCATCGATGCGGATGACTGGGTGGAAACGAACAATCTGCCCGTCTTTGTGGAATTTCTCCGGAGTTGTGAAAGTGACGTAGTGCTCAGCCACCATTACACCGTGGACATTTCCACAAACGAGATCAAAAAGTGGAAAAGCTACCCGGAAATCTTCGAAAAAGCCTATAATTATGGCGAAATTATGTCCGATTGGAAAAGCTTTGAGCGCAGTCTGACCTTCCACGGCATCACCTACAACACCGCATTTTATCACAAATTCGGCATTCAGCTGTCCGAGCACGTCTTCTATGAAGACCACGAGTTCGCCACCTTCCCCTGCTGCCATGCCAGAAGCGTCACCCCGGTGGATCTGTTCATCTATGATTACCGCATCGGCGACGTGCAGCAAAGCGTGTCCGACGGTAACCAGTTGAAGCGTCTGGGGCATACGGAAACGGTGCTGCGCCGGTTCGTGGCGGAGTATCACAGGCTCCCGGACAACTGCCCCGGCAAGGCGTATGTGCAGATGAAGGCCCAGGGACTGCTGCTGAGCTATCTCACCACCGTGATGCTGGTGGAGCCGAAGCGCAGCGCCGGTCGTGCCCAGGGCAAGGCGATGATGGAATTTTTCCAGGGTCACCTGCCGGAAACCTGCGCCCTTGCCCAAAAGCAGTACAAAATTTTCCGGCTGCTGAACCTGCTGGGCGTGCGGAAAAAGGGCTTTGAAAAGCTCCTGCGCTCCAAGCTGTATCGCCGCCTGCGCCGCAGCCACGATTTTGAATAAATCAACAAAAAACCGGAGCTTTTGCTCCGGTTTTGTATTATTTCAGATCTCTCTTGCGGAAGCTCAGGAAACCCCAGTTCAGCAATCCGCCGCCAAATACCGCCGGGGACAGCAAATAGCACAGGATCTCCCGGGTGGTATATTCCTCCCCAACGCCGATCAGTGCGGAAGAATAGAAGAGATTGCAGTTTTGGAATATCTGCAGCGCCTTCAGCAGGTTCGGATTGACATCCGAGAACGTCAGCGCCGTTTCCGCAGCCATCAAAATCGTCGCCAGCAGGCTCATGCCGAACACCGTTGCCACATAGACCACGATGACCAGGCCGGTATTCTTCATGCTTGCCCACATCCAGGTGAGAAACGCCGCCATAAACAGATACACCAGCACCTCAAACAGCAGCGACAGCATAAAATACTGCCCATTCACAGCGATCTTCGCATCCGGGAACAGCACCATGCTCAGCAGCATCGTCAGCACCGCATGGGCGAAGATCAGCGCCATCATCACAATGGCGCACACGCAGAACATGGCGCCGAAAATCGACAAACGGGTGTGACCGCTGATGATTTTATTGCGGATGGTGCCGTGACCGAAGTCCTTGCACAGTATCAGCACGATCAAAATCGGCGCGATGGGTCCGAAATTATTGCCCAGAGAGAACGCCGAGAAGAATTGCCCGATGGGAGAAACCATGTCGCTGCCCAGCATCTCCACCAAACTCGGCTCCAGCAGGTAAATGCCCTTGTACAGCAGCGGCGTAATGGCGGCGAACACCACGCAAAGTATGCAAACCACCAAAAACAGCTTATCCTTGACCACCCGGATCAAGTCGGTCTTAATGAGATTACCCATTCCGGACACCTCCAATCATGGACAAATAATAGTCCTCAAAGCTGGATTCCGTGCAATTTACAGAAGAAATCCGAACATTTTCGCCAATAACGGCGCCCAGCAGAACGTTCAGCTCCACGTCGCCGGTGATCTTCACGCCCTCCACCACGGGGGTGATGGGATGATCCGGCAGCAAGCTGCGCACCAGCGCTTCCAGCTGGGCAGGCTTATCGGCACGGATGATGGTATTTTTCGCGCACTCATGACGCAGCTCCTCATCGGTGATCTCCCGGATGATCCGCCCCTTGGAGATGATGCCGTATTTGTTCGCCACCAGCTGCAGCTCCGTAAGAATGTGAGAAGAGATCAGGAAGGTGATGCCCTTCTCCCGATTCAGCCGCAGGATCAGCTCACGGATCTCCACGATGCCCGCAGGATCCAGTCCGTTCATGGGCTCGTCCAGGATCAAAAACTCCGGCTCACCCAGCAGCGCCATGGCGATACCCAGCCGCTGCCGCATACCCAGGGAGAAATCGCCTGCATGCTTGTTGTTGCTGTACAGCTCCCCAAGACCCACTTCCTCCAGCACCTGGCGGATCCGTGCATCGTCAGAAATACCCAGGATGCTGCTTTGCAGCTTGAGGTTATCATAGGCGGAGAAATTTCCGTAGATGGAGGGACTCTCCACGATGGCACCCACCTTGCGGCGTGCCTCATGGATCGCCGGGTCGGTATTTTTCACGCCAAAGAGGGTGAATTCCCCTGCGTTGGGGAAGATCAGCCCGGTGATCAGACGGATAATGGTGGTCTTACCGGAACCGTTTTCGCCCACGAAGCCGTAAATATCCCCCCGGGCGATGTTCATGTCCGCCTGGTTGACCGCCAAATGCTTCTTGTATTTTTTGACCAAGCCCTTGGTCTGCAGAATGTATTCCATAGCAACCATCCTTTCTGAGCGAATTATAGCATATAAATCCCATTTGTGCAACACCGGGGTAAATAATTGTTTAGCGGAGTAAGGACGCACTAAAAAAGAAGTATGTCATTGCGAGCCAGTGCGCACACTGGCGTGGCAATCTCCCGGATTTTGCGGTGTTTTCAGTGGTAGTTGTAACATTTTCGCATCGCCGTGGGGGATTGCCACGGCCCTTCGGGCCTCGCAATGACAGCGTATCTTCGCGCGCTAAACAATCATTTATCATTGCAATTGTCTGAAACTCATGGTAAACTGAAAGAAAAAACGAGGAGCACGGTCATGAAAGAACGCATTGAAACCATTCCGGTCACCGAGGCATTTCAATCCGGGGACGAGTGTCCCTTCTGCTTTTTGGAGCGGCAGGTGGAGCAGCGGATCATCCGCTACACCATCGGTCCCGGCGCCAGCTACATGGAGCCGGAGGTTCGTGGGGAAACGGATAAGCAGGGCTTCTGCGGCGAGCACTTCAAGAAAATGTATGACTATGGCAACGCCCTGGGCAACGCGCTGATCATGCAGACCTATTTTGTGGGGCTTTTCGAGGAAATGACCTATGAAATGGACCGTTTTACGGCACCGGGAAAGCGGAATTTGTTCGGCAAACGTGCATCCGATGAGGAGTCCGACCTGGTCAAATGGCTCCGGCAGAAGCAGGGCTCCTGCTATCTGTGTAACAAGATGGAGTACAATATGTCCCGGTATTTTGAGACATTTTTCGTGCTGATCAAGGATGCGGAATTCCGTCAGCTGGTGGAAAACAGCAAGGGCTTCTGTATGCGCCACTTCCTGCGGCTCATGGAAACCGCTCCGGACAAGCTGCCCAACAGTCAGCTGGATTGGTTTTATCCCACGGTGTTCCACCTGATGAAGGCCAATATGGCCCGGGTGAAGGGAGATCTGGACTGGTTTATCGACAAGTTTGACTACCGCAACGCCAGCGCCGACTGGAAAAATTCCAAGGATGCGGTGTCCCGTACCATGCAGAAATTCCAGGGTCTGCACCCGGCGGATCCTCCCTACAAAAGCGAACCGAGATAAGCAAAAGCCTCCGCAGCAGCGGAGGCTTTTTATCATACCATATCCTTGCCGTAAAGCAGGTTGCTGAAGGTGTTGATCAGTGTCTTCGCTTCCGCTTTCAGCGCCTCGTAGGTGGGGGCATCGTCGGCATTGGCGGAGATCTTGGTGAAGGAAGCGCCCCAATCGGTATAGGCGTTTCGGTAAGCCGTAAGGTCGGAGCTGAATGTTTTCAGCAGGTCATCGGACAGCGATTCGCCTGTGGCGGCGACACCGGTGCAGGTGTCGGTGATGTAGGCATCATTGGAATTGTTCAGCTCGTAGAAAAACTTGCAAAATTCCTCGGCGCTCATCGCTTCGTAGGCGGCAGCCATTTTGCTCAGATAAAGATCAAAGGTCTGCATGTCCATCTGAATGTTGGACAGCACCGCATCGTAACCCGTGGCGGGCTCGGGGAAATCCTCCCGCAGGGTGGCAGCCAGCGTGTCCACATCCGTGTCGCTGTTGCCGGCGCCGGGGGCGGCGCCTCGGCAGGCCGCAAAAGACAGCGCCAGGGTCAGAGCCAGGATCAGGCAGGTAATGCGCTTACACATAATTTGCTCCTTTAGCGGATCATATCCTTGCCGTACAGCAGGTTGGAGGTCTGGTTGATGACGTACTCTGCAGCCTCCATCAGCTCGTCATAGCTGGGCGCATTCTCGTCGCCCAGACCGATGCTCTGGTACTTCACATCCCACTCTGCCCAGGTGCCCAGAACGGCAGACAAGGTCAGATTGAATTCATTCAGCTGATCCGCTTTGGCGGTGGCTTCGTCGGTACCTTCCAAACGCAGCAGGGCGGCACGGGAGGTGTTCAGGGAAAGCCAGGAGGTCATATAGCTGTTCATATCCTTGTTCAGATCAAAGATATATTCGCAGGCTTTCTCATCTTTGAGATTTTCATAAGCGGCGATCTGCTTGCCCAGGTATTTATCGAGGTAGTCCTTGTCGACACCGGCTTCCGCAACGGACAGGGCGTAGCCCTCGGTGGGATCGGGGAAGTTGGCACGCTTGGCATCCGCCAGAGTGTCGATATCCAGGGCGTTTTGGGTGATGCGGGGCGCGGTGGTAAAGGTGCTACTGCTGGAAGAGCCGCAGGCGGTCAGAGCCAGAACCATCACCAGGACCATGAGAATGCAGGAAATGCGCTTGATAGTCATATGAATTGCTCCTTTCGGTTGATACATATATTATAACATATTTGTCAAATGTTGCAGAAAATCCGGTGCCGGGGGTCGGGGGACGTGGGTGCGTCCAGGACGAAGAGCCCGTAAAGGGCTTCCGCACGGTCTTCGAGCGTTTGATAGGGATGGTCGATCTTTTCGCCGATATTGGGGAAATTGCCGTGATTTCGGGCGTTTTTCAGCACTTCCCGACCGATATTGTTGAAAGCAAGTACCCGGGCGTAGGGCGCAGGCGCTGCCATAGCTTCTGCGGTGAGTCCCAAAAAGGCGCACAAAATCATCCGGTCGATGCGGCTGCGGGTGTAGCGCTTGGATTTGACGGCGGCAGCGATTTCTTCCAGGGTGGATTCCTTTCGGGCGGCGTGCATCAGCTTGCGCCACAGACCCTCGGAGCCGTAGGGAACGGCTTCAAATTCCGCTTCCGTCATGGTGCGAAGTTTGGCAAGTATTGCCCGCTCACCGGCGGATAAACTGTGCAGCACTGCTCCGTCAAAAACTTCGTGTGCCTGCGTGGGGATACACGATTTCCAAACAATTTTGCTGTCATTCCGAGCCAGTGCGCACACTGGCGTGGGAATCTCCCGGTTATTTGTGGGGATTGCCACACCAGTGACATCGGTCACTGGTTCGCAATGACACGATAATAGCAGCTGCCGTACTGCGGTAGCGGATGGATTTTCCGTATCCACTTCCGTGTCGTGGTAGCTGCCGCCCCGGTGGATGGGCATGGGCTGCATTTTGCAGCCGGAAAGCAAAATGGCTTTGCAGTATTCCACCGCCAGAATGTTGTTGGGGGTGTCCAGGATGGATGCATCCATCCCCATATCCGACAGCGCCGCAGCCCGGGCGGCAGGGAAGGACAGACCTTCATCCAATCGAAGACGCAAAGCGGGAGAGAATTCCTCTGCAAGAAGCGCCTTTGCGGTGGACAGCAAGGAATCATCGGCGGTTTCCGCGCCGAAGCATAATTTGTCGCAAAAATCGCCCAGGATCCGAACCCCCTCGGAGGCGAAGCCCTCCGCCGAGGACAGCGCCGCCGTCACCGGCAGCTCCAGCACCAGATCGGCTCCTGCCAAAATTGCCGCCTTCGCCCGGAGGGATTTGTCCATGATGGCAGGTGCGCCCCGCTGGACATAATTTCCGCTCATCAGACACACGATGGCGTCGCCGCCGGCAGCCCGGATCGCCCGGAATTGCTTCTGATGCCCCAGGTGCAGGGGGTTATATTCACAAATAACGCCAACTGTCTGCAAAAAAATCCCTCCTTTTCAAAAATAGGGGTTGAGAAATTTACAATAATCGTATAAAATAAGGGGAGCTAAGTTATGATACCATAAAACGCAAAAAAATGAAACAATTATTTAGGAGGAGATTCCCATGAACATTCTGATCATCAACGCAGGCAGCTCCAGCCTGAAGTATCAGCTCATGAACCCCGACACCGGCGACGTGGCCGCAAAGGGCCTGTGTGAGCGTATCTACATTGACGGCCGTCTGACCCACAAGGTCGGCGATAACAAGGTGGTTAAGGACATCCCCATGCCCAGCCACTCCGAGGCCATTTCCGCTGTTCTGGACATTCTGGTGGATCCCGAGCATGGCGAGATCAAGTCTGTTGACGAGATCGATGCCGTCGGTCACCGTGTGCTCCACGGCGGCATGGAGTTCAGTGATTCCTGCATCGTCAATGACGAGGTCATCGCCGCCATTGAGAAGTGCATCCCCCTGGGCCCCCTGCACAACCCTGCTAACCTGATGGGCATCCGTGCCTGCCAGGCTGTCATGCCCAAGACCCCCCAGGTGGCTGTGTTCGACACCGCTTTCCACATGACTATGCCCCCCAAGGCTTACCGCTACGCCATCCCCACCGAGTACTATGAGAACGACGACATCCGCCGCTACGGTTTCCACGGCACCTCCCACAAGTATGTGGCTCGCCGCACCGCTGAGCTGGTTGGCAAGACCGAGTTCAAGATGATCAACTGCCACCTGGGCAACGGTTCTTCTCTGTGCGCCATCAAGGACGGCAAGTGCCAGGATACCACCATGGGTCTGTCCCCTCTGGCCGGTGTCCCCATGGGTACCCGTTCCGGCGATATCGATGCCTGCGTGGTGCAGTTCATCTGCAACAAGTACGGCATGAGCGTGGACGATTGCCTGAATATGCTCAACAAGAAGTCCGGCGTGCTGGCTCTGTCCGGCGTTTCCTCCGACTTCCGTGATCTGGAGGCAGGTCAGGCCAATGGCGACGAGAACTGCGTTCTGGCTCTGCAGAAGTTCTTCTACGAGGTTGCCAAGTATATCGGCGCCTATGCCGCCGCTCTGAACGGCGTTGACGTGATCACCTTCACCGCTGGTGTAGGCGAGAACGGCCCTGAGACCCGTCAGGCCATCTGTGATTACCTGGCATTCATGGGTGTGAAGCTGGATCCCGAGGCAAACAACTGCCGTGGCAAGGAGCGTCTGATCTCCACCGCCGATTCCAAGGTCCAGGTTTGGGTGGTTCCCACCAACGAAGAGCTGATGATCGCTCAGGATACCGCTGAGCTGGTCAAGGCCGCACAGTAATATAAGTATGAGCCGCCGTACCCCGGCGGCTCATTTTCAATAAAAAGGTGTCATTGCGAGCCAGTGCGCACACTGGCGTGGCAATCTCCAAAGATTTGCATATCGCTATAGGAGATTGCCACGTCGCCTACGGCTCCTCGCAATGACAGCTATCTTCTTGCAAGGAGGACGAACCCATGCAAACGGCTTCTGAGCGCTTTTTGCGCTACATCAAATTCGACACCCAATCGGATGAAATGTCCGAAAACTGCCCCTCCACCCCCGGGCAGCGGGTTTTGGGTGAAATGTTGGTGCAGGAAATGCTGGAAATGGGCATTTCCGATGCCCACATGGACGAAAACGGCTACATTTACGGCACGATTCCCGGTGATCCCAGTCTGCCTACCATCGGTCTGATCGCCCATATGGACACAGCGCCGGATATGCCCGGAGCCGATGTGAAAGCCAAGGTGGTGGCGTATCAAGGGGGCGACGTGTGCCTGAATGAAAAACTGGGGATTTACCTCCGGGAAGCGGAGCATCCGTCTTTGAAAAATCACTTGGGTAAGCACCTGATCGTCACCGACGGCACCACCTTACTGGGAGCTGACAACAAGGCCGGCATCGCAGAGATTTTGACTGCGGCAGAAAAACTGCTGTCCATGCCCAACCATGCCACACTGAAGATCGGCTTCACCCCCGATGAGGAGATCGGACGGGGTGCGGATCTGTTTGATGTGGATAAATTCGGCGCGGATTTTGCCTATACGGTGGACGGCGGCGCTTTGGGCGAGATCGAGTTTGAGAATTTCAATGCTGCCGGCGCTGCTGTGGAGATTTTTGGCGTGAATATTCACCCCGGCGCAGCAAAGGGAAAGATGGTCAACTCCCAGCTGGTGGCGATGGAGTTTCAGAGCCTGCTTCCGGCGGATCAGCGCCCGGAATGCACCGAGGGCTACGAGGGATTTTTCCATCTCATCGCCATGGAGGGCAGTACGGAAAGGACTGTTTTGCGCTATATCATCCGGGATCACGACATGGAAAAATTCCTGCAAAAGAAAGAGAAAATGCAGGAAATTGCAGATTTACTCAATAAAAAGTACGCAGAAAATACTGTTTCTGTCACCATTCGGGATAGCTACTACAATATGCGTGAAAAGATCGAGCCTTGTATGCACATTGTGGAACGGGCGAAAAATGCTATGGCGGCGGTGGGCGTGGAGCCTAAAACGGTGCCCATCCGTGGCGGTACCGACGGCGCAAAGCTCAGCTTCATGGGTCTGCCTTGCCCGAATCTGTGTACTGGCGGCGAGAATTTCCACGGACGATATGAGTATATTCCCGTGGAGGATATGGACGCCGTGGTGGCAGCCTTGCTGCAGATCTTGCAGTAAATAAGCCTTCCCCCTGGGGGGAAGGTGCCCCAGTGCACACACTGGGGCGGATGAGGGGCATATACCAGCAGTGTACAATTATCAAGAATTTACCCCTCATCAGTCAAAAATAAAAGATTTTTGCCAGCTTCCCCTCAAGGGGAAGCCTTTGCGCCCTACGGGCGCTGTCGCCCCAACGGGGCGACACATTTACTCCGCTAAGCACCCATTTACAGGCTATACAACAAAACCGCACCGGGGAACCGGTGCGGTTTTTGCATCAATCTTCGAAATCGGAATCATCAACCTCTTCGTCGCCGACGAAGTCGATGCCGTGACCCTTTCTGCCGAACAGACGGTCCTTCAGCTTGTTCAGCCAAGCCATGATCTTGTCGCCGTAGGCCATGATCACCACGATCAGTGCTGCCACGATGGCCAGCGCCACAAGAATTTTGATAAAGGTTGCTACGATGCTATTCATAATGGAATACCTCCCAATTGGTTTCTACCATTATTATACCCGCAATTTCAAAAAAAGCAATAGAAAAATCAACAATAATCCCACAAACCCCGGACACTGACCTCGCCGCTGTTCACGGCTTCGGTGGTGCCGTCGTCGAAGCGGACAAGCAGTGCGCCGTCATCTGAAACATCCAATGCGGTGCCGGTGCGGATGTTTTCGCCCCGAAGCACCTTGACCTGTTTGCCCAGGGTGACGCAGTCACGGCGGTATCGTGCCATGATTTCGGCTCGGCGGGGGAGCAGGCGCTCATTCATGTTGTCCAGCTCCTGCAAGAGCTGTTGAATAAGAGCTTGACGGTCAATCGGTTTACATAACACGTCTTCTGCGGAGCAGGCGATGTATGCGATCTCCTGGGGGAATGCGGTTTGGGTGCAGTTGATGCCGATGCCCACCACCGCATAGTCAACCACCCCGGTAGCCGCAACGGAAAGCTCCGTCAGGATGCCTCCCAGCTTGCGATTACCTACGACCAAATCGTTGATCCACTTGATGCCGGGGCGAAAGCACAATGCCTTTTCCACAGCATTGCACACCGCCACACCCACGGCGCAGGTCAGGTGCATGAGCTGGGCAGGGGTACATTGGGGTCGCAGGATGACACTCAGATAAATGCCCGAACCGGCAGGGGAGTGGAAGCTTCGACCCAAACGACCACGTCCGGCGGTTTGATGGTCGGCGATGATCACGGTACCATGGGGCGCACCGGCCGCTGCCATTTTCTTGGCTTCGTTGTTGGTGGAATCCAGGGTTTCAAAGTAGTGAACGGTCATTTCAGCCGCTCCTTTACCGCCGCAATGAATTCCGGAGCCGTGCCGCAGCAGCCGCCCAGCAGGGTAGCGCCCATCTGAACGCAATCTGCCATAATGCCGGAAAATTCTGCCGGGGACATGGGGTAGTGGGGTAGCTGATCGGCACCGATCACCGGCACACCGGCGTTGGGCTTGCACACCAGCGGACCACGCACATACCGGCGCAGCTTGCTCACAAGACCGGCGGTCATGTTATCGGCGGCGACACAGTTGAAGCCCACGGCAGCGGCGCCGGCCTCCTCCAGCTCCTGCAAAACAGGCCCCACATCCCGTCCGGAGAAGAGAGAACCGTCACTTTGCATGGTGAAGGTGTACAGCACCGCACCGGCGCATTCCAGCTCCGCGGCGGTGAGAATGGCCTCCGCCTCCAGGGGGTACATGAGGGTTTCTGCCGCCAGCAGGTCTGCACCGCCGTCCATCAGACCACGGATCTGACGGCGGTAGTTTTCCACCAGTAGGTCAAAATTGGCTTCATCGAAGCTGTCGGTGAAGGTGGCAAGGGTGGTCAGATTACCGGCGACCAGGATGTTTTCGGAAACGGAGCGGGTCAAGGCGACCAGTTTGGCATTGATATCCTCCGTTTTATCCGCAAGACCGACCTTTTCCAATGCGATGGGCTGTGCCTGGAAGGTGGGGGCGTAGAGGATCTGAGAACCGGCATCCACATAGCGGCGCTGTAAATCTATCAGTGCCTGGGGGTTGGCGAGGATCCATTCCTCGGTGCAGCAACCCCGGGGCATACCGGCTTTTTGCAGATTCGAGCCGGTGGCACCGTCCAAAAAACGCACTCCTGCGGCAATTTTGTTGTGAAATTCTTCTCTGGTGAGCATAATGTTACCACCTTTGGTGATTCGCTGTCATTGCGAGGGTCGAAGGCCCGTGGCAATCCCCTATGGCGATGCGCAAACCTTAGGAGATTGCACCACGGGCATTCCCTTCGGTCACCACGCCAGTGTGCGCACTGGCTCGCAATGACACGATTATTGATATCTCGATTATACCCCAAAATCAAAAACAATGCAACAATCATTGACGATTTGGGTAAAATCTGTTACTATATTGAAAAAATCAAAGGAGCAACACTATGAAAAAGACTGTTTTGCGTGAATATGCCCGGCTGATCGTCCGCACCGGCATCAATGTCCAGAAGGGGCAGGATGTGCTGGTGATGGCGGATCTGGATCAGCCGGAGTTTGTGAAGATCGTGGTGGAGGAGTGCTACAAGGCCAAGGCCCGCCATGTCACCGTAGTTTGGGACTATCAGCCTCTGCAGAAGATCCACACCCGTTACCAGTCCGTCAAGACCATGGGCGAGGTACCGGAGTGGCAGAAGGCAAGGCAGCAGTATTTCTGCGACACGCTGCCCTGCCGGCTGTATCTGATTTCCGAGGATCCTGACGGCCTGAAGGGTGTCAACACCGAGAAGATGGCCAAGGCACGGAAGCTGTCCTATCCCATCCTGAAACCCTACATCGATGACCGGGACGGCAAGCAGCAGTGGTGCATCGCCGCTGTGCCCGGTGCCGCGTGGGCGAAGAAGGTGTTCCCCGGTCTGCCCAAGGGCAAGGCCATCGAGAAGCTGTGGGAGGCGATTTTGTCCACCTCCCGCGTGGGCGAGGATCCCATCAAGGCGTGGGAAGACCATAACGCCGGCCTCCGGGCCCGCTGCGATTATCTGAACAGCCTGGGCATCCGGGAGCTTCACTACACCGCCGACAACGGCACCGATCTGACCGTGGGCATGATCCCCGAAGCCATGTTCTGCGGCGGTGCGGAAACCAGCCGCCAGGGCATCGTGTTCAATCCCAACATCCCCACCGAGGAATGCTTCATCTCTCCCATGAAGGGCAAGGCCGAAGGCATCGTCTACTCCACCAAGCCGCTGTGCTATGAGGGGCAGATCATCGACAATTTCTTCATGCGCTTCGAGGGCGGCAAGGTGGTGGAAGCCAAGGCGGAAAAGGGCGAGGAGCTGCTGAACACCATGCTCACCATGGATGAAGGCGCCAGCTACCTGGGCGAATGCGCCCTGGTTCCTCAGAAGAGCCCCATCTGCGAAAGCGGTCTGATGTTCTACAGCACCCTGTTTGATGAAAATGCCGCCTGCCACCTGGCTGTGGGCGCCGGTTTCACCGACACCATCCGGGACAACCACTCCAAGACTTTGGAGGAGTGCCGTGCCCTGGGCATCAACGAATCCATGGTCCACGAGGACTTCATGATCGGCTGTGACACCATGAATATCGATGCCATTTGCGAAGACGGAAAGGTGGTTCCCATCTTCAGAAATGGCAATTGGGCATTTTAATTCAGAAAATCTTTGAAAATCTGAAAAAAATGCTTGCATTTTGCGTTTGGATGTGTTATGATGTCCGGGCGATTGAAATTGTAAGGGCGTTTTATGCCCTTTAACTGATAAGAAAGAGGTGAACGACATGAGAGAAGGCATCCATCCTAAGTACGAACAGACTACCATTCGCTGTGCCTGTGGTAACACTTTTACGACCGGTTCCACTAAGAAGGACATCCGCGTTGAGATCTGCTCCAAGTGCCACCCTTTCTATACCGGCAAGCAGAAGCTGGTTGACACCGGTGGACGTGTTGATCGTTTCAACAAGAGATTTGGTCTGAAGTAAGACAAGGTCCGCACTGCGTTGGCGTAGTGCGGACTTTTTTTGTGTTTTTTGGACTAATTTGATGATAGTTTGGTAAATGATTGTTTAGCGGAGTAACGCACCCACTCTTGCCTCTCCCTTTGGGAGAGGTGCCCCAGTGCGCACACTGGGGCGGAGAGGGTTGTGCGATATAGAAAAGCCCTCTCAGGCACCGCCTTGTGGCGGTGCCAGCTCTCCCAGAGGGAGAGCCAAGGCGCTGCTTCGCAGCGCAATAGTGCGCTAAACGATCATTTATCATTGCACATGGAGGAAACATGGAATCGAATTTTGACGAAATGGTACAAGAGCGGGCGGTATTGGTGGGTCTGAATGCGGACTGCTTTACCCAGGCACAGACCGCTACCGACGAAACCCTGGAGGAGCTGGAGGCGCTTTTGGAAACCGCCGGCGGTTTTTGCACCGGCAAGGTGCTGCAAAATCGCCACACCCCCGACTCCCACAGCTTCATCGGTGAGGGCAAGGCCCAGGAAGTGAAAATGCTGGTGGAGGCAACGGCATCCACCATGGTGATCTTTGATAATGAGCTGTCCCCCGGTCATATTCGTGCCCTGGAGGAGATCATGGGCGTTACCGTCCTTGACCGCAGCGCTTTGATTCTGGATATTTTCGCCCAGCGGGCAAAGACCAAGGAAGGACGTTTGCAGGTGGAGCTGGCACAGTACCAGTATCTGCTGCCCCGGCTGTCCGGAATGGGCAAGAGCCTGAGCCGTCAAGGCGGCGGCATCGGCACCCGTGGTCCCGGCGAAACCAAGCTGGAAAGCGACCGCCGTCATATCCGGGAGCGGATCTCCCGGCTGCAGCATGAGCTGGAGCAGGTGCGGCAGGTGCGAAGCGTCCAGCGGGAGCGCCGGATGAAAAATTCCGTGCCGGTGGTTGCCATCGTGGGCTACACCAACGCCGGAAAATCCACCCTGCTGAATCAACTCACCGGTGCAGGAATTCCTGCCAATAACCGTCTTTTTGACACCTTGGACACTACCTCCCGGCAATTGACCGTTTCCCACAACCTGGATGTGATACCGTCTGATACAGTCGGATTTATCGCCAAGCTGCCCCACCATCTGGTGGATGCCTTCCGGGCGACATTGGAGGAGCTGGAATACGCCGATCTTCTGCTTCACGTCATCGACTCTGCCGATCCCAACCGGGAGGAGCATATTGCGGTGGTGGAGCGGCTGATCTCCAAGCTTGCCAAGCCCGACACCCCGGTGCTGCGCTGCTACAACAAGGCGGAGCTGGTGGAGCCTACGGATATCCCCGTAGGGGAGGACGTGGTGAGAATGTCCGCCAAGCATGGCTATGGCATGGACGTTTTGCTGAAATCCATCGAAACTGCTCTGGGGCAAAGCCGGCATCATATTGTGGTGACGCTGCCGTATTCCATGGGCGGTCTGCTGGAAACCCTCCACAACAATGCCCAGGTGCTGTCCACCGACTACACCGGCGAGGGCATCGTGGTGGAAACCATCGTGGACGAGATCCTGTACGGACGGCTGAAGCAGTATATTACGAAGGAGTGCTGACCCTTGGAAGAGTATCTGGTGCCCACCGGCTTTGGTGAGGATGAATTTTATGAAAAGAAATCCCATTTCATCGGTCGGGTTTGGCTGGTGGAAACCGAGGAGGAAGCCCTCGCCAGGATCCAGGAAATAAAAAAGCAGCACTACGATGCCACCCACAATTGCTGGGCGTACATCATCAAGGACGGTGCGGTGCGGTTTTCCGACGACGGCGAACCCGGCGGCACCGCCGGTATGCCCATGCTGCAGGTACTGCAGCGGGAGGGGCTTTATAATGTGGTGTGCGTGGTCACCCGGTACTTTGGCGGCATCCTGCTGGGCGCCGGTGGACTGGTTCGTGCCTATACCAAGGGTGCGAAAATTGCCGTGGATGCGGCAGGAAAGTCCATGAAACGGGTGTGGACGGCGCTGTATGTGCCCATTCCCTACAATTTTTATGAACGGGTGAAGCTGGAGATCGCCGCATTCGGCGGCATCTTACGGGATACCCAGTTTGGCATGGATGTGGAGTTGGAGATCCTGATGCCTGAAAGTCAGGCGCAGCCCTTTTTGGATAAGCTCACCGATATGAGCGCCGGTACCATCGAGGGTATGGAAACCGGGCAGGAATACCGGGCATTTCCGGTGTAAAGCCTCCCCTTGAGGGGAGGTGCCCCGATGGGGCGGAGGGGTGAAAATGTCAGAAGTTATCACCCCTCAGTCAGCTTCGCTGACAGCTCCCCTCAAAGGGGAGCCTTAACTTAGATTTACTAAGGAGTGTTCGTGATGACCATTCGTGAACAATTGGAGCATTTGGAGCATCGGCATTTGAATCCCCTGGCGGCGTTTTCCGACCAGTCCAAGGGGCGTCTTGTGCCGGAGGAGCTTCAGGAAAATGATGTGCGCACCTGCTATCAGCGCGATATCGACCGCATCGTTCACTCCAAGGCTTTCCGCCGGCTGATGCATAAGACACAGGTCTTTCTCAGACCGGAGGGCGATCACTACCGCACCCGCATGACCCATACCCTGGAGGTCACCCGGATCTCCCGGACGGTGTCCCACACCCTGGGTCTGAACACCGACCTGGCGGAGGCCATCGCCATGGGTCACGATCTGGGGCACACCCCCTTTGGTCATGCCGGTGAGGAGGCGCTGAGCAATTGCTTGGGAAAGCCTTTCCGGCACAATGAGCAGAGCCTGCGTGTGGTGGATGAGCTGGAAAAGAACGGTCAGGGACTGAACCTGACCTATGAAGTGCGCATGGGCATTTTGGGTCACACCGGAAATTATGTCCCGGAGACCCTGGAAGGACAGATCGTCCGTCTGGCAGACCGGTTCGCCTATGTGAATCACGATATTGACGATGCGGTTCGGGCAGGAATTTTGTCCGATGACCACATTCCTGTGGCCGTTTCCGACGTTTTGGGACACGGCTACAGCCAGCGGCTGAACACCTTGATCACGGATCTGATCCTCACCTCCCGGGAGGCGGGGAAGATCTGTCAGACCCCGGCGGTGGAGCGGGCGCTTTTGGATCTGCGGTCGTTTATGTTTGAAAAGGTATACCGCAACCCCGTCGCCAAGGGCGAGGAGAGCAAGGCAAAGGAGATGCTCCAGATGCTGTTCGAGTATTATGTAAACCACCCTGAAGCTATGCCGGCAGATTTTCAGCCCCAGCTTACCTTCGATGGCATGGAACGCACCGTCTGCGACTACATCGCCGGCATGACTGACAAGTATGCCGTTGACAAATATACAGAAATTTTTATTCCTGCGGGGTGGAATGTCCGGGGATAATGTGATATAATAAGTTGATAACGTGGAAAGGAGGGGCATTATGGCAGAATTTCAGCCTGCGTTTATCGATGAACTGATATTGCGCAATCCCATTGAGGATGTGGTAGGTCAGTATGTGAACCTGCGCAGAAGCGGCTCGAATATGTTCGGACTTTGCCCCTTCCACGGGGAGAAAACCGCATCTTTTTCCGTTGCGCCGGATAAAGGAATGTACTACTGCTTTGGCTGTCACAAGGGCGGCGGCGTCATCAATTTCCAAATGGAGATCGAGGGACTGAGCTACCCGGACGCGGTGCGTGCGCTGGCCAAGCGGGTAGGCATGGAGGTGCCGGAGGACGAGCAGTATCAAAGCCGCTACCGTCACCAGGAGCGCCTTTGGGCGCTGCACAAGGAGGCTGCCCGGTTCTTCCACAGCAAGCTCTACGCCCCGGAGGGGAAAGCTGCCCTGGAATACGCCCTGGGACGTGGTATGCCCAAATCCACCCTGACCACCTTCGGCATCGGTTATGCTCCGGACAGTTGGACGGATCTGGTGGACGCCATGCGCGCCAAGGGCTATACCGACCAGGAGCTGAAGGACTCCGGTCTTGTGACCGTTTCCAAGAAAAACGGCAGCCTTTTCGACCGGTTCCGGGACCGGCTGATGTTCCCCATTATCGACGTCCGGGATCATATCATCGGCTTCGGCGGTCGCATCATGAAGAAGGATGACGAGGCGGCGAAGTACTTAAACTCCCCGGAAACCATCATTTTTAATAAGAGAAAGAACCTGTTTGCGCTGAATTTTGCCAAGAAAAGCAAACTTGGTTACATGATTTTGGTGGAGGGCTACATGGATGCCATCGCCCTGCATCAGTATGGCCTCAACTGCGCTGTGGCATCTTTGGGCACGGCGTTGACGGAAGACGGTGCGACCCTGCTCAGCAAGTACACCGACCAGGTGGTGCTGATCTACGACGGTGACAACGCCGGTCAGCGAGCCGCCCAGCGAGCCATCCCCATTCTGGAAAAAGCCGGTCTGCAGGTGAAGGTCTTGCAAATGCGGGATGCCAAGGATCCGGACGAATACCTGAAAAAATTCGGTGCGGATAAATTCAAGAACCTGCTGGAGGAGTCCTCCAATCGGGTGGAATATCAGTTAAATGCCATCCGTAAAAAGTACGACCTCCGGGAGGATGACCAGCGAGTCAAGTACATCCACGAATCTGCGGAGCTGATCAGCACCCTGCCCAGCGCCGTGACCCGGGAGGTTTACGGTCGCCGGGTGGCTGAGGCTGCGGAAATCAGCTTCGAGGCCATGAAGCTGGAGGTTAATAAAGCATTCAAGCGCCGCATGGCTATGGACAAGAAGCGCCAGGAGCAGATCGATCTGGCACCGGCGAAGAATTTGCAGCCCAAATCCCGCAGCATTCGCTATGACAATATCAAATCTGCCATGGCGGAGGAGGCGGGGCTGGCGCTGATTTTGAAGGAGCCGGCGCTGTTGGATCAAGCCAATCTGACTGAGGCGGAATTTTCCTCTCCGCTGCTGGGCAAGGCATTTTCCCAGCTGCAAAGCCGCCATAAACAGGGCTTGGAGGTATCCTTAAGCGTGCTGACGGAGTTCGGCGGCGAGGAAATGTCCCACCTGGCAGGCATCTTGCAGCGGCAAACCGGTCCGGTGAGCGAGGATGCCTTGGCGGACTGCATCCGCACCATCCGCTCCCAGCATCAAAAGACGCAGGTGACATCGGACGATGATCTGCTTGTCCTGCGCAACAACATGAAAGAAAGAAAAGGAATGAAGGTATGACAGCTTTTGCACAGCCGGTGATCCCCGGCGAGGACGATGTGCGACAATACCTGAATGAAATACGCCAATTTCCCCGGCTCAGTCCTGAGGAGGAGCGGAGCCTTGCCTACCGCTGCGCCCAGGGGGACGAGGATGCCATTCGGCAGATGGTCAATTCCAATCTGCGGCTGGTGGTGTCCGTTGCCAGGGAATATGCCGGTCGGGGCGTGCCGCTGCTGGATCTGATCCAGGAGGGGAGTATCGGTCTGCTGGCGGCGGCGAAAAAGTTTGATTATACCATGGAATACCGCTTCTCCACCTATGCCACCAAGTGGATTCGCCAGGGCGTGACCCGGTGCCTGATGAATCATGCCGTGATGATCCGGGTGCCCGTGTACACCGCCGAGCGAATTCGCAAAGTGTTGGCTGCCCGGAATGCGCTTTTGCAGGAAAGCGGCGTGGAGCCCACAGCGGAGGAGATCGCTCAGCGGTGCGAAATGAGCGCCGACAAGGTGCGAGAGCTTCTGAAGCTGACCCCGGAAACCTGCTCGCTGGATGCCCCGGCATCCGGGGAGGACAGTACCCTGGGGCATCTTTTGGAGGATATCCATGCCCCCCAGCCCCAGGAGCAATTGATTCGGGAAGAGCTGAATCAGACCATGGAGCGGCTGCTTTCCATGCTCAATGACCGGCAGCGGCAGATCCTGCGGCTGCATTTCGGCATGGAGGACGGCATCTGCCACTCTCTGGAGGAGATCGGCGGCAGCCTGGGTATCTCCAAGGAACGGGCCCGGCAGATCGAGCGGCAGGCCATGGACAAGCTGAAAAAATGCGGTGCCAGTATGGGACTGGAGGATTTTTTGGAATGATGGAATTTACCTTTGAGCCGGCTCCCTGGGAGCTGGCGCTGGAGAAGATAGAGGATGGCGGCAGCCTGTCCGCAGTCCGGTTTCTGACCCTTGTGGAAGGGGAGGAGGAAGTGGAAGCGGAGGAGGCGCTGCGCACCCTGGAGCAGCGGCACATTTTGCTGGATATTTCTCAGCTGCCCAAAGCTCCCGGTACCGGCGAGGCGGCAGTTCGTCTGCGCCGGGAAGAACAGCTTGTGAAGGACGGCAACTTGTTGGCAGCCCTGGAGGAAACGGATCCTCTGCGGCTGTATCTGGAGGAGCTGTCGGAAATGCCTGCTTGCGGCGATGTGGCGGTGCTGGCGGAAAAGCTGCTCACCGGCGACAAGTCCGTGGTGGAAAGGCTGACCAATCTGATGCTCAGCCGTGTGGTGGAGCGGGCCTGTGAGCTTACCGGCTACGGCGTGCTTCTGCTGGATCTGATCCAGGAGGGAAGCCTCGGTCTGTGGCAGGGCGTCCTTAGCTATGAAGGCGGCGATTTTGAAGCCCACTGCGACTGGCACATCCGTTGGGATCTGGCAAGAGCCGTGACCATGCAGGCCAGAGCCAACGGTGTCGGACAGAAAATGCGTCAAGCCATGGAAGACTACCGGGCGGTGGACGAGCGGCTACTCAGCGACCTGGGACGCAATCCCACCCTGGAGGAGATTGCCCAGGAGCTGCACATGAGCACCGATGAAACGGCGCTGGTGGCATCCACCCTGGCAGCAGCCCGGAGCGTTGCCCAGGCGAAGCAGCCGGTGGAAACCGACGAGGAAGACCCGGAGGAGCAGCAGGCGGTGGAGGACACCGCATATTTCCAGATGCGTCAGCGCATTGAGGAGCTGCTGTCGGAGCTGGACGAGGCGGATGCCAAGGTGCTGAAGCTGCGCTTCGGTCTGGAGGGCGGCAAGCCCCTCAGCCCCGAGGAAACCGGCAGAAAGCTGGGTCTGACCCCGGAAGAGGTGGTGGCGAAGGAAGCCGCCGCTTTGACCAAGCTGCGCCATAGTTAAGGAGGCGGCATATATGCCTAAAAGAGCGATCTATCCCGGTTCCTTTGACCCCTTTACCAACGGTCATCTGGACATTGTGAAGAAGGCATCTGCTTTGTTTGACGAGGTGGATGTGGTCATCGGCATCAACGCCAACAAGCGCCGCACCTTTTCCGCAGAAGCGATGAAGTCCGCCATCGAAGCTACCGTGGCGGAACTGGGGCTTGACAATGTGTCGGTGACGGTGCATGATGGTCTGGTCGCCGAGTATGCCAGGACCAACAACATCGGCTACATGATCCGGGGTCTGCGCAACAACATGGATTACAATTACGAAGAAAACATCGCTGAGGTGAACAAGCTCATCAACCCCCGGATGGAATATGTGTATTTCCGGGCGGAAAATGTAGCGGTATCCTCGTCTATGGTCAAGGAGCTGCACAGCTTCGGGCTGGATGTATCTCCCTACGTACCCAAGGCGATTTTTGATATTGTGTAGAAAGAAGGAAATTGTAATGGCTAAGACTTATTCCATCGCCATCGATGGTCCTGCCGGTGCGGGCAAAAGCACCATCGCCAAGCGCCTTGCCAAGGAGCTGGGCTTTATGTATGTGGATACCGGTGCGATCTACCGCACCGTGGCGTATTTTTTGGATCTGCTGGGCATCAGCCCCAAGGATGTGGACGGTGTGGAGCGCTACATCGACGAGCTGACCGTTCAGATCGAGTACGATGAAGAAGGCGTCCAGCACATGATCATGAACGGCATGGACGTGTCCGCTGACATCCGCACCCAGGACATCAGCCAGAAGGCGTCCCTGGTGTCTGCCCACGCCGTGGTGCGGGATATGCTGCTGAATATGCAGCGGGATGTCGCCAAAAAGCACAACGTGATCATGGACGGTCGTGATATCGGCACGGTGGTTCTGCCCAAGGCGGATATCAAGATCTTCCTTACTGCCGACCCGGAGGTTCGTGCCAAGCGGCGCTATGACGAGCTCATCGCCAAGGGTCAGAAGGCGGAGCTGCCCACCATTCTCAAGGAGATCCAGCAGCGGGATTACCAGGATACCCACCGTCCCATCGCGCCCTTGAAGCAGGCGAAGGATGCGGTGAAGGTGGATACCTCTGCCCTGGATATCGAGGGTGTTGTGGCGGAAATCAAGGCCATTGTGGGAAAGAAGATTGCCTTATGAGCGTGACCGTTGCGAAAAATGCCGGATTTTGCTTCGGCGTGTCCCGGGCGGTGGAGCTGGTGGAGCAGTCTGCTGCCTCCGGCAAGCAGGTGGTGACCCTGGGTCCCATCATCCACAACCGCCATGTGGTGGAAAAATTTCAGCAGCTGGGGGTGCAGGTCATCGGCGAGCCGGAGCAGGCGCAGCCGGGAATGACCGTCATCATCCGCTCCCACGGCGTGACCCGGCAGGTGATCAACACCCTGGAAAGCCGGGGCGTGGAGATCATCGATGCCACCTGTCCTTTCGTTAAGCGCATCCACGGCATCGTGGAAAAAGCCGAGGCGGAGGGGCGTTTGCCGGTGATCATTGGCACCCGTTCCCACCCGGAGGTGGAGGGTATCGCCGGCTGGTGCGGTGATTGCCGCATTTTTGAAAACGCCCAGGAACTGGAAAATTGGGCAAAAACCGGTGAGGTTTCTCCAGAAACTCCCATTTGCATGGTTTCCCAGACCACTTCCACAGAATCTTTGTGGAAAAAATGCTGTGAAATTGCAAAAAAACTGTTTACTAATTTGAAAATATTTGATACAATATGCAGAGCGACGGAATTTCGGCAGGGAGAAGCGGCGGTTTTGAGCGCATCCTGTCAGGCCATGGTGGTGGTGGGCGACCCCACCAGCTCCAATACCGGCCGCCTCGCAATGATCTGCCGGGAGCATTGTTCCCGGGTGGCTCTGGTGGACAATGCATCGGAGCTGGATCCCGCTTTCTTCAAGGGGGTCACCAATGTTGGAATCACGGCTGGCGCATCTACGCCGGCGTGGATAATAAAGGAGGTCAATAAGACTATGAGCGAAATTACTAATGTTGAGGCTATCCAGGAGGAGAACTTCGCAGAACTTCTGGAGCAGTCCATCAAGACTTTAAATACAGGAGATAAGGTCATCGGCACCGTTACCGGCATCGGTAACACGGAAGTCCAGGTGGATCTGGGCACCAAGCACGCAGGCTACATTCCTTATGACGAAGTCAGCACCGATCCCTCTGTCAAGCCCGAGGATATTCTGAAGGTTGGCGATGAGATCGAAGTCTTCGTGGTTCGTGTGAACGACCAGGAGGGCACTGTTCAGCTGTCCAAGAAGAAGCTGGACGGCATGAAGGTTTGGGACGAGATGGGCACCTACGCAGAGGAGAAGACCACTGTGGAAGGCACCATCACCGAGGAGAACAAGGGCGGCCTGGTGGCTAACGTCAAGGGCGTTCGCGTGTTCATTCCTGCTTCCCAGTCCGGCATCGCCAAGGGTGGCGACATGACCGGTATGGTGGGCAAGACCGTCAGCCTGAAGATCACTGAGGTCAACCGTGCCCGCCGTCGTGTTATCGGCTCCATCCGCGCTGTCAACTCCGAGGAGCGCAAGGCTAACCGTGAGAAGATCTGGGCTGAGATCGCTGAGGGCAACAAGTACCATGGCGTGGTCAAGTCCCTGACCTCCTACGGCGCATTCGTTGACATCGGCGGCGTGGACGGCATGGTTCACGTTTCCGAGCTGAGCTGGAACCGCATCAAGACTCCCGCTGAGGTGGTCAAGGTTGGCGACGAGATCGATGTTTACGTCATCTCCTTCGATACCGAGAAGCACAAGATCTCCCTGGGCTACAAGACCGCTGAGATGAACCCCTGGAATCAGTTCATGAGCAAGTACGCTGTTGGCGACGTTGTGGACGCCAAGATCGTCAAGCTGATGACCTTCGGCGCTTTCGCTGAGATCATCCCCGGCGTTGACGGCTTGATCCACATCTCCCAGATCGCTGACCGCCGCATCGGCAAGCCCGAGGACGTGCTGAGCGAGGGCCAGGATGTCCAGGTCAAGATCACCGATGTGGACGCTGAGAACAAGCGCATCTCCCTGTCCATCCGTGCCCTGCTGGAGACCCCCGCTGAGGTCGAGGCTGAGGAAGCTGTCGAGGACGCTGAGTAATTAGTCAAGCTACATACCGGGGCTGGCAAGTGCCGGCCCGGGTATTTGCGTAAGATTGTTAATAAGGTAAATGATTGTTTAGCGGAGTAACGCACACGCCCTTGCCCCCCGCATTTATGAGGGGGGTGGCCGAAGCGCAAGCGAGGCCGGGGGGAGTAAAAATAGGATTTTCCCGAACTCCCCCAGTCAAAAATCAAAGATTTT